>DASXFW010000371.1:0-40879 GCA_036489395.1 Acetobacteraceae bacterium | reverse complement strand
AAGCGAAATCCAGGATCTTCACACCCTGCAACGGGAACGGCTTGCCGTGCGCCGCCGACACCACCGGACGCTCCACCCCACGAGGCTGCGCCGGCACGCTAGGCACCCGCATCGCTCCATGCAGCACCACCTCGGTATCCTCGCCCAGCAGAGGCGCGCGCCTTCCCACCTGCCAGCTCGTCTTCGTGCTCAGCCACTTGCTCGTCGGGTACCGAAAACTCCGCCCATGTTCCGGATGCGGCACATCGGCGAAGCTCTTTCGTTTCAGCCAGTGTTCATCGAGCGCATTCTCATGCGGCTTGCGCAGCGGAGCCCACAGCAGCCCCGCGTCCTGCGCCTCGCGCCACGGCATGTCGGCATAGGTCCAGGCACGCACGAAGCGCTGCACCACGTCGAGCATGTGCGCGCGCGCCTCGTCCCCCGCCGCGGAACCCGGCACTTGCCGCGCCTTCAGATCGGCATCCGGAGGAGGCGGCTGCAGATCCGCCTGCATTCCGTATTTCGTCAGCAACGGCACCAGGTTCTTCAGGTCGCGCGCACCCATGCCATGCGTGATGAACCAGCGTCCGTCCTTTGTATGCAATATACTCGGCGAATGGTTCGGCGTTTCCACCGCATGCCGGTTGGTCAGTCGCCATAACGGCACGCGCCGCATCACCCAGTGCATGATGTCGAGCTCGGGATTCTTCGACACCGCCTCATGCACCGCGACAGAAACATCCTGTCCGTGTCCCGTCCGATGCCGATTGACCAGCCCCGCGACGATCCCCGTCGCAAGCTGCTCTCCCGCAATATGATACGCGTGCCAGATCTGCGGTGCGATCGGCGGCGTGTCGTACTGCAAATGCGGATCGGGATCGTAGCCACAGTTCATCATGATCCCCCCCAGCGCGAGATGCACCAGGTCGGACGACTTGAAATCCTTCCACGGCCCATCGTCGCCGAATGGTGTCATTCGCGCGGTCACCAGCGCCGGGAAGCGTGCAGCCAGAGCGGCGCGATCCAGGCCCAGCGCCACGTTCAATGCGCCGCACGATGCGTCCAGCAGAACGTCCGCACCTTCCAGAAGTCGCAGCAGGTGTTCTGCCGCCGGGCCTTCCCGCAAGTCCAGGACCACGGATTTCTTGTTGCGGTTATAGTTCCAAAAGAACAGCGAACGCTCCGACCCGGGCTCGTCGTCAAGATAGGGGCCAATGCGACGGGTCGCGTTGCCCTCCGGCGGCTCGATCTTCACCACCTCGGCGCCGAGACCGGCGAGCAGCAGGCCAGTGTATTCGGCGCGTTCGTCGGCGATTTCGATTACGCGCAGCCCGGACAACATACCCGGACCGGCGTTTCCCATCATCTCGCCGGGCCCGCGTTCGATCGCGCTCGCATCGGACATGATGCGTCCCTCCTTTGTTTACGGCCGGGTTCGCGCCAGCATCTCCAGCAGGATGGCGTTCAATTGGTCTGGCGCTTCGTAAGCAACCCAGTGCCCCGCACCCGGTATCATCCGCACATCCGCATCAGGCCGCCGCGCGCGCATCGCCGCGATGCGTTCCGGCGCACGAGGATTGGCCGGCGCGTCCTTCTCTCCCCAAATTCCGTTGACTGGCACATGCACCTTGTCCAGCGCGCGCCACAGCGCACCGCTGCGCGACAGAGTCGGAGTCTTCAGCCGCGACCGCACGGTGTTCCAATCCTGGATCGCCACCGCGAGCGTATCGATCTTCGCCGGATCGGCGATCATCAGGCGGTTCAGATTGATCCGATGCGTCGCCGCACGTTCTTCCCCAGTCAGATGCCGCACCTTTAGCAATTCCACCGCACTGCCGATCGGCCCAACACCGCTGGACCCAATGATGGTCACCGACCGAACGCGCTCGCCGTGGATCGCCGCGACGCAGCTCGCCATCGTGCCGCCAAAGGAAAAGCCCGCCACATCATACTTCGTGTCCGGCCCAATCACCGCGTCGATCCCGGCCGCGACAACCACCGCCACCTCTGTCGCATCGTCGCCATTCGGCGGGAAGGCGGACTCGCCGAGGCCCGGCAGGTCCGGCACCAGCAACCGATAATGCTGAGACAGTTCCTCGATGTTATGTGCCCAGTGCCGCCACGATCCGGCGCCGCCATGGAACAACACCAGCACCGGGGCGGTGCCACCGGACGTATCCCATTCGTGCCAAACCATCGTGCCGTCGCCGCACGGCGTTTCATAACGGA
Source organism: Acetobacteraceae bacterium (assembly GCA_036489395.1). GTDB lineage: Bacteria > Pseudomonadota > Alphaproteobacteria > Acetobacterales > Acetobacteraceae > JASHVB01. The sequence continues at coordinate 38,671 of DASXFW010000371.1, read as the reverse complement.
CCGACTGCTGTTCCAGCCGGTCCAGCACCGCTTGCGGGTCCACTGTCATCTGATCGTTCATCGACGCCCCGTCCGAACTTGCTCCGAACCGCTGGTATCAGGCTGTCCGGCATCTGTCGAACCGGCACCCGCCAGCTCCGAGATGCGCAGGATCATCCCGTTAGCATCCGTCGCGCTTGGGAAGCGTTCGACCCGCATGTGCCAACGCGGCGCGGCGTCGGTGATTTCCGTCTCCACGCCGCGGCCTTTCAGGAACAAGCAAATGCCGCCAGGTGCCAGCAGCCGTTCCGCATAACCAAGCAGCCGCGACAACGGTGCCAGTGCGCGCGCGGTTACCAGCGGCGCCGGCGGCAACACCGCGGCTTCGATCTTCGTTGCGTGAATGGTCACCGGTGCCGCCGTCACCCGCGCCGCTTCCCGCAGAAACGCCGCCTTTGCCGCATCTTGCTCTACCAGATCGAACGCCACGCCAAACTGGATCGCCAGCACGAGCCCCGGAAATCCGGCACCCGAACCAAGGTCGATCCCGCGCGCCGGCGGCGAGTCGCCCCAATACCTCGCAAGCTGAACACTGTCGGCAACATGCCGCGTCCATAAATTCGCGATATCGCCGCGGCTGACGAGGTTGATCGAGCGATTCCAGCGTATCAACAACTCCGCGAACCGCTGCAGAGCTGGGCTTTCCTCCGCACTCACCTGTCCTGGCCCCCGACCTTTCCGCCGCCGCGGTAACGTGCTTTTCTCCGGCGCGAACGACGAACGCGTCAAGGGCACGGGACCGACCCGCGTGCTCCCGCTCCACCGGGAAGGAAACGGCAGAACTTGGACTATTCGGCCCTGATCGAGAACGTACTGAACGCGCTCGCCGCAGGTATTACCATAGGTTGCATCTACGGCCTGATGTGCGTCGGCCTGGGGCTGATCTTCGGCATCATGGAAATCGTCAATTTTGCCCAGGGCGAATTCCTGATGCTGGGCATGTTCTGCAGCCTGTATCTGGTGTCGGTCACCGGCGCGCTGGCGTTCCTCGGCCCCGATCTCGGGCCGTTCGTTGGTGCGCTCTGCGCCGGGCCGATCGTGTTTGCCGGCGGCGCGCTGGTGTACCAATTCATCATCGGCCGGGTATCCGGCATGCGCACCGCGAGCGTCACCAGCGACAGCCGGTTCGGCCAGCTTATCGTCACGCTGGGCATTTCGCTGATTCTGCAGAACGGCGGGCTGTTGGTTTTCGGCTCCACCCCACAGACGGTGCGCACGCCGCTTGCGTCGAGCGCCATCCTGATCAGCGGCTTCTATGGCGACGCCACCGTGTTCCTCAACAAGGCCCGGCTGATCGCGTGCGGCGTCGCCGTGGTCGTCGCCGGCGCGTTGTACGTGGTGATGGAATACACCACCCTGGGCAAGGCGATGCGCGCCGCGGCGGACAACCCCACGGCCGCCACTTACATGGGCATCGATGTCAACCGCACCTATCGCCTGGCATTCGGCATCGGCAGCGGCATCACCGCGATCGCCGGCGGTCTGATGGCGACCTATCTGTCGTTCGATCCATTCATCGGCTTCGCCTATGTCGTGATCATGTATTCCGGCGTGGTGCTGGGCGGCATGGGCAGCATCATGGGCGCGTTCTGGGGCGGGTTGCTGGTGGGCATCGTGCAGCAGTGCTCCACCCTGATCTTTCCGCCACAGTTGCAGAATGCCCTGATCTTCGTCGTCTTCCTGCTGATCATGCTGCTGCGGCCACAAGGTTTGTTCGGCCGCTCGGCGGAACGTGCATGAGGCTCGGCGCAAGCACGCGCCTGAAGCACGACGGCATCGCGCTGGCGATCGTCGCGGCGGCGTACCTGCTGGCATCGGCGCTGATGCACAACAGCTACTACCAGTTGATCATGACGCTGGTGCCGATCTGGGCGGTGTTCGGCGTGTCATGGAACATTCTGTCGGGCTATGGCGGGCAGCTTTCGTTTGGCCACGCCTCGTTCTTCGGCGTGGGCGCCTACACCGTGACATTGGCGCTGGTGTACTGGGGCCTCACGCCGTGGCTCGGCATTCCGCTCGGCATGGCGATCGGCGCGGTCATGGCGGTGCTGATCGGCTGGCCGACGTTCCGGCTGCGCGGGCATTATTTTGCGCTGGCGATGCTGGCCTATCCGCTGGTGTTCCTCTACGTGATGGAATACCTGGGTTTCCAGGAAATGACCCTGCCGATGCACGCCGAGCATCCGGTGCTCTACCTGCAATTCAAAGACCAGCATTTCTACACCTACATCGCGGTCGGCCTGCTGGTGCTCGGCATGATCGTGTGCATGTTGGTGGAGAACTCACGCTTCGGCCTGGCATTGCTCGCGGTGCGGCAGAACGAGCTCGCGGCCGAGGCCGCCGGCATCGATTCCTGGCGCTGGAAAATGCGCGCGCTGGTCGTCTCGGGCACGATCGCCGCGGCGTGCGGCGGACTCTATGCCTGCGTGCTGCTGATCGTAACACCGGATTCCGTGTTCGGCCTGATCGTATCCGCCCAGCCTGTCGTGCTGACCTTGTTCGGCGGCATGGCCGGACTGTGGGGTCCGGTTATCGGCGCCGCCATCCTGGTGCCGTTGGCCGAGGCGCTCAACGTCGAACTCGGCAACTTCCTGCCCGGCATCCAGGGTGTGGTGTACGGCGCGGCGATCATCGTCATCATGCTGTCTGCGCCTGAAGGCTTGTTCTGGACGGTGCGCGACAGATTGTTCCGCCACCGCGAACCGCCGCCGCCACCGGTGCTGGATGCGCTGCCATTGCGTCACGCCGTGCAGCCGGCGACGGCCACCGGGCCGTTGCTGCAGGTCGAAGGCCTGTCCAAGACGTTCGGCGGCTTGCGCGCGGTCAGCGAGGTTGGCTTTTCCATCGCCGCCGGCGAGATCCTGGGCATCATCGGTCCCAACGGCGCCGGCAAGACCACGTTGTTCAATCTGCTGAACGGCGTGCTGCCGGCCGACGCCGGCACTGCGACCTTGGCTGGCGAGTCGATGCTCGGCCGCTCGGTACATCGCGTCTGCCGCCTGGGCGTCGGCCGCACGTTTCAGGTGGTGCGCAGTTTTCCGCGGCTGCCGCTGATCGACAACGTGGTGGTCGGTGCCTACGGCGCCGGACTGTCGGACCGTGAGGCGGTGCAATCCGCGGTCGCCGCGCTGGCGCGCGTCGGGCTGCATGGCCAGGCCGGCACGCAGGCCGGGCAGCTTACCAACAAGGAACTGCGGCTAATGGAACTGGCGCGTGCGCTCGCCGGCCGGCCGCGCCTGCTGCTGCTGGACGAGACACTGGCCGGGCTTGGGCGCGACGAATGCAACGACGTGCTGGATGTGCTGGCGCGGTTGCGCGAGGAAGGCATGACCATCGCGATCATCGAACACACGATGCACGCGATGCTGCGGATCGCCGATCGCTTTGTCGTGCTGGACCACGGCCGCGTGCTGGCCAGCGGCCTGCCGCGCGACGTGGTGGAAGACCGCGCGGTGATCGAGGCGTATCTCGGGAAGAAATGGCTGGAACGGCAGAATGCGTAACCGGAACGAACAGACTTTCCCCCTCCCCTTGTGGGAGGGGGTTGGGGGGCGGGGTGGCCACTTCCGCTGGCCTGGGGATGTGGGCACCCCTCCCCCCGCCCCCCTCCCTCAAGGGGAGGGGGAGTAGTTGCCCGCACCGCCGACCATGCTTGACATCCGCAACCTCTCGGTCGCTTACGGCGGGCTTCGCGCACTTACCGACGTGTCGCTCAGCGTCGGCGAGGGCCAGTTCGTCACCGTTGTCGGCCCGAACGGCGCCGGCAAATCCACCTTGTTCAAAGCCATCTGCGGCGTGGTGCCGCCGTCGCAGGGCAGCGTGACATTCCAGGGCCAGGACCTGTTGCGCCGGCCCGCCGCGGCGCGCGCACATCTGGGCATCGCGCATGTGCCGGAAGGCCGCCAGGTGTTCCGCACGCTGACCGTGCGCGAAAATCTGGAAATGGGAGCCTATACAAAAGCCGGCCGTGCCCAGTGGCACCACACCTTGGACCGCATCCACACGCTGTTCCCAATCCTGCATGAACGTGCGCAGCAGCATGCCGGCACGCTGTCGGGCGGCGAGCAGCAGATGCTGGCGATCGGCCGGGGATTGGCGTCGGGGCCGAAGCTGCTGATGCTGGATGAACCGTCGATGGGCCTGGCTCCGGCGATCGCCGACACGATCTTCGAACGCGTTTCGCAAATTCATCGCGAGGACGGGGTGACCATCCTGCTCGTCGAGCAACGCGTGGCGGAAGCGCTGGAATTGTCCGACCATGGCTATGTGCTGGAAACCGGGCATATGGTGCTGGACGGATCGTATGAGACGCTGCTGGCGGACGACCGTGTCCGCCGCTCGTATCTCGGACTAACGGATGCCTGACACGGACCAAGGGAAGGAACGCACGATGACACAAATCAATATCGGCCGGCGCGGCGCGCTGGGGCTTGGCGTGGCGGCCGGCGCGACGGTGCTGGCGCCGCGCACGCTGCGCGCACAGCCGAAGGACGTGGAAATCGCCATGCTGGTGCCGCTGTCCGGTCCGTGGGCACGCGAGGGCGAGCTGGAAAAGATGGGCGCCGAGATGGCCATCGACGACGTCAACAACGCCGGCGGCATCAAGGCATTGGGCGGCGCGAAGCTGAAGCTGCTGCAATTCGACACGCAGGACACCGCGGAAAAGGCCAAGGACGCGGCGCAGCGCATGCTGGCGCAGAACCCTGACCTGGTCGGCGGATTCGGCTGCTGGCTGTCCACATTCACTCTGCCGGTGACGGAAATCACCGAGCGCGCGCACATGCCGTGGCTGACGCTGTCCTACTCCGATCTGATCACCAGTCGCGGCTACAAATACGTCTTCCAATCCTCGCCGACCGCAGTGCAGCAGGCCGAGGACATGGTCCCGATGCTGATGGCTTTGGCCGAGAAAGCGACGGGCAAGCGGCCGACCAAGGTCGCGCTGATCGGCGACAACACCGCCGCGTCGGTCAGCTTCCGCAAGCCGATCACCGACCACGTGCTGAAGGACCAAAAACTTACAGCGGTGATCAACGAGATCTACACACCGCCGTTGAGTGACGCGACCACTCTTGTGCAGCCGGTGCGCAGCGCGCGTCCCGACTTCGTGCTGCTGACATCGACCAACGTGCCCGATGACAAGCTGCTGCTCGACGATTTCAGCCAGTTCGGCATGCCGCCGTCGAAGCTGCCGCTGATCGGCAATGGCGGGCACTGGGCAGTGCCGGAGTTGTTGAAGAATGCCGGCAAGGATGAGTTGGACGGCACGCTGGTGGGGCTGGCGAACTGGCCCGGGAAGGCGGCGGACGACATATCCAAGCGCTTCATGCAGCGGACCAAGGAGCCGTGGTTCGGCCACGATTCGATCTTCGCCTATGCCCACGTGCAGATCCTCGCCGCGGCGCTGGAGCAAGCCGGTGCGGCCGACCGCGAGAAGGTGAACGCGGCGATTCATTCGCTCGACATGACGACCGGTCCGGCACTGCTGTTCCCGGGCCACCATCTGCAATACGACGCGCAGGGCCGCCGCGTCGGCGCCAAGATGGTGATGATCCAGTGGCAGAACGGCGCGCCGGTGACGGTCTTCCCGACCGATGTTGCGGTGGCGCAGCCGCAGTGGAAGGTGTGATCCGATGCCGGAGCTCTCGCCCTATGAGGTCTATGCCGTCCGCTACGCACACAATCCCAACGCGCGGCGGGCGAACAACTTCATCGGCGGCGACCCGCATGACGGGCCGATGCCGCTGGACTACTTCGTCTGGGCGATCAAGGGCGCCGGCGGCACGTTCATCTTCGACACCGGCTTCGATGCGGCCATGGGCGAGAAGCGAGCGCGGCAGTTCCTGCACTCGCCTTCCGTCGGGCTGAAGGCGGTCGGAGTCGAACCGGCGGACGTGCGGGACGTCATTCTCTCTCACATGCACTACGACCATTGCGGCAACTACGACTTGTTCCCGCACGCACGCTACCACGTGCAGGACATCGAGATGGCGTACTGCACCGGCCGCTGCATGTGCCACGCCGGCCTGCGCGGGCCGTTCGAGGAAGACGACGTCATCGCGATGGTGCGCAAGCTCTTCGAAGGGCGGGTGGTGTTCCACGACGGCGTCGATGAGCTGGCGCCAGGCCTCACGGTGCATCACGTCGGCGGGCACTCGAAGGGATTGCAGGTGGTGCGCGTGTGGACGCAACGCGGCTGGATGGTGCTGGCATCCGACGCCAGCCACTTCTACGCCAACATGGAGGAAGGCCGCGCGTTCCCCATCCTGCACAGCCACGAAGCGACGCTGGCCGGCTATGGCACGATGCGCAAACTGGCCAGCACACCGAACGCGATCATTCCGGGCCACGATCCGCTGGTGCTGGCGCGTTATCCCGCCGCAAAGCCGGGGCTCGAGGGAATCGCGGTCAGGCTGGACGTCGAACCGCACTAGAAGCGTCGAGCGTCTGTCATTGCGAGGCCGCTGGGCCGAAGCAATCCCGGTCATGGCGAGCTGCCGGTGGCTCGTCATGACTGGGATTGCTTCGGCCAAGCGGCCCTCGCAATGACAGCGGGCGCCCCATTTTTCTCGCCAGAGCGCAGCGACAAAGCACTCTCGTGCATGACGAGCCGAGGAACGCTCGTCGCGCACGAGATTGCTTCGTTGCTTCGCTCCTCGCAATGACACGGTGAAGTCACGGCGGAAACGCTCTAACAGACGCCGTGGATGGCTGGACCTGCATCCGGCCATCCACGCGAAACGTCAGTGTGGCAGGCCGCTGTCCTTCGTCTCGCGGCCGATGAACATCGCGACGATACTCAGCACCGCGAAGCACGTCATGAACGCGGTTACCTTGTTGAAGCTGCCGCCGAACGCGCCAACCATCAGACCGGCGACCAGCGGACCGAAGCTGGTGACCACGCGCGCGGATCCCGTGGTGAACCCGACCGCCGTCGAACGAACGTGGGTGGGGAACAGCTCCGGCAGGTAAACCGCGAAGCCGGTGAACGTACCAAACACGAAGAACCCGAAGATCGGCAGCACAACCGGATAGTACGGTTCGAAACTGCTCAGCCCCAGATACAGCGTCAGCCCGGCAGTGATCGTTCCGATGCTGTACAGGACAACCGTTGGCCGTCGGCCCACCAGATCGGCGATGAAGCCGAACGCGATGTAGCCGGCGATGCCGCCGAGACTCCAGACCATGATGCCATGACTGACGAACGGTACGGCTGCGGTGCCGGTGATGCCATCCTTCTGGATCATGATTGACAGGATCGTCGGCAGCCAGATGTTGGTGGTCCAGATCGCCAGCAGCGAGCCGAGCCCGAACAGCAGTCCGGTGATGGTGCTGCGACGGAGCTCGGGGGAGAAAAGCTGCATCGGGACGAAGCGCATGAATTCGCGATCGTCGGCGGCGACGCGCTGCCCGGTCTTCACCGTCTGCCGGCGCTCCTGCACCGCCGCGAAGCGGTCAGGCTCGATAACGCGCCGGCGAATAACGGCGAGCAGCAGCGCGGGGACGACGCCGATGAAGAACACCATGCGCCAACCGTAACCGCCAACCAGGCCGTATGCCCACGCACCGAGGAATGTTCCCAGCGCGCCGCCGGTCATCATGAAGCCGGCGATCTTGGCGCGGTGCGTCTCGCCCAGTGCTTCCGCCAGCAGTGGAATGCCGACCATCAATTCGGCACCGGTGCCAAGCCCGGCGACGAAGCGATAGACCGCAAAGTCCCAGATGCCGTGGGAGAAACCTTGCAACGCTGTGAACACGCTATACAGAATGATGCTGGTGGCTAGCGCGCGCACGCGGCCGACATAGTCGGCATAGATGCCGAACACGAAGCCGCCGACGGCCCAGCCCAGCAGGCCCATCATGCTAAGGATGCCGCCATAGCTGCCGATCAGCGCCATTGGCGGATGACCGCCCAACAGTTCGGTCAGTGCCGGGCGAAGCACCAGCGAGTAAAGTCCGAAGTCCGCGGCATCCAGCGTCCAGCCGAGCCAGACGACCAGAAATACCAGCCATTGATACTTGGTGATGGCGCCTAGTCCGCCAACTCGACCGCCAGCAACGGCAGTTCTTTCCATAGAAGCAAACTCCCTGTGTCAGTGACGCGAGCCGGTATCCGTTCAGGGAGATCGCGCAGTCGAAATGCAGAGAAAACGCAATCTCCCCGCGCCAAGCTCGAAGCAGCAACGTTTCGCACGCTGCTGGCGTCGCACAAGAGCGGGTCCGGTCGTCGTCGGCCAGTTATCGGCGCACATTCGCCGACCCCAACAGAATGGCAGGTTCCGGACCGAGGTCAAGCGGATCGTTGCATCCGGAACGACTGGGTCACGCCGGCTTGCGGACCAGCGCCTCAATCGTCGCAGTACGGCCGTCCTCCAGGCTGCGCGCAGAATTGATGCGGAATTCGCGCACGCGGTTGCCGACAATCAAATGTATGCCGAGCGGCGGCAGACCAGTCGTCTGCATGCGTTGCCGGTCCTTGATCTGATCGGCTAGCACCGCATGGGTCGTGTCTTCAAAACGCAAAACTTCAAAGCCGACGGCGAGCAGATCCTCGTGGGTCTCGTCAGGCGTGGAGAGGAAACTGGTCGCGGCGGACGCCGCCCACGGCACCGGGAAATACGGCTCGCCATTCGGACCCGCGCATACGTTCGACAATGCGAGCAAGCCGCCTGGCTTTAGCACACGCAGCGCCTCACGGTACATGCCGCGCTTGTCGGCGATGTTCATCACCACGTTCTGCGAATACGCGCGGTCGAAGGTGTTAGCCGGCAGCGGCAGATTCAGCGCATTGCCTTGCAGGATGCGCACCTTCTCTGCCATGCCGGTTACGTCGTTCAGCGCGCTCGCGGCCTCGCAGAATGCCGGCGTGAGATCGACGCCAGTAACGTGGCAGTCGAAATGGGAGGCCATCCAGCGCGCGGGACCGCCGATGCCAGAGCCGATATCCAGCAGATGGTCGCCGCGCTGGGGACGCAGCATCACGGCCAGCTCGCGCGTCGCCAGCACGCCGCGGCCGTGGAAATGATCGAGCGGGGCAAGGAGATCCGCGGTAACAGGCGTATCCTTCCCATGTACCTCCGCCAATGCCGCCAATATACGTGGTGCGATATCCGGATTGGCGTAGTGGTCTTCGACCCGCCCGCTCATCATCGCTCTCCTATGCCCGCCGTACGCTCCAGAAAAACGGCGCCTGACTGGACAGCATGTGCGACAGGTTGGCCTGGTAGCCGTTTCTGATATAGAATAAACCCAGCGGGATGGTGGGCGCCTGGGCAAACGCCTCCTGCTGGATGGCGTCGGTGATCTTTGCCCGCGCCGCCTGGTCCTTCGCGGTGAGGAATTGCGACGTCAGTTCCTCAATCTTCTCGTCGGTGAACCAGCCGAACCAACCGTTGTTGCCTTGCCCGCGGATGATTGCGGACAGCACAGGGTTCAGGATGGAATCGCTCGGCCACCAGGTGTGGAAGATCGACCAGCCGCCCTGGTCGATCGGGTTCTTGCTGGCGCGACGCTGCACCACCGTGCCCCAATCGGTGTCCTGCAGATCGACGTTCATGCCGAGCTTGTTCTTCAGCAGGTCGTAGGTGACGTCGCCGAACGGACCGATGCTGGGGAAATCGGTGGGATTGATGATCACGACCTTCTGCCCGGCGTAGCCCGCTTCCTTCAGCAGCTTCTTGCCCAGGGCGACATCGCCCTTCATCTCGGAGGCGCCGATCTGCACGCCAAATGGCGTGCCGCACGGGAACAAGGCTTTGCAGATCTTGTAGGCCGAGGGATCGTTGCCGGTGACGGCGCGCATATAGTCGTCCTGATTCACCGACACCATCACGGCGCGACGGATGCGCGGGTCGTTGAACGGCGGATTGAGTTCGTTGAATCGCATCACGCCCATATAGCCGGTGGGATTGGCCAGCCCCACCTTCAAAGCTTTGTTCCGCTTCAGCAGCGGCACCAGATCGGCCTGCACCTGCTCCCACCAATCCACTTCGCCGGATTGCAGTGCAGCCGCGGCGGTGGCGGCATCGGGGATGATCTTCCACTCTAGGCGTTTGAAATACGCGACCTTGCCGCCGGAGGCCCAATCCGGCGGTTCCTTGCGCGGCACGTATTCCGCGAACTTTTCGTACGCCGCGCTGCTGCCTGGCACCCATTCCTTGGCGAGGAACTTGAACGGTCCGGACCCGATCGTCTCCTTGATCTGCTGCATCGGATCGGTCTTGGCGATATGTTCGGGCATGACGAACGGCTCGTTCGCCGCCGGCTTGGCCAGCGCATCGATCAGCAGTGGGAACGGCGATTTCAGTGTGATCTTAACGGTCTTGTCGTCCTGCACACCCCAGGTATCGACGAACTTTGCCAGTGTCTGGCCGAATGTGTCGCGTGCCGCCCAGCGTTGCAGGCTGGGCGCGCAGTCCTGCGCACGTACCGGCTCGCCGTTGTGGAACTTCAGTCCATCGCGCAGCTTGATCAGATAAGTGCGTCCGTCATCAGATACCGTGTGCCCTTCAGCCATCTGCGGCTTCGTCTCAATCTTCGAATTGACCGCGAACAGCGTATCGTAAACCGCGTAGGCGTGGTTTTCTGTGACGGAGGCCGTGGTCCAGATCGGATCGAGCGACGTGAGGTTTGCCTGTGGCACGAATTTCAGCACGGTCTGCGAAGCCGATTGCCCAATGGCAAACTGCGGCAATGACGAAGCGGCTGCCGCTGCGCCACCCAGTTGCAAAAGACTGCGTCGCTTCATGATGGTATGGTCTCCCATTGCGCTCCCCGACCGCAGAATGCCGGTATCGCCCCACGCGCGCAACCGACGCATCGCCGTTGACGCAGGACTACGCCTGCCTCAGCCTCGACAGCAGATACGAGGAGTTCTCAAGATCAGCCCGCCACCTGCGCAACACCGTTGGTACGCGCGTGCCCGCGGTCCGGGCGAAGCTAGCCGGGTCAAGCCCAGTCATGACGGGAGAGCTATACCCGACGATGCGATGGTCGGCGTGCGAGCGGTGCAAGATCGATGACCCGTGCCCCGCTCGGCATCGCTGCCTTGCTTCTGCTCGCTTGGCTGCTCAGCGAGAACCGCCGCAACATTCCATGGCGCACTGTCGTCGCCGGCCTGCTGCTGCAGCTTGCATTTGCGGTGCTGTTGTTGCGCGTGCCACCCGCGACACGGGCAATTCTCGCAGTAAACGACGCCGCCCTTGCGCTACAAAACGCGACGCAAGTCGGTACCGGTTTTGTGTTCGGCTACCTCGCCGGTGGCCCTCTACCGTTCGCCGAAACACATCCAGGTGCCAGCTTCATCATCGCATTCCAGGCACTCCCGCTGGTGCTCACGATCAGCGCGCTCGCGTCGCTGTTGTTCTATTGGGGGGTGCTGCAAAGAATTACCGGCGCGTTCGCCTGGCTCCTACGCCGCTTCATGGGCGTTAGCGGCGCGCTGGCGATGGGTGCCGCCGTCCACATATTCGTCGGCATGGTGGAAGCGCCATTGCTTGTGCGCCCGTATCTGGCACGCATGCAGCGCGGCGAATTGTTCGCGCTGATGACTTGCGGCATGGCTGGCGTCGCAGGCACTGTGATGGTGATCTACGGCATGTTCCTCGCGCCGATCGTACCGAATGCCTTGGGCAATATCGTCATCGCGTCGGTCATCAGCACGCCGGGAGCCTTGGTCGTGGCGGCACTGATGGTCCCGTGGTCACGTCCCGACGATGCTGAAGCACGCTTGATTATCCGCGACCCACCGTTATCGTCACTGGATGCATTGGTAAAAGGCACGATCGAAGGAATTCCGATCCTCGCCGGCATCATCGCGGTGCTTTTGGTGGCCGTCGCATCTGTCGCACTGTTCAACATGGTCCTCGGCCTGCTGCCGCAATGGGACGGCACCGCCATCACGCTGCAACGCATCTTCGCGCTGCCATTCAGGCCTGTCATGTGGCTGATCGGCGTGCCCTGGCGAGAAACCGCCGGGGCGGCCACGCTAATGGCAACCAAGACCGTGCTGAACGAATTTGTCGCGTATCTGCGCTTTTCCACATTGCCGCCCGACAGCTTCAGCCCACATACGCGCCTCATTCTGACCTACGCGTTATGCGGCTTTGCCAATTTCGGCAGTCTTGGCATCATGATCGGCGGACTGGGCGCGATGGTGCCAGAGCGCCGACATGAGATCGTCGCGCTGGGAATGCGTTCGATCCTGTCCGGCACCCTGGCGACCTGCATCAGCGGCGCGCTGGCGGGCATGCTGGCTTGAGACAGAAAACTCTGAGGAAGGGAAACGCCCATGGACTGGACCGATCGCCGTCAACGCTACCGCGCCGTCCTCGCCGGCAATCAATGCGTGCATCCGGGGTCGGTGTTCGATCCGATCTCCGCCCGCATCGCCGAGGAACTCGGCTTCGAGGTCGGCATGTTTGCCGGCTCCATCGCCTCGTTCACCGTGTTGGGTAATCCCGATCTGATCCTGCTGACGCTGACGGAATTCGCACTGCAGGCGTACCGCATCAACAGCGCCGGCAAGCTGCCGCTGATGGTTGATGCCGACCACGGCTACGGCAATGCGCTGAATGTGATGCGTACGGTCAGGGAGCTGGAAACTGCCGGCGTCGCGGGCATCTGCATCGAGGACACCGACCTTCCGCGCGGTTTCCGCGAAGCCAAGCCGCAGCTTATTTCGATCGACGAAGGCGTGGGCAAGATGCGCGCCGCGCTCGCCGCACGCGAAGACCCCTCGCTGGTTATCATCGGGCGCACATCGGCCGCGGCAATCTCCGGGATCGACGACGCCATCGCACGCGCCAAAGCCTACGAAGCCGCCGGTGTCGATGCGCTGTTCTTTGCCGGTGGAATGAATGAGGCCAACCTCGATGCGATGGCGTCCGCGGTAAAGTTGCCGCTGATGCTGGGCGGCGGCGGCGGCGCGATGTCGGACAAGGCGTATCTCTCCAGCCGCAACGTGCGCATCGCGTTGCAGGGTCACCAGCCCTTCTCGGCTGCAGTTCAGGCCGTTTACAACACGCTGAAGGCGCTGCGCGAAGGTGTGAAACCTTCGGAACTGCGGGGAGTCGCGTCCGCAGATATGATGAAGCGAGTCACGCGCGAGGGCGATTACAAGGGCTGGACCGAGAAGTTCCTGTCGTAAGCGGGCTCTCCCGTCCGCTGGGACTTCGCGTCGTGGGCGGGCTTGCCTCGGCCATCAAAGCCAGGCCGAGCGGACACCCATTGTCGTCGGACGCGCCGACGACAATGGGGGATGGCCGGCACAACCCGACGATGATGGCGGGGTCCCCCAGCCGATCGCTCAGGCCTGGTTCGACTTGTCCAGCACTGGCTGGAACGCCGCCGTTGCCCGCTTCAACTCCGTCGCTACGTCGGAGCCGCCAACAATGTCCGTCAAGCCGGTGCCGATCGTATCGCGGAACTCGGTGACCGGCACGATCACAGGCAGGCCGGAGCGGGCAATCTTCAGGCTTGTCGTCGTCGTGTCGAACCACTCCTGCGGGAAGGCGCTGCTCTTTACGATCTCCGGCCGCGCGTAGCACGACAGCCGCGCTGGCGTGCCGGAACCAGAGCGAAGCTGCTCGTTCGACATCCGCTTGCCGGCGATCCATTGCAGGAACAACCATGCAGCCTTTTTGTTCTTCGCCGTGGCGGGAATGCCAAGTCCATCGATGAACGTCGCGGCGTTGTGCGATTTCGGACCCGCCGGAACCGGCGCAAAGCCGACCTTGTCCACCACCTTCGACTTCGTCTTGTCCAGCAGCGGAGCCGAGAAGCCGATGCCGTCCCACCACATCGCGCCGCGGCCCTGCATGAACGTGGTCTGGCATTCGTTCCAATTGAAACCGATGTTCCCTGGCGGACCGCATTCCTTCATAATTGTCTGGTACCACTTGCCGGCTTCGATTGCCGCCGGCGTATCGGTCAGCAGCTTCTTTCCATCGGGCGTGACCGTCTCCTGGTCCCAGCCGAGCAGGATGTTGTCGTAGAGTACGACGTTGGCGTTCTTCAGGCCGCGGCCAACGAAGCCATATACCTGCTTGGACGGATCGGTGAGCACATGTGCCATGTGCATCATCTCGTCATAGGTCTTCGGCGGCGCGTTGAATCCCTTCGCCGCCAGCAACTCCTTGTTGTAGAAGACAATGAACAGATCCTGGTTCAGCGGCAGCACGTTGATCTTGCCATCGCTGCCGGTGGCAACCTGCATGGACGGCTTGCTGAAATCGGCCAGGTCGAAGTCGGGGTTCGTCAGGCTTTTGTCGGCGATGTAGGGCCGCAGATCCTCCATCCACTTGGCCTTCTCGATCAGCCGCTTCTGCACGTGCATCCCGACATTGACGGCGTCGAAGCTGGGATGACCCGTTGCCATCTCCATCGCCACCTTCGGCCGCTGCTGTTGTTCCGGGATTTGCTCGAACCCGACACTCATGCCGGTCAGCGCCTCGAACTCCTTCAGATGTGCGCGCGCCAGATCGCCACGCGGCGAGAGCTGGTAGTTCACCTCGATCGACTGGCCCTTGAATTGCTTCCAGTCAAACGCGGACTGTGCGTTAGCGCGCTCCACGATAGCGGGAGCGGCGAGAGCGGCGGCTGACGCTGCCAGCAATTGACGGCGGCGGATCATTCGTTTCCTCCTGTGGCGAGTTGTAGGCTTGTTAGAGCATTCGGCAGGTACGCGCGACCTTCAGCCGCCTTTCACGCCCCCGGTGGTCAGGCCGGCAACGATTTCCTTCTGTATCAGCAGCGTCAAGAGCAGTACCGGCGCCGTCACGATCAACGCAGCCGCCGCCAGAGGCCCCCAACTTATCTGCTCGAACGTTAGAACATTATAGACCGCAACCGGCAGGGTCCGCGTGGTTCGCCCGGCCAACACCACGCCGAAGATGAAGTTGTTCCAGGAGAAAATGAACGCCAGGATCATGGCCACCACGATCCCGGGGCGAGCCAGCGGCACGGCCACATGGCGGAACGCCTGCCAGATATTGGCGCCATCGACCAGCGCCGCCTCCTCGAGTTCTCCGGGCAGGCCTTCGAAAAAGCCGATCATGATCCACACGACGATCGGCACGGTAATCACAAGATGGGTGATGATCAGCGGCGTCAACGTGCCGATCAGCCCCAGCCACTGGAACAGCAGGAACAGCGGAATGAGGTAGGAAAGTCCGGGCGTCACCCGGGCGATCAGGATCAGTGCCGCCGCTTTCGTCGCCTTGGCCTTGGCGATGCCGTAGCCTGCCGGCACGCCGAACAATACGGCGAGGGCGGTCGCGGAAAACGACACGATCACCGAGTTTATCGTGTAGGTTAGGAAGTCGTTCTTCTGGAACACGTCGATGAAGTTCGACAGCGTCGGCGGATGCGGGATGAACACCGGCGGATAGGCGGTATTGTCCAGCTCGGTCTTCAGCGACAGCGAGAGCATCCACAGAAAGAACAGTACCGCCGGCGACACCAACAGGATCACCGAAAGATACAGCCCGGCGCGGCTGAAAAAGCGTCGGACAAGATGGCGGCTCATGCGCTGACGGCTCATCGCGAGCCCTCCCGCGTGCGGAAACGCAGCAGCAGCAGGCTGACCAGCAGGATCAGCACGAAAAACACCACCACCATGGCCGAGCCATAGCCCAGGTCGTAATAGGCGAAGGCCGTCTGGTACAGCAGGATATTCAGCGTCTCGCTGGAGGTCCCCGGGCCGCCCAGCGTGATCACGTAGATCGTGTCGAAGGTTTTCAGCGCATCGATCAGCCGGATTACCGCGGCGACCATAAGGAACGGCCAGACCAGCGGCAGCGTGATATGGCGGAACATCTGCCAGCCATTGGCGCCGTCCAGGATCGCCGCTTCATACGGATCTTGTGGCAGGCTGGCGATTCCACCCAGCACGATCAGCATGACCAGTGGAGTCCACTGCCATGTCTCGACCATCACCAGAGTGGGAATCACCGTGGTGCTGGAATAGACCCAGCTCGAAGGGGGCAGTCCGACCGAGGTCAGCAGGTAATTCAGCACACCAAGCTGCGGATGGAACATCATGGTCCAGACCAGCGCGATGGCGACCGGCGTCGCCATCATCGGCAGCACGAACACGGTTCGCGCAAGGCCGCGCAGCTTGAATTGCGAGGAGAAGCAGACCGCCGCCCAGACCCCCAGCAGCAGCGGCGTAATCACCGACGCAACGGTAAAATAGAGCGTGCGAATAACAGCCCACTGAAAGCGTTCGTCGTGCAGCATCCGCGCATAATTGGCGAGTCCTACATACGGCGTCGCGCCGGTTACCTTCCAGTCGTGCACCGACATGAACAGGGTGAAGGCCCAGGGAAACAGGATCACCAGCAAAACGACAAGCGCGGCGGGGACCGCAAACATCCAGTAACGGCGGGCGTACGCGCGTCCACGCGGTACGGTAACCGGAAGCGAAGTCGTTGCGGTAGTCGTACTCATCGGTTCGCCCGGTTGCGTGCCAGCCGACCTGGCACGAGGGCCCCTTGCGGCTCGCCCCGTCTATAGGCCGACCATGTCAGCGACGGAAGGAGCGCAAATGCAAGGCACCATTTCCGTCAGCGCCGGGCGGAAATGCGGCTTCGGATCAGCGCGGCAGAGCAATGCGCCTACCCGCGCCCTTGGGTAACGGCGCCCCTTCCCGCGCACGTAGCACCGTATCGATGGCCACGCGCCGGTCCTCGGGGAATGGCGCCACTCGTCGGATCCGCATGTCGATATGCAGCGCCAGCAGTTCCTGCGCGGCAACCCGCTCGCCGGTTCCTGCGTGGAACATCTCGTGGAAATAGATCAGCCGTTTGTCGTCCCTGGACAGCAGATGCGCACCCACGCGCAGCTTTTCCCCAGCCAGCATCTCGCGCTCATACAGCGTATGCGTTTCGACGGTGAAGCACGAGTAGGGCGTTGCATCCCGGTACGCCTGGCCGATTCCCAGCACGTCGTACAGCGCGTCTGTCGCCAGATCGAACGCAACAACATAGTAGGCCAGGTTCATGTGGCCGTTAGCGTCGATCCATTCCGGACGCACGAGTGACTCGATTTCGACGACAAACCGGCTCACAGCCCCTCCCAACCCCGCCAGATTTGCTCCACCGTCGCAAGATAGGTTTCGATGTCGCGATCTTCCGGTGCCACCAGCACATGCTGGATGCCGGCATCGCGATACGCTGCAAGCTTGTCGCGCAGCTCATCGACGTTCTCCGCGGTGCAGCCGATACGCAGCGAGATGGTGAATTCCGCCTCGGGCCGCGTAGCACGCAGTCGCTTCACCATCGCCGCGGCATCGTCCGGCGACACCCGGCTGCCGTGCCAGCCGTCCAGCCGCAGCGCGCGCGCGACCGCCGCATCCGACGAACCGCCGATCCAGATGGGGATCGGCGCGCAAGGCTGCGGCTGCATGCGCATCTGCTGCACCACCGCCGGAATCCAGCGCGTCGGGAACGTGACCGGATCGTCGTTCCACACGGCGCGCATCAGCGCGATACCTTCGTCCATGCGTCGCCCGCGCTCGCGGAACGGCACGCCGAGCGCGTTGAATTCGGCCTCCATCCAGCCGACGCCGGCACCCAGGATCAGCCGCCCCTCCGACAGGTTCTGCAAAGTTGCGAGTTCCTTCGCCAACGGCAGCGGATGCCGCATGGGCAGCACCAACACGCTGGTTCCCAATTTGACGCGCTTGGTGCACGCGGCCGCCCAGGTAAGCGTCAGCACCGGATCCCAAAAGTTCGGCGACGGCGGGTATTTGGCGTTCTTCGGCACGATGATGTGCTCGCTGACCCAGACATCGGCAAAGCCGAGCGCCTCGGCTTGTTCCGCGACACGGCGGATCGAATCCGGGCCGGACTTGCGGCCGATATGCGGCAGATGGATGCCCAGCAGCATGGCCTGTCTCCTTGTTCGCTGCGGCAACGGTGGCGCGTTCGCGGCGCGACGTCCAGCGCGCGGTGTTAACCGTTTGGTGGTGGAAGTGTGGTTCGCTCCCGGTCTCTACACGGCAGCGAAGGGACGAAGCCGATGGACGGTGTTGCAGGGGACCCGGGTTCGCCGCATGATCGATCAATGGATGCCAGAATCGCCGTTCTGGAGGAGATTGCCGCCGCGACAAAGGATGGCATAGCAGGCCTGCGCCAGGAAACGCGGGATGCTAACGGCCGGATTGACGCTGTAGGTGGCCGGATTGACGCTCTGCGTAACGGCATGAACCACCAGTTCGACGCAACGCGTAACGATATGAACCAACGGTTCGACGCCACGCGCGACGACATGAACCACCGGTTCGACGCCACGCGTAACAATACGGACCGCCGGTTCGACGCCATGCGCGACGATATGAACCGCCGGTTCGACGCATTGCGAAGCGCCCAGGAACGCGATTTCCGCATCATGTTTTCCGCCCTGATCACCACGACGCTCGGCTTGGCCGCATTGATGGCCAAAGGCTTCCACTGGTTCTGACGCGTCCGGCCCGCTACTCCGCCGCCGTCGCCACCTGCATGCGTTCCGCGATCATCCGCTTCGTCAGCGGCAGCAGTTCGCGCCCGTACTCAGCATTATCCGCCAGCGGATCGAACCCACGGATCAGGAACGTGGTGATCCCCAGGTCGTAGTATTCGCACAACGCCTCCGCCACCTGCGCCGGCGTACCGACCAGGCTGGTGGAATTGCCGCGCGCACCGGTCAGCAGCGCCGCGCCAGTCCACAGCCGCTTGTCCAATCGCTCCCCCTGCGCGGCGGCCGCGAGCAAGCGCCGCGAGCCCTCGTTCGCCGGCTCGCGCGGCGGCAGACCGGCGCGGGCACGCAATTCCGCAATCCGCTGCTTGATCTGTTCCGCGCGCGCCCACGCCTCATCTTCCGTCGCAGCCAGGATCGGCCGCAGCGACAGGCTGAAACGAACGCTGCGGCCGTGCTTGGCCGCCTCGGCCCGCACGCGCGATGTAAGTTCTCGCACCTGCGCGTGCGTCTCGCCCCACAGCGCATAGACGTCGGCATGCTTGCCCGCGACGGCGATCGCCGCATCGGACGCGCCACCGAAATAGATCGGAATGCGCGGCTGCTGCACGCAGCGCATCGCCGTCAGCGCGCCCTTGAACCGGTAGTAGCGGCCTTCGTGATCCACCGGGCCCGGCTCGGTCCAGATGCGCTTCAGGACGTGCACGTATTCGTCAGAGCGTGCATAGCGCTCGTCCTTCGGCAGCCAGTCGCCGTCGCGCGCCTGGTCCGCATCGTCACCGCCGGAAATCACGTGGATCGCCGCGCGGCCGTTCGTCACCTGGTCCAGCGTGGCGAATTTCCGCGCGGCCAGCGGGGGAGCGACGAAGCCGGGGCGGTGCGCCACAAGAAAGCTCAGCCGCGACGTATGTGCCGCGGCGGTGGCGGCCAGCAGGAATCCGTCCGGCCCGTCGGAGAAATAGCCGACCAGCACACGATCGAACCCGCCGGCCTCGGCGGCCTGCGCGAAGTCGCGGATATAGCCGTGATCGAACAGGATCGGTGGCGGCGGATGGATTTCCGACGCCTCGCGATGGTGGATCATGCCGATGAATTCGACGCTCATGGGGCCCTCTATGCGTCCTCGCGCAGCACGCTTGCGACGATCTCCGCCAGGTGTTCGAAGTCTGCCAGTTCATTGTAGGCATGCGCCGACAGGCGAAGCCAGAGCGCGCCATCGACGATGTGCGTCGGCGCGTCGGTGCCATGTTCCATCAGCGCGGTGCGGATGCGCTGCGATTGGGCCTGTGTGACTTCACCGGTTAGCGGCAGCCGCACCAGTCCCATCGAGCCGGCCGACACACCGTTTGTTCCCACCTCGGTGTTCAACCGCCGCGCCACCAGGCCCGCCGCGTCCGCTGCCAGCGCGACATTGCGGGCACGCAACGCCGCGCCGCCAAGCCGGCGATGGAAGTCGATCGCCACATCCACGCACAGGTACG
Source organism: Acetobacteraceae bacterium (assembly GCA_036489395.1). Taxonomy (GTDB): domain Bacteria; phylum Pseudomonadota; class Alphaproteobacteria; order Acetobacterales; family Acetobacteraceae; genus JASHVB01. The sequence goes on along the minus strand of DASXFW010000371.1, from coordinate 18,695 downwards.
GCGTGCAGTCGCGCGTCCCGGTCCAGTCGAACTCGGTCAGGAACCCCTGCCCCAGTCCGTGCGAGATCGTCACCGGATGCAGCTCCGCCTGACGTTCCGGTGCTGCGCAGAGAAATGCCGAACCCTTCGGCGCACACAGCCACTTATGGCAGTTGCCCACGTACCAGTCGGCACCCAGAGCGCGCAGGTCCAGCGCGACCTGGCCAGGCCCGTGCGCACCATCCACCAGCACCGGCACACCGGCCGAACGGCACGTCGCAACAATGCGTTCCAACGGCAGCACCAGAGCGCTGCCCGAGGTGATGTGGTCGATCACCGCCAGGCGCGTGCGCGGCGTCAGCGCGGCGGCGACGTTACGCACGAGCGCATCGGCGTCGGGCCGCGGAAACGGCACCGCCGCCTCGGTCATGCGCGCGCCGGCATGTTCTGTCACGAACCGCACCGTGTTGCGCACCGCGCCGTAGGCGTGGCTCAGCACCAGAACCTCGTCGCCGGGGCCCAACCGAAGCGAGCGCAACACCGCATTGCACCCCACTGTTGCGTTATCGACAAAGACGACGTCCTTGCCATCGGCGCCCACGAACGCACCCAGCCGACCGGCCGCGTGCCGCAGCGCCTCCGGCAGGATTCGTGTGAAGAAGCGGCTGGGTTGCGCCTCCATCCGCCGCCGCCATTCCTGTTGCGCTGCCAGCACCACGCGCGGCGTCGCACCAAACGACCCGTGGTTCACCGTCAGGAAATTCGGGTCCAGCGTCCATTCGTGCCGCACCGCGCGACCCAGCATCGGGTCGCTGTTCCCTGGATTGTTCATGCGGACCATTTACCTGTCATTGCGAGGAGCGAAGCGGCGAAGCAATCTCGTGCCTGACGAGCGTTCATCGGCTCGTCAGGCACGAGATTGCTTCCCCGGGTCAAGCCCGGGGACCGCTTCGCCCCTCGCAATGACACGAGACCCGGAGACTGCCATGCGCACCACTATCCTCCTTTGTGCCGCGATCTGCGCCATGCTCTCTGCACCCGCATCCGCACAGACCATCATCGACTCGATCAACACCAACTTCCGGCTGCTTGGCCCGGACGACAAGGTGATCGTCGAGCGCTACGACGATCCGCAGGTCGCCAATGTCTCCTGCTATCTTTCGCGCGCCGCCACCGGGGGCATCAAAGGTGGTCTTGGCCTGGCCGAAAGCCCCAGCCGATTCTCCATCGCCTGCCGCGCCGTCGGTCCCGTCAGCATGCCGCCCAATCTTCCACGCTCCGAGGTGATCGGCTTCTCCTCCGCATCGCTGTTTTTCAAGACCTTCCAGATCCACCGTGCCATCGACCGGGAAAAGCACGTGCTGATCTACACCGTCGTCAGCACGCGATTGATAAATGGCTCGCCGTTCAACAGCATCAGCGTCGTGCCGCTCGACGTAAGGTGACCGCGACGCGATGCAAACGTCCCCCGAGCGCACGGCATGCCTCTGCCCTTGGCGCATCGGCATCGCGTCGCCAAATGCAAGGACGCGCCTCCAAGCGGCCTCTCGTCGCCCCGGAACCCCGCACGGACGCAACCGGGACGACTCTGATTGGAGGCTGTCCAAATGCTGATTTCTGACGTGCTGCACGGCAAAAGCCGCGATGTGATCGAAGCGCGCACCACCGATTTGGTGCGCGACGCCGTTCACAAACTCGCCGCGCATCGCATCGGCGCGCTCGTGGTGGAGGACCAGTGGATGAAACTGGTCGGCATTTTCTCCGAACGCGATTTCGTGAACGCGGTGGCCGAGCGCGGCGCCGCGGCGCTCGATCTGCCGGTGAAGGCGCTGATGAGCTCCCCCATCATCTCCTGCCGCTCCACGGACCGCATCGATGCGGCGCTTGCGGCCATGACGCTCGGACGCATCCGGCATCTGCCGGTGATCGACGACGGCGTGCTCAAGGGCATCGTCAGTATCGGCGACCTGGTGAAGCACCGGCTCGACGAGAAGGAGCTGGAAGCCAGCGTTCTGCTGGAGCTTTCCCGCATGCGCGGATAGCAGTCGAGTATCCGCCCTCCTGTCCATTGCGAGTTGCCAACGGCCGGAGCGTACGTCTCCCCTCCCTTTGTGGGAGGGGTTGGGGGAGGGGTGCGAAGCGCGCAAATCGACCCCTCCCCCAACCCCTCCCACAAGGGGAGGGGAGACGTGAGATCCGGCTACCAGAGCGCCGCGAACATCACAGCCAGCCGGTCGCCGATCCCGCGCGGCGCCGGCGGCGCCGACCATCGTGCCAGGTCGCGCCGAGCCAACACCGCCGGCAACGCCGCCGCGATCGCACTGCGGGGCACGCGGCGGCGATCGGCCTGAGCCAGCAGAGCACGCCCCTCCTGCACCATGGCGTGCAACGCCGCCCGCGCCGCCGGCGCATCCGGGGCCGCGATCGCCGCCTCAGGCGACAGGTCGTGCCCCCGCAATACCTCCTCGGGCAAAAGGCAGCGACCCCGCGCCGCAAGCCCGCGAAATCCCCGCACCAGGCCCGCCACACCGTACGCCGCGCCGAACGGCCGCAGCACCTCCGGTTCCGGTGCTCCCAATGCGCGACCCGCCGCCACCGCCACGCCGCCAAACGCGCCCAGCACGTAGTCGCGCCACTCAGTCAGCGTCGCGATCGACGGGTCCGCTTCCACCTCGCGCGCTGCAATCATCGCCAGCAGGTCATCGCGCGACAGCATCCCCGCGTCGATCGCCGCGGCCAGCGGCGTCGCCACCTCGTGCCGCCGCGCTTCGCCCTCCACCACCTCGCGCCACCATTGCAGCCGGATCAGCGCCAGCGGCGGCTCCGACACCACCTCCCGCGCACGCGCCAATTCGTGATTGAACGCGTACAGCGCCAGCAACGCATCGCGCCGTGCCGGCGGTGCGAACAGCGCGGTGAGGAACCGATCGGGATCGTGTTGGCGAACCAGTTCGGCCAGGGCTTCGTTCATTTATCCGAGGTGGCGCCGACCGGCGCGGGACGCAAGCTTGACGCCCCGCCGGACGGGTCATAGCTAACCAACGTTCCTGCCCAATGAAGTCGCTGCACCAGCAACCCGCGGAGGATGCTCCATGGCTTTCGAACTCCCCAAACTGCCCTATTCCACGAACGCGCTCGCGGCCCGCAAGATGTGCCAGGAGACGCTGGAACTGCATCACGGCAAGCATCACCAGGCGTATGTCACCGCGCTGAACGGCTTCGTCGAGAAGGACGCCGCGCTGCAGGGCAAGTCGCTCGATGAGATCGTGAAGGCGACCGCTGCCGCGGGCGGCCCGGTGTTCAACAACGCAGGCCAGCACTGGAACCACATCATCTTCTGGGAATGCATGAGCCCGTCCGGCGGCGGCATTCCCGGCAAGCTGGAGGCGAAGATCAATTCCGACCTCGGCGGCGTGGACAAGTTCAAGGCCGAGTTCAAGGCGGCGGGCGCGACACAGTTCGGCTCCGGCTGGGCCTGGCTGGTGCTGGGCTCCGACGGCAAGCTGAAGGTGACCAAGACGCCGAACGGCTCCAACCCGCTGGCCACCGGCGAGGGCAAGGTGCTGCTGGGCTGCGACGTGTGGGAGCACGCGTATTATCTGGATTTCCGTAACGTCCGCCCGGATTACCTGCAGAACTGGATGGATAACCTGGCGAACTACGAGTACGCGGCGGCGCAACTCTGATCCGCAGCGCCGCATTGACCCCAGGCGTCGGGGCGAGGAAAAGCCCCGCCGATGGAACAAGCTGCGGCGTCGTGGATTCTGAGTGAGGGCCTGGTCGGATTGCAGGCTCAGGCGATCGGGCTGGCCGAACCGGCCGGCCTGACGCCGGAGCTGCGCGTACTGGCCCCGCCAGCGCCGTGGAAGTGGATCGCGGCGAAGCTGTGGCCCAGGCCGCTGGCAGCAGTGGCGGAGGCGGTGCGTGCGCCCGTGCCGCCTCTGGTTATCGGCTGCGGCGGCATGGCAGCGGCGGTCGGTGCGGCGCTGCGGCGCGGCAGCCGCGCGATCGTGCAGGTGCAGCACCCGCGCATGGACCCACGCCGTTTCGACCTGATCGTGGTGAACCGCCACGACGAGTTGACCGGTCCGAACGTCATCGTCACCCGCACGGCGCTGCATTGCGTGACGCCGGAGCGTCTGGCCGCGGCAGCGGATGCCTGGCGCGAGCGGTTCGCGCATCTGCCGCACCCGTTAGTGGCGGTGTTGGTCGGCGGCAATAACGGCCGGTATCGCCTGGATGCGGCCGTCGGTGCGCGGCTGGCAGGCGATCTGGCGGCGATGATGCGCCGCGACGGGACGGGCGTGATGGTGACGCCCTCGCGCCGCACCAACCCTGCCGTGACGCGCGTGCTGACCGAGACGCTGGCGCCGCTCGGCGGCTTCGTGTGGGATGGCACCGGGGACAATCCGTATTTCGGCATGCTGGCGCTGGCGGACGCGATCGTGGTGACGATGGACAGTGTTTCGATGGTGTCGGAAGCGGTGGCGACGCACGCGCCCGTGCTGCTGGCCGAGCTGCCCGGCCGCTCGCGGCGCATCGAGGCATTTCATCGCGCCCTCCTCGCCGAAGGCCGGATACGCCCATTCTCCGGTCGGCTGGAGACGTGGAACACGGCACCGCTGAATGACACGCCGTTGGCCGCGGACGAGCTGCGGCGGCGACTGGGAGTGTAGCGTTGCTGCCGATCCAGACATTCGACAACCGCTCCGGCGGCAACGTCATCTACAAAGCGCTGGCGCATCCGCTGGCTGCGGAATCCGTCTCCAGCTTGTATGCGCGCCTGGATACGCCCGTAGCGGTGTACGATCCCGACGGCATTGCGGACGCACTCGTCGCGCTGCACCCCGGCCTGCCACGCCCCGCGTCGCTTTTCGTGCATGATGCGACCGCGGTTGGCGCATTGCGTGCCGGGCTGGCGGCACAGCCGCTAACCGGCCTGCCGAGCAGCGGCGCGCGCAGCGTATTAATCGCGGCGTTCGATGCGGCGCGAGCCGCTGCACGCATCGCACACCTGGTACCACACGGCGCGACCGTACTGACGCTGGATGAAGCGCGTCTGCCGAGGGCGATGCTGACCAACCGCGACCGCTATCTCGACAAGCTGAACTTCGCGACGAACTTTGCGTTTTTCCGCGATGCGGACGGACTGTCCACGCGCCTGGTCTCCGCCAATTACTGGTCAACGTACGGTGCCCGCGGGATCCGCCTGTGGCTGCGCTTGTTCGGCGCCGATGGAGCGGTGCTTGCGGCCTGGGAACAGGAGTTGCCGTCCGAAGCTGGGGGCTTTTCGATCGACAGCCGTGTGGTGCGCCAGCGCTTCGGGCTCGATGACTTCACCGGTCAGTTGTTCATCCACGCGGTTGGTGCCGCCGGGCATGACGTGGTGAAGTATGCGTTGGACACCTACGCATCCGACGGCGGTACCAGCCTGTCCTGCACGCATGATGCGAACGCGTGGCCATCGGATCGTTATGCCGGCTTGCCGGCACCGCGCGAGGACGAACGCGTGGTGCTGTGGGTGCAGAACAGCCACGCTGTGACGATCGGTGCGGGCGAACTGGCGCTGGATCGAATGGGTGCGGAAAAGCCAGTGCCGCTGGGACGGGAGATCGCGCCGTTCGCCACCGTCGCAGTGGACGTGGCTGATGTGCTGCCAGGCCTGCGCTGGCCGGCGCAGATCGAGTTCCGTTCAGGCCGGCATGTCGTGCGTCCGCGCTATGAAGTCCAGCGCGACGGGCGCGTCCGCATCGCGCACGTGAATGTAGAACGTGCTGACCTGCGGCCCGATCCCACAATCGCGTCGCTGCCGGAGACACTGGGGCGCGGTTATCTGTTGCCCTTCCCCATTCTGCCCCGCGCGCGTTTCCGCAGCATCGTCCAGCCTACTCCGATGGCGGAGACGCAGACTTCCTTGCCGGTCCGCCTGGACATCTTCGATTGCGAGGGCCGCAAGATCGAAGCGCGCTTCCTCGGCTGCCTGCCGCGCGATCACTCGGTCGCCGTGGATTTCGACGATGTCGATATCGATGGAGGACATGCCGAGCTGGTCTATGACTTCCGTGACGGCGGTACCGCCGACGGCTGGCTCCACGCGCTGTTCCGTTACGAGGACAGACAGAACGGCCACGCCGCGGAATCCAGCTTCGGGGCGCATATCTTCAACACGATCATGACGTATCGCGACGAGCCGCAGTCCTACTCCGGCCCGCCGCCCGGTCTCTCCACACGACTGTTCCTGAAGCTCGGCGACTCACGCCGCGACAGCTTCGGCGTGCTGATCTACCCGGCGTCCGCGCCCTGGCATCCGCGATCGGACACCGCACTGCAACTGCATGACGGCAGTGGCGCCGTCGTCGCGGAAGAACACATCGCCATCGCGTGCAGCGGGTCAGCGACGATCTGGCCGCATCGTGTGTTCTCGGTAGCGGCACTGCAGCAGGCTGGACCCAACGGTTACGTCCTGGTGCGCGATGCCACTTGCCGGTTGTTCGGCTATCATGGCCTTATGGACGCGGCCGGCAGCTTTTCTCTGGACCACATGTTCGGCTTCTGAACCGCTGGAAGAACGGAGACGGCGATGCGCCAGCCGCGCAGCCAGGACGAAGAAATCCGCGGTTTCACCGAGCGGGTGTTTGGACTGATCAAGTCCGGCCAGCCGGTGAGGATCCAGGTGGGATTCGGCATGACGCCGGCACCAGGCTTCATAAACCTGGACATCCGGCCCCTGCTGCCCGAGAGCGACAACCGCTTCACCGACATGGATATATTCTTCTTTCCCTACGCCGATATCCCCTGGCCGATCCCGGCCAACTGCGTCGATTATATTTTCCACGAGGACTTCATCGAACACATCAACCAGAAACAGCAGGTCTGCTTCCTGGCGGAGACTCTGCGCGTGCTGAAAGGCGGCTGCTGGCATCGCGTCAATACGCCGTGTCTGAACGCGACCATGAAGCGGCATTCGCATTTTGAAGCCGGCATGAAAGGTGTCTATACCGGTGAGTGGGATAACTGGAACCATATCAGTCTGTTCACACGGCATTCGCTGGAGGAGATGGCGAAGCTCGTGGGCTACCGCGAGATCGTGTTCACTCTGCGCAATCAGAGCGTATCACCCCACCGTCCCCCGGTAGAGTATCGTCCCGGCGACGATCGGGATCCGCTGGTCGGCAATATATTTGCCGATCTGTTGAAATAGCGGCTGGCGCTGCGGCGCGGACACGGCATAACCGCGACGGCCGTGCACAAGCCCCTCCCGTCATGGCCAGGCATTGGCTGGCTCAAGCGTGGCCACGGCAACATCCGCTACACCTCCACCAGGGCCTTCTCCAGCGCCTGCCCGGTTTCATCGGCCAGCGCCGCCTCGGTCAACGCCCCCAGCCGAGCCGCGGCGCCAAGTTCGTTACCCCAACGGTCAACTTCCAACATCAGGCGCTGAAAGTTCCCCCATCCGCGCGCATGCGTATCGCCATACCCCTTCACCAGCCGTTGGCACCGCGCGACAGCCAACGCCAACGCCTGATCCCGCACCGCCAACGCACCAATCCGCTGCAGCCACGCCTCGATCCTCTGCTGCTCTTCGACGTAACGCAGCGTCCGCCGACGGAAACGTCGCAGCCTGGCAATGGCGCGCAGCAGCAGGAACCCACCGATCGACGTGGTCTCCACGTGCCGCCCGCGCGCCGTCAGCCGTTCTACCATCCGCCGAGGCGCACCCGATCGCAGCAGCCAGCGCCCGATCGGCGCCGGCAGAGTATCGGCGACTTCCTGCACGCGCGGATGCATGAACTCGGTGATGCGCAGCACCTGGTCCGGCTTCACTCGCACCTCGGCGCGCACACGTTCGAACCGGCTGGCCCGGGTCTTCAGGTCGGCAACGCGGATCGTATCCTCATAGCTCATCCACAGCGCAAGATGCCGCGCGGTTTCTTCCAGCAGCTCACCGTTGACGTGCAGCCGATCCAGCCGTTCGCGATACAGCCGCGCATACCCGGCATCCTGATAATCCGTCAGCCGCCGCACACCTTCCTCGATGATGGCGTCATCGGCCGGCTGCCGTTTCCGCGACCGGGCTACATCACCGGACAGCGGCGCGGCCGCAGGTTCAGTGACCGGAGCCGTCGCGGCGGAAAATCCGCCGGCGAAGGCGGCGAGACTGGCATCGACACCGACACCGGCATGCCGGATCGCGTTTTCGAACGCCGAGCGCGGCAGCGGCAGAGCCCCCGATCCAGCGACAGCGCCCAGCAGCACCGCGCTGAGATGGGCGCCATGCGCCTCCGCCAGCGCCTGCATATCCGCGGCAACAACACGCCGCGCCGCGACACGGCACGTCGCCAACAGCGCATCCGCATCGACGCGCCCGTCGCCCATCGCGATCTTTTCCGTCATCGCGAACACGCGGTGAGTGGAAAAAATGAAAGTGCTGCGCTCGGGAGTCACCAGACCGCGCTGGATCGCGCGGCCCGCTTCCATCAACTCCGACGCGACGACCAGATCGACATCCCCCGGCGCTGGCATCAACGCCAGCACCGGCTGTTGACCGCCGGATTCCGCCTGCAGAAAGAACTCCAAATAATAGATCGTCGCGCCGGTCCGCTGCGCGACACCCGGCACCGATGTGGACTGGCCGACGAAGCCGCTCGCTTCCGCTGCCTCTAACAACCAGTCCGCGAGCACGCCGCCGCCCTCGCCGCCCATCGCCAGGATCGCAATGGTAATGGCGCGTGCGCCAAGCGACGTTTCTTGGGGAAGCGGTGCCTCAGGCATGGACGGGCGGCGCCAGCCAGCCGATCACCCGCGCCGCCATGCGTGCGCGCCAGCGTTCCCACCGCGTCGGATTGGTCACAATCTGCGCGCGGTAGAATGACGGGCACAGCACCGCCGCATCCGACACCTCGCCGCACAGCCCGCAGCCGACGCAGGTTTCCTGCACCGTCGCCACCGGGTCCTGCCGCAGCGGATCGGGATTTGGCTTCACCGTCAGCGACGGACAGCCGGAGAGGCGGATGCAGGAATGATCGCCCGTGCAGGTGTCGCTATCGACGCCGAAGCGCTCGCGCACCACGCGCCGCCCCTCGCGCGCCGCTTTCGCCATCTGCGGACGCTCGCGGCGCTGGCGATTCAACATGCATTCCGACGACGCGACGATGACCTTCGGCCCCTTCTCCTTCGTTGTCAGTGCCTCTTTCAGCGTGTCGCGCATGCGCGTCAGGTCGTAGGTGCGGGTGATCTCGCGCACCCATTTCACGCCGACGCCGCGCACCGCGCGCGCTATGGGATTGCCGGTGTTGCGCCGGCTGGACGCGCGCGAGGACAGGATGTCCTGCCCACCGGTCGCCGCCGAATCGTAATTATCGACCACGACAAGCACGTTGTCCGTGTTGTTGAACACCGCGTTGCCGACCGACGATGCCAGGCCGTTATGCCAGAACCCTCCGTCGCCCATGATGCTGATGGTGCGCCGGTCCGTGTCCTTGGCATTCAGTGCCGCGGATCCGGCCCAGCCGAGGCCATAGCCCATCGTCGTCGCACCAATATTGAACGGCGGCAGAATGGAGAACAGATGACAGCCGATATCGCAGCTTACGTGGTGCGGGCCGAGTTCGCGCTCCACCAGCTTCATCGCGGTGAAGATCGGTCGTTCGGGACAACCGGTGCAGAAGCTGGGAGGCCGAGGATGCACATGCTTTGCAAGGTCGGGCGGCTGCACCGGCGCGGGCGGCTGCGCGGTATTCGGCCGCAGGCCCGGAAGGTAGCGCCCGACGAATGCTTCCAACCCGGCACGCACAACGGACGCGGTGTATTCGCCCGCCATCGGCAGCATGTCCTTGCCATGCACGCGGGTCTGGAGGTCCGCCTTGCGCAGGATCACGTTGATCGCTTGTTCCAGGAATTCCGGCTGGCTTTCCTCCACCATCAGCACCGCGCGCTTGCCCGCGCAGAAGCGCGTGACTTCGTCATCGATCAGCGGATAGGTCACGTTCAGCACGTAGAGCGGGATGCGGCTGTTGCCGAACGCATCCGCCAGGCCCATGAGCTGCAGCCCGCGGATCAGGCCGTTATACATGCCGCCTTGCAGGATGATGCCGACATCCTGCGCACCATCGGCGAAGACCTCGTTCAGCTTGTTATCCACAATGAATTTCCGCGCCGCCGGCAGCCGGTCGCGGATCTTCTCCTGCTCCTGCACGTAACTTGCCGGCGGGAGGACGATGCGGCTGACATCGCGGCGCGGGTTCTCCATCGCGTCCTTCAGCCCGAATGCCGGCCGCACGTTATCCTTGGCGATGAAACGGCCGTGCACGTGGCAGGCGCGGATGCGCACTTCCAGCATCACCGGCGTGTTTGATGCTTCGGAAAGCTCAAAGCCCTTCTCGACCATATTCACAATTGAGGGCAGGTTCGGGCGGGGATCGAGCAGCCAGATTTGCGACTTCATGGCGAAGGCATGGGTGCGCTCCTGCATGATGGAGCTGCCTTCGCCGTAGTCCTCGCCGATGACGATCAGCGCGCCGCCGGTGACACCGCCGGACGCCAGGTTGGACAGTGCGTCGGATGCGACGTTGGTACCGGCGGTCGATTTCCACGTCGCCGCACCACGCAGCGGATAGTTCACCGACGCGGCCAGAGTTGCCGCGGCAGCCGCTTCGCTGGCTGAGGCTTCGAAATGCACGCCGAGCTCGTCAAGGATGTCCTCGGCGTCGGCGAGCACGTCCATCAGGTGCGAGATCGGCGCTCCCTGATAGCCGGCGACATAGGACACGCCAGATTGCAGCAGCGCCTTGGTGACGGCGAGGATGCCCTCGCCGCGGAATTCCTGTCCGGCACCGAGGCGAAGTTGTTCGACCTCCTTACGGAACGATCGCTCGGCCATCAGCGCGCGACCAGGGCCAGGACACGCAGCGGACTGCCGGTGCCGCCGGCGATCTTCAACGGCGCGGTGATGATGATCGCACCTTTAGGCGGGAGTTTGTCCAGGTTGGTCAGGCTCGCCAGGCCGAACTTGTTGGCACCATGCATGCCGGCGTGGCACGGGAACGGCGGATCGAAGCGGAAGGCCTGGCCGGCATCAGTGCCGACGCATTCCGTGCCGAAGCCCATCACGTCGCGCTGCTGCACCAGGAAGGTCACCGCCTCGGGCGACGGTCCGGGCGAATGCGCGCCATTGTCGTCGGCGTTGAGGAAGCCGGCTTCGTCCGTACGGCGCGACCATCCGCTGCGCAGCAGCACCCAGCTTCCCGGTTCGATGCGGCCGTGCTGCGCTTCCCAGGCGGCGATGCCTTCCGGCGTCAACAGGAAATCCGCGTCCGCATCGCACGCCGCGGTGCAGTCGATGACGTTGGCCGGCGCGACGAGGCGTTGGGACGGGATCGTGTCCAGCGCGTTGTTCGGCAGGTCCTTGCCGGTGATCCAGTGCACCGGCGCATCGAAATGCGTGCCGGTGTGCTCGCCGAGCGACAGGTTGCTCCACGCCCAGGCGGGGCCGCGATCGTCGTAGTCGGAGATGCGCTCCATCCGGAACGGCGCGGATTGGCCGAACTGCGGCGGCAGGCTGATGATCGGCGTTGCGGGCTCCAGCGGTTGGGCAAGATCGATCACTTGCACCGCGCCGGATGCCAACGCGTTCGCAAGCTCGGCCAGGACATTGGTTGCCACGTTAACCCCTCCGCATTGGCGTGTTGCCAGGGCTTTTATACCTGGACCCGGCTGTATCTCAACCGTGCCGGCCGGCTTTTCCAGGGCAATCGGGTGAACGGCGGAAGGTCAGGGCTCCGCCCTGAAACCCGCCAGGAGGCTCTGCCTCCTGGACCTCCGGCAAAGGCGTAGCCTTTGCAATCCGTTTGTTTCGCTGGATGGGCGGGAGGGGGCACGCGACCGCGGCATGTGCGTCGCCAGCGTTGGCGACGCACATGCCGCGGCCGCGTGCCCCCTCCCGCCCATCCAGCGAAGTAAAGGGTCCCAAGGGCAATGCCCTTGGCGGGGATCCAAGGGGCAGCGCCCCTTGGTGGGGTCCGGGGCGAAGTCCCGGCCTTCCCCCGGTTCACCCGATTGCCCTGCCGGCTTTTCAGGCCTCGATGCGCGAAAACAGGAAGCTGCTGATGCCAAGCAGGACCGCTGTCAGCGCGGCCAGGACGACCAGGTCCGTCACGATATCCAGCGACAATCCGCCGGTTAATGCGGCGCGCATGCCGGCCACCCCATAGGTTAACGGGTTAGCCTTCACGGCCAACCGCAATGCCGCCGGCAGGCCGGTCGTCGGATAAAGCGCGTTGGAAAAGAAGTACAACGGCATCACCAGGAAATTCATGATGAGCTGAAACCCCTGCATGTCCCGCAGCACCGAACCGATGGCCGTGCCGATGGCACTGAACACCAGCGCGATCAGGAACATGAAGATCAGCGCAAGCGGTGCGATCAGCGGGTCGTGAATGTGGAAGCCGGCGATCAGGCAGATCGCCAGCACGATGATGCCTTGCAGCAGCGCCGTGGTGGCTCCGCCCAGCGTGCGGCCCAGCACGATCGCCAGCCGCGGCACCGGCGCCACCAGGGTTTCCTTCAGAAACCCGAACTGCCGGTCCCAGATGATCTCGATGCCGCCGAATACCGCGTTGAAGATGATGCCCATCGCGATGATGCCAGGCGCGACGAATTGCAGGTAATCGCCGTGGCCGGCGCGGGCAAAGATCGGACCGAAGCCGTAGCCCAGCGCGAACAAGAACAGGAGGGGCTGGCCGAGCGAGCCGATCATGCGGGTGCGGGCCCGGGAATAACGCTTGATCTGGCGCAGCCAGAGAATCCAGACCGCGCGCATCAGCGACGCCACACGCTGCGCATCATGCGCATGCGGTCCGCGGGACTGGCCTCATCGTCACGAATGCCGCGGCCGGTCAGTGCGATGAATGCGTCCTCCAACGTCCCCTTCCCGGTTTGGTCCTTTAGCGACGCCGCGGTGCCTTCGGCGACGATCCGGCCATGGTCGATCACGGTGATGTCGTCGGCAACACGCTCGGCCTCTTCCATCGCATGGGTGGTGAAGAACACCGTCACGCCATGTTCCTGCGACAGGCCGCGCACGAACTCCCAGATGTGGCTGCGGGTCTGCGGGTCCAGCCCGAGTGTCGGCTCGTCGAGAAATAACAGCCGCGGCTGGTGCAGGAAGGCGCGGGCGAGTTCCAGTCGGCGTTTCATTCCGCCGGAGAATTGCTTGACGTAATCGTTCCGCCGGTCCCACAGGCCGACGAAGTGGAGTAGCGCGTCCATCCGCTCGCGCCGGGTCTTGCGCGCAACGCCATAGAGCACGCCGTGCAGTTCCAGGTTCTCCAGCGCGGTCAGTTCCTCGTCCAGGCTGGGGTCCTGGAAGACGATGCCGAACGCGCGGCGGACCGATGCACGTTCGGTCACCGGGTCGTAACCGGCGACCTTGATCCGCCCGGACGTGGGCAGCAGCATTGTCGTGAGGATCTTGATGGTCGTGGTCTTGCCGGCGCCGTTCGGGCCGAGGAAGGCGCGGATCGCGCCCTCGGGCACCATGAAGGAGATCCGATCGACGGCCCGAAACGTGCCGAATTCCTTCACAAGGTCCTCGACCTCGATCATTGCCGTCATGGCGCCCGCTGTTTTTGCTGCGGCCGCCATTCACCAGGATTGACCGAATGACGCAATGGCGGAGGGCCCCCGAGGACCGCCGCTGCCGGGCGCGGACACAAGCGCGGACTTAACGCGTTAACCATTCGCTCGGCGCGATTGGTTAACGCGTTAATTCTCTCAACAGAATTCAGGCCTTGGTTGGGGCGCACGATTTGTTGACAAACGCGCCTGTGAACTCCTCAAGGCTTGCCGCAGACGTCAAAAATCCAGCACGGTGCTGACATCTTTCATGTCAGCTTGGTTCCGCGCGATCTGGGCACATTGCCTCCCCACCCATCCGCGGACAAACAGGGAGCACAGCCATGCCGTCGTACGGTTTCTGCATGCTCGATCCAGGCGGGGTCACGCAGGACTATTTCGTCCGTAGCTTCGTCAATGACGATGCCGCGCGCGAAAGCGCGGACCGCCTCGTTTCACGGTCCTGTGGCGTCGAGATCTGGGATGGCCGGCGTCTCGTCGCGCGCATTCCGGCCCGCGCCGATGCCCCCGCCGGAACCTGGGCCGCCTGGCGGGCACGCCATCTGGCGGTGCCCGCCCCCGGATAGGCCGGTCCAACCGTCGCACGCACGACCTGGGGCGCGGCGACCCGGTCTGCGCGCCCTGATGTCAGCCGCGTGGAACGGTCCGAATTGGATTGACAGCCCTGTTCAGCCCCACAATTGCCGGCTGGCGAGCCGCGCGCCCTCCGCCAAAGTCCGCAGCTTGGCCCAGGCGATTTCCGGATGCACCCGGCCGCCCAGACCGCAATCGGTTGCGGCGATCACGTTCTCCCGGCCGACCAGTTCGGCAAAGCGCACGATGCGGTCGGCGACAAGCTCGGGGTGTTCCACCACGTTCGTGGCGTGGCTGACCACGCCGGGGATCAAAATCTTGCCGTCCGGCAGCTTCGCCGATTGCCACACCCGCCATTCGTGTTCGTGCCGCACGTTGCCTGCCTCGAACGAATAGGCCTGCGCGTTCACCGCCAGCATCACATCGACGATCTCGCGCATCGGAATATCGGTCACGTGCGGGCCGTGCCAGCTTCCCCAGCACAGATGGAAGCGAATGCGGTCCTGCGGCAGGCCGCGCAGCGCGTGGTTCAGCGCTTCCACGCGGACCATGCTGAACTTGCGATACGCTTCGACCGAGGGCGCCGGGTTGATCATGTCCCAGTTCTCGGCGATCGATGGATCGTCGAGCTGCAGCACCAGGCCGGCATCGACGATCGCCTTGTACTCCTCGCGCATCGCGTCGGCGCAGGCGTAGATGAACTCTTCTTCGGTCTTGTAGAATTCGTTGCTTATCCGCGAGCAACTGCCTGGGGCGATCGACGTCATGAAGCCTTCCTCGACACCGGCCGCGGCGAGCGCCGCCTTGAAATGCGCGATGTCGGCGGCGATGGCGTCGTGACCGGTGTAGGTCAGCTTGCCCACGCAGACCGGCAGCCGCATGCCGGGGCCGCCACGGTTGGATGACACGCCGGATTCCGGATCGCCATACGCCGCGGGAAACAAGCCGCGGTCGCGCCGATCGGGGAAGCTGGTCAGGATCACCTCGTCGCCATGCCGCCGCTGCGGCGGCATCTGGTACATGTAATCGCCCAGCTTCAAGCCGCCGAGCCGCTGGAACGAATAGCTCCACCACGCGCCGTAGTTGATCTTCTGGCCCATGCCTTTGCCGTATTCGCCATCGCCGGCGATATCGACGCCGCAATCGCGCTGCCGCGTCACCACATCGACGACCGCGGCGGCGAGGCGTGCCTGGTAGGCGGCTTCATCCTTGGTTTCACCTGCCTCGCGAGCACGGGTGAGCTCGATGAAATCGTCCGGCCGCGGCAGGCTGCCGGCGTGGCTGGTGATGATCCGTTCACTGCTGTTCTTCATGGCGCGTTTCTCCCGGGTGGTTTGTCGGTTGAGTGGGCCGGTGCGGCCGATCCGATCAACCATGCCACAGTTGGCGGCGGCGGATAACGTTTGTGACCACCGCCGAGGCTTACGCACGCATCACGCACCTCCGGCAGCGGCGCGTATCACGGCCCCTCATCCGGCGCGTGGCGCCGCACCAATCCCCGTATTGCGGTGCGCGTGGCTTCGTCATGTCCTGGCAACCGCTCAACACGAGACAGCCGCCGTCCGGCTGCGACCGCGCGTTCAAACACTTTCTCGGTCGCCGCCAGACGGCGGAGGAGACCGTCCCGCATCACGTTGATTATCGTGCGAACAGGAAATGAACCCGTGCCGCATCGCCTTGTTGGCCGGTCGCGTCCGTTGCCGCGATAGCCAGTTGGTGCCTGACCCGCAATCAATTCGCGGAGACATGACTATAAGCGTGGCGGGGTTGACCGTCGGCGCCCATACGCTACATGTAACGCATGGCAAAGCGCAGCATAGTCCGAGACAGCGCGCACGGCAGTGGCGCCGCGCGGGTGAGGCGCGCCCGCGACCGCTTGCGTGCGTCGGGCCTTCGCCCGGTGCAGATCTGGGTGCCTGACACGCGTGCACCCGAATTTGCCGGCGAATGCGCGCGCCAGTCGCGACTTGTCGCGGATGCCGACGCGCGCGACGGCTCGCTCGAATTCTGGGAGAATGCGGCCGCGCTGAACGACGATGCGGGGTGACATCGTCACGATCGCCGATCGGAGCGGCGAGTTCACCGGCAAACCTCGTCCCGCGATCGTGCTTCAGTCGGATGCCTTCGCGCATTCGCCGACGGTCGCGGTGCTGCCGCTAACCAGCGAGGCCACTGATGCACCCTTGTTGCGCATTCCGCTCGCACCGGGAGCAGCGACGGGTCTGAACGTACCGTCCTGGGCGCAGATCGAGCTGATCAGCACGGTCAGGCGCCGCCGCGTCGGCGCGCCGATCGGCAGAACCGATGCCGCGACCATGCTGGCGATCAATCGCGCACTGGTGGTGTTCCTGGGGCTGGCGTAAGCGACGGCGGTCCAATAAACGAATCGCCCGGCGCAGCGCACCGACCCCCTGCGTTATGGCGCGCGCAGGCACGCAATCCACGACTTTGCAGCAAGTAGCAAGGAAGTCGTGGATGCCGACCTTCGTTGGCATGACGGTGTAGGCGCGGCTGCCGCGCCAAACTGGCGCGGTTATTTCCCGGCGGGCCCTAAGCGACGGCAACGCCCGCCCATTCCCCAACGCGCGCCGCTCTGCCACCATCCCCGCATGCCAGACCCCATCACCGTCGCCGTCCTGCAGAACCGCCTGAACGCCATCGCCGAGGAAATGGGCGAGGCCATGCTGCGCACCGCGTATTCGCAGATCCTCAATTCCTCGCGCGACTTTTCCATCGCGCTGATCGACGCGCGCTGCCGTCTGGTGGCGCAGGCGGACCACATCCCCGTGCATGTCGGCGCGATGCCCTGGGCCGCGCGCGCGCTCGCCGACCGCTTTCCCAATCCGGCACCGAACGACGTGTATCTGCTGAACGATCCGTATCGAGGCGGCAGCCACCTACCCGACCTCACCGCGTTCGTCCCGGTCTTCGCCGGCGGCACGCTGATGTTCTGGTCGGTCGTGCGCGCGCACCATTCGGACATCGGCGGCGCCACGCACGGCGCCTACAATCCCGCCGCCACGGAAATATACCACGAGGGCCTGCGCATCCCGCCGATGCGCCTGACCGAAAACGGCGTGCTGCGCGAGGACCTGCTGGAGATGCTGGCGCTGAACGTGCGCCATCCGCGCGACTTCCGCGGCGACCTCGCGGCGCAGATCGGTGCGGCGAAACTGGGAGAGCAGCGGCTGAACGCGGTGATCGCGGAGTTCGGCGCGGCGACGCTGGGCGATGCGGTGGAAGCGATGCTTGATGCCGCGGAACGCCACGCCCGCACGATCGTCGCGTCCTGGACCGACGGCACCTACGACGGCGAGGCGGTGCTCGACGACGACGGCTTCGATCGCACGAACATCGTTATCCGGGCTCACGTCATCAAGCAGGGCAGCGACGTCACCGTCGATCTGTCGGATTCCGATCCGCAAGTGACCGGCTTCATAAACTCGTCCTTCGCCAACACGCAATCCGCCGTCGCGATGGCCTTCGCCTTTCTGCTCGATCCCGACATCACAAAGAACGACGGTGCGTTCCGTCCTCTGAAGGTGGTGCTGAAGAAGGGCACCATCGTTTGGGCGCATGAAGGTGCGCCGGTGACGATGTGCACCAGCCATTGCTCGAACGAGATCATCGAGGCGATCATCGTCGCGTTGGCGGACGCCTGCCCGGAACGCGCCATGGGCGGCTGGGGCCGGCGCCTGCGCATCGCGCTGAACGGCACCGACCCACGCAACGGCCGCCGCTTCATCTGGCACATGTTCCAGGCGCGTCCCGGCGGCGGCGGTTCCGCGGCGGGCGACGGCTTCTCCACCATCGGCGAATGGCACTCCGCCGGCGGCATCAAGTTCGGCAGCATCGAGGTCGCCGAAGAACGCTTTCCGCTGTTCTTTGAAACGCACGAATTCCGGCCGGGCTCGGCAGGCGACGGCAAGTACCGCGGCGGTTATGGCGGCGACATGCGGCTGCGCGTGGAATCCGCCGGTGCCACACTTGCAAACACTGCCGGCGAGGGCGTGGTGCATGGCGCGCGCGGCATCCTCGGCGGGCATGACGGCGCGCCGCACGACTATACACTGCACGCGCCGGGCGCGCCGCCGCGCAAGCTGCGGAGCAAGGAGGTCGGGGTCGTCGTGCCGTCGGGCAGCGTGATCCACGTGCTGTCAGGTGGCGGCGGGGGTTGGGGTCCACCGGCGGATCGCGATGCGGCGGCGCGGAAAACGGACGCGGCCGAGGGGCTGGCGGGCTGATGCGGTTCTGGGCGTAGGGCCCATCAGACGCGTTCATCCTGTCATTACTGTAAGCCTGTCTGTCATTGCGACTGTCTGTCATAGCATCCGTCTGTCATTGCGAGTTGGCCACCGGCCGGGGGCGGACCCGCGACTGGATGAAACGCTCGGCAGTACCTGTTGTGTCATGGCCGGGCTTGGCCCGGCCACCCACGACTGTGCCCCGGCCGGCAAAGGAAAGACGTGGGTGGCCGGGACAAGCCCGGCCATGACACGGGTAGTTTCTTG
>DASXFW010000364.1:0-6801 GCA_036489395.1 Acetobacteraceae bacterium | reverse complement strand
TTGACCAAGCTTCGTGTCTTTGTGTCTTTGTGGTGAATCTTATAGCAGGTCGAGTTGGGCGCAGACGTTGCGGGATCTTGCAGGGTCCGTGCGCGTGGCCGCGGCGGGTGTTTTGGTTGCGGCTATCGGCCGCGCTGGGTTTATCTGTGTGCATCTGTGGCTAAATATTCTTCCTTGCCATGTTCGCTGCATCCGCCGGCACTGACTGTAACTTGACCGTTCGGCACGCCAGCCTCGCCTCATGCAGCAGCGACCGCAGCGAGTGGCTAAAGGCGCGCGTGTCGTTCGACCAGAATCCGTGCGTGGTGTGGGCAGGGCCGTTGGCGAGGGCCGGCTGACGGCAACGACCGCCCGCGCAGGTGCGGGCGCCGCAGCGGGGTGCAGCGTGCGGGTTGCCACGGGGATTGCCGTTGCGCAGCGGGCCGGTGCGCGCGGCTGGGAATTTGTTCTCGGTCTCCCCCTCGTTGCCCGCGGGCATGCCGGGCAGGGGGCGATCCTTCACGCCTGTGACAGCGTTGCGGCCGGGGCGGGCGGCTCGCCGGATGACGCGGCCCGGGCGGTGGCCTTCATGGCACGCTGGAAGGCATATTTCGCGGCCTTCCGCTCCTTGCGCGTGAGGGTGCCGGACGGAGCCGGCGGCATGGCCGGGTGCGCGGCGGCTTGCCGGACCGCGGGCCGGGTGCTGGCCGGCCGAGAGGGCGGTGCGGCGGCGGGTGCGGGTTAGCCCGGGCGCGGCGGGGCCGGCTCGGCCGGGCGAGCGACGGGTGCCGCGGCGGGCGATTTCTCACTGGGCATGGGGTCGAATTGACGCGTGGCGCCGGCGGCCAGCATCGCCGACAGCGCCTCGATGCCCGGCGGCTTCGTGCCAGGCTGCTCGCCGCGCAGCTTCTCCAGCCTGGCGCCGAGCGTGGGCATGAGGCGGATGGCGGAGAAACCGCTGGACCGAAGGCGGCAGGCGAGCGCCGGCGGCAGGTCGGGGGCGTCGGCCTGGCGGAGGGATTCGATGCCGGCGAACAAGGTGGCGATGTAGGTCTGGGTGAAGGCTTCGTTGGGGGAGGTGGAATGGAGGTGCTGCATGGGTTTTTGCTCCTGATTCAAAAGGAATATTTAGTCGTATAAAGGTATACTCGGCCCTGCACCGTCAGGTTCAGGTAGTGACGCACCGGATTGAGATGCGTCATCGCGGTGCTCATTCGCACGCCATCGACGTTGTTTGAGGCACGCCCGTCGCCGGGCTTGAACCGGCGCGGCAGGGGGACGCGGTGATGCAGCAGAAGTGCGATTTTCGGACCATTCAGGTCAGCGGCGGTGGTAGGCGGGCGGTTTCAACGGCGGCGTAGGGGAGCGGCCGCAGGGCGATGCCCCCGCAGGCGCAGGGTTACATTCCTGTTCCGTACCGAATCCTGCTATCATGCCCGCTCGATGATCATTGATCAGGGCCAGCCACGGCGGCGAATGGAACGCGCTCATGAGCAAGTACATGACGACCATTCCACTCAGCGGCGCCCCGTGCCCGGCAGAGCAGAGCCTGTCCATCGGATCCCCGGGCAGACCGGTCAGTAGAGCCATGATCGCGAAGACCGGTGTGGCGGCCAGGCAGAGAAGTTCGGCAAGGCCGGTGGCCGCCGTGGCGGGCTTGCCAGCACGGGTTATGCCACCGGTCGCCTGAGTGGGATGGGCGTTGGTCATGTGTTCGCTTCGGCGCCGCGCTTTCGGAAAGCGGCTTCTCCCGCGTCGGACACCTCGACCCATTTCGGGTCCGGCGATGCGTCGGCCTGGTAGTGGTCGTGCCAGTTCCACCACTTGTACGGCGGGCTCTGAGGGTAACCCTCCGGCGAGTCCTCCCAGATCTCCTGTCGGCCAAGCGCTGTCATATCGAGGTAGCTCCAGGTGGTTCCCATCGCCTCGTCGCCGCGGGCGTTGATGAGATATGTGCGGAATACCTTGTCGCCGTCGTGGATGAACGCGTTGTGGCCGTGCCACTCGTCCACCCCGAAGTCGGCGTCGAAGCTGTCAGTGATGGTGTACCAGGGCATCTTCCAGCCCATACGCGCCTTCATGCGCTCGAGGTCCTTTTGCGGCGCGCGCGAGGCGTACGCGAGCGTGGTGTCGCGGGCGTTCAGATGGGCCAGGTGGCCGACCTGATCGGCACCCAGAGAGCACCCGCGGCAGCCATGGTCGGGCCAGCCGAATACCCCTGGCTCGAAGAAGGCACGATAGACGATCAATTGCCGGCGGCCTTCGAAAAGGTCGAGCAGGCTGACTTTGCCCTTCGGTCCGTCAAATTGGTACGTTTTCTCGACGGTCATCCACGGCATCCGCCGCCGCTCGGCCGCCAAGGCGTCGCGGGCACGAGTGTGCGCCTTCTCTTTCGCCAACATTTTCTGGCGCGCCGCCTCCCACGCCTCCGGCGACACGGTAGCCGGGGTCTTCATGTTGCGTAGCCGACTGGCTTGATCTGAAGTCTGCATGACAGTTCTCCTGGTTGGTAACGCGAGTTGTGAACGAGGTTCCACTTCTGGTAGCGGGTGAGAATGGGCATAGGCAGTACAAGACGCATTCGATGTTCATCCACGCAGCGCATGCGCGGTTTGCCAGGCCGCCAACGCCGCATCGTTTGCCACCAGTGCGGAACGCCACGCGGGCAACGCGGCGAGCGCGTCATACCAACGCGCAATCTCAGGATATGTTCTCACCGGCAGTTGCATGCGTTCGGCGGAAGGTACCAGGCCGCCGACTGAAAAATCCGCGATTGTGAGACCATCGCCCGTCAGCCAGGCGCGGCCCACCAGCCACGTATTGAGCACTGCCGCGAACCGCGCGAAATTCTGCTCGCCTCGTGCAATGAACGCGGGGTCGGGCGGTCCGAGGCCGAGTACAGCCTTAGATGCTTTCTCGAAACTCACCATGCCACAGGATTCCGCATCCCAATGTGCGCTTTCCCATGTGAGCCAGCGCAGAACATCCGCCTGCTGTTTTGTGTTCGAGGGCCAAAGTCCGCACTCCGGCTTCTGGTTGGCAAGATAGAACAGGATCGCGTTCGACTCCCAGAGTACGAAGCCGTCGGCTTCGAGCATCGGCATTTTGAGGTTCGGATTCCGCGCGGAATATTCGGGCGTACGTTGATCGCCTTTGCGCAAATCCACCGTCTCGATGTCGCAGTCGATTTGCAGATGGTTGCGAAGCGCCAGTACGCCGAGGCCTCGCCCGGATGGAAAAATGTAGAGCTTCATTGAACAAATCCCTTTCGGCAGAATCCGCTGATGTTCGGCATGCCTTGCAAGTGGCTTCAATTGAGCGCGAAGCTAGTGATGGACAGAGGCGGTCGCCGCGCTTGACTTGACCGGGGATTGCACAACGTACTCGGCGAACTGACGCTGAAGCTGCTTGACGGCACTGCTGTGCCAGCCCTCCGCGATTGCCGCTGACATCGGATCGGGGAAGATTTCCTCGTCGTCTTCCGCGACTCCGTCGAAGATGGCGCGCGCGGTAGACTCCGCAGAGGCTTTCGGAATTTCCAGGTCGCGTGTCATGTCGGTGTCTATCGGGCCGGGGAAGACGGCATGGACGCTCACGCCGCGTGCGGCCAGCAGAGCGCGCAACGATTGCGACAGCGAGAACGCGGCAGCCTTCGAGATCGAGTAGAGCGAATCGAACGGCACGGCAGCCAAGGACGCCAACGAAAGAACGTTGACGACGGCGCTGCGGGACGGAGTCAAAACCGGCAGGAAGGCCAGGGTCACGTCATAGGTGCCAAATAGATTGACCGCGAGGAGCCGTTCGAGTGCGGCGCGATCGCCCAGGTCATTCTGTAGCGAAATACCGGCATTGTTGATGAGAATATCGAGACCGCCGACATGCTCGGCCGCAGTCCGAATCTGCGCGGCATTGGTGATGTCCAGCAGCAGCGGCGTGACGCGGGGGTTGGTGTGGGCGAAGCGTTGGCGCGCGCCGGCGTAGATGCATTTCGCGCCGCGCCGTAACGCCTCCTTGACCAGGGCTTTGCCGAGGCCGCGATTGGCTCCAGTCACCAGGATTGTCGAATCTGCGATCTGCATTGCTATCTCCGGAGACTGGTGTGGGGACTGTATGCGGCCAGACATTCAGGCAAGTGACACATATTACGGCGCACAGTGGTGTTCGTGTCATGACGGGCGCGGGGCGGCCGCCAACGTCCTGGTATACTTACCAAGGAACGTCGCGGATCATCCTGCCAAGCCAGGTGATGACACATTCGGCCAACCGTCTGCCTGTTTCCTTCAGTCAAAACCTGAGGGTCTCACCGGCCTGACGCAGGTGATTCTTTCGCCGTGAACCAATGGCGCGCTCAGCGCTTGTCGTATTCGTCATGGCGGTGCCACCAGACACCGGTCTCATTGCGGCCCATGGGCGCCCGGTCGAGCCAGTGGTACACGCCAAAGAACGCGTCCACGCCACGCGCGTAGGTGGAGTAGGTATGGTAGATGACGTCATCATCGAGCGCGAACGCGCTCATGCCCGGCCGGTCGCGGTGATAGGCAGGCACGTCAACGCCGCACGCGGCTGCAAGTCTGCCTTCCGCCGTATCGCCGCCGCCGGCTTCGCCAGCGCGCCAGCGAAATACGTCGCTCGTCGGTGCCTCGCGCCGGTAGTTGTATGCAGCACCCTCGCGCTGCTGCTCCTCGGTGATCCAAACGCTGAAGTCGGCGTTGAAGGCGTTGCCGGACGCGGAGGCCCAGGGGAAGGTCCAGCCCATCCGATGCTTGTACGCCTGCAATTTTGCCAGCGGCGCGCGCGATATCGCCCAGAGCATCACGTCATGATTGGCCAGGTGAACCGCGGAGCCGTTGAAGGCATCGGCGATCATGGAGCATGAAGGGCAGCCCACCTGCCAATCGGGTCCAAACATGAAGTGGTATACGAGGAGTTGCGAGCGCCCGCGGAACAGGTCGTTGAGCGAGGCGGTGCCTTGGTCGGTATTGAATCGGTAGTCCTTGTCGATCTGCACCCACGGCAATTGCTGCCGCCGGCGCGCGAGCAAGTCGCCCTGGCGCGAATGGGCCTTCTCAGCCGAGAGCAGTTCGAGGCGTGCTGTCAGCCATTGCTCGCGTGATCCCGTCGTGTGTGTTGTCATCGCGTTGCGCTCCTTTCATCGGTCGTTCCGACCTTTGTTCCGGCCGCTGTATGCCATGTTGGCGCAGGTGTTCTGCAGTTGACGTAGCGCCGGCCATCGAACGGTGAGAGTGACAAATGTGGCGGGATTCAACTGGATTGGATAATCGTGACTGCCGCACACTGCTTGCATCGGGTACCTCTGTCAGATCGGTTCGGTGGCTTCGATCCCGGCGCGCCGTTCTGGACAAGGCCATGGGCGGCGATGCAAGGTCGGCGGAACCGACTGTTAGTCTGTCCAGATAAAACCGACTGTCGGTTTGTCAAGTTGCGTGAGGACGAGAATGCGAAGCCCGCCTGCAAATCCGCGCAAAAAGCCGGGATCCCGGCCGAACACGAAGTTGCGACCGCCGCCGGGCCCGCAACCAACTGCCCCGGTCAGCGCCATGCGCAGGTCGGACAAGGGCATGGCGACACGCGGTCATATCGTCGCCATTGCCACGGAACTGTTTACCGGGCGGGGTTACGAGGCGACGTCGATCGAGACCGTGCTCGAGACGTCCGGCGTCAGTCGCGGCGCGCTGTATCACCACTTCGAGAGCAAGGAGGCGCTCTACATTGCAGTGCTTGAGGTCGTCGAAGCGCGGATCGCGGATACGACCGCCGCAGCGTCCCGTGGATTGCGCGACCCGCGCGAGGCGTTGCGTGCCGGCTGTAATGCCTGGATCGATCTGAGCCGCGATCCGGCGGTGCGCCAGATCGTATTGCTCGATGCACCCGCGGTGATCGGTTGGCAGAAATGGCGCGAGATCGACGCGCGCTTTGCCTTCGGTCAGGTCAGGGCGGCACTGACGAACGCTGCCAAGTCCGGCCGCTTACCGCTCGAGCTTGTGGACACCTTGGCGCATATCCTGCTGGCCGCGCTGCTCGAGATCGCCCTGGTGATTGCGCGGAGTAGCGATGCACAGGCGGCGACGCGCAGGGGGCGGGCCGCGCTCGACGTTTTGCTTGATGCCATCGTCGGGGAATCCAGGGCAATCGCATTTCGGAACAGTAAGGGTAGCCGGGCGACGTAAGGGTCATCCCAGCCGGCATTCACAACGCAGGAACTCTGCGCGCGAGAACCCTTTGGAGGTGTCCTTCTGCATAACAAGCGCCACTGGGGTATCCACTTAACCGGAATTGAGCCCGGATGCGTTTCTCTCCACTACCCTCTGGAACCGCTCTGATGGCCTTGCGGCATCGTCTTCCGTCCTGTGGCCCAGCCCTGGAGCGACCCTCGCCGAGCCGCCTGGAGACGCGAATCGCCAACTCCGGTTAAGTGGATACCCCAGACGCGTGTTATGGTGAGTCTCTCGACTCGCCATGCGAACAACGGACGACCGGCGTTAGGACATGGCCTGGGCCCATGGTGCCGCTTGGCACAACGGGCCTGCCATTGAGCCGTGGCGTCGGCGCGCGGACACCAGAACCATGCAGTTTCGGGCAAATTAGGAGAGCATCAGGATCTCTGGGGTGTCTGGCGACGGCCCGGCGGAGAGGCGGTAATGTGGCCAGATGAAACGACGGCCGAAGCCCTCCGTCCCGGAAGTGATCCCCTCGGAGCCCGCCGCAGGCGCCAACGCGATCCTGCAGGTTAAAGTCTGGCTGGTCGGCATCAGTCCCATGGTTTGGCGGCGCGTTCTGGTGCCGACGACGTTTACGCTTCGC
>DASXFW010000363.1:0-2572 GCA_036489395.1 Acetobacteraceae bacterium | reverse complement strand
CCGCAGCAATCTCGTTCATGACAAGCAGCGGCTCATCACGAACGAGATTGCTTCGGCCAAGCGGCCTCGCAATGACAGAAGGCCCCGTCGCGCTATGTTCGACGTGCGAACCTGCCCTTACCCCGCCGGCATCGCCTGCGCCAGCCGCCCGCCGACCCGCACCGGCTCGATCCGCTTCGCCAGCCCCGTCGCGTCGTCCGTCTCGACGAACGTCCCGCACACCGTCGCCGTCCCCTCCGCCGGGTTCAGCTTCTCGCCCTTCATCTTGCGCCAGAACCCCATCGTCGCGGCGTCCTTCTGCATGCCGATGACGCTGTCGTAGTCGCCCGACATCCCCGCGTCCGACTGGAACGCCGTGCCGCCGGGTAGCACCTGCGCGTCGGCGGACGGGCAGTGGGTGTGGGTGCCGACGACCGCCGACACCTTGCCGTCGAGGAAATGCGCGAACGCCATCTTCTCGCTCGACGCCTCGGCGTGGAAATCGACGAAGATCGCGGCGACCGTGACGCCCAGCCGATAGCGCGACAGCTCCGCCGTGATGCCGCGGAACGGGCAATCGAGCGCGTCCATGTAGAGCCGCCCCATCGCCTGCGCCACCAGCGCGCGCCGCCCGCCCGGCACCTCCACCACCACCGCGCCGCCGCCCGGCGTGCCCGGCGGATAGTTCAGCGGACGCAGCAGGCGCGGATGGTCGGAGATGTAGGGGATGATCTCCTTGCGGTCCCACGCGTGGTTGCCCAGCGTGATCACGTCCGCGCCGGCTGCGAACAATATTGCGGCCATGTCGGGGCCCAGGCCGAAGCCGTGCGAGGCGTTCTCGGCGTTCACCACCGCCAGGTCGATGCGCAGCGTGTCGCGTAGTCTGGGCAATACGGCGGCCACGGTCTCGCGGCCGGTGCGGCCGACCACGTCGCCGAGGAACAAGATGCGCATTCAGGGGTCCTTGCAGGGGATGAACTGGGTTTCGGTAGCGATCGCGTTCAGTGGCATATCGGTGGGGCCGGCGGGAACCGCATCCACCTCCGCCGCGGCAAACGCGACGCCCAGCGCGAATCGCCCCGGCAGGCCGGCGAGCGTGCGGTCGTAGAAGCCGGCGCCGTAGCCGACCCGATGACCGCGCCGGTCGAACGCCAGCAACGGCACGAGCAGGAAATCAGGCGCGTGTTCTTCTCCCACCGGGCGGAAGGTGCCGAAGCGTTCGGCCTCCAGCACGTCGCCCGGGCGCCATAGGCGGAAGGTCAGCGGGTTGCCGCGCTTCGGCGTCACCGGGAGCACGATCGGATGGCCGCGCTCATGCAGCGCGAGCAGCAGCGGGCGGATGTCGAGTTCGTGGGCGATCGGCCAGTAGCCGGATACCACCGCGCCGGGCGGCGGCGGTGACGCGCGCAGCACGGTGGCCGCCACGGCGGCGCCGGACGCGGCCGGGTCCCACCCCGCGCGTGCCGCCAGCATGTGCGAACGCAGGGCGCGCTTGGCCTCGAGCAACACTGCACCGCACGCGGCTTCGCGCTGTTCGTCGTCATCCCCGTGCATGCGGGGACCCGGAGCCTGCCCCGGACGTGGCCCGGGGCCGCCTGGGTCGCCGCTTGCACGGGGATGACGGGAATGATCGCTGTCGCTCAAGCTGCGCGTCCGTCGGAGAAAGCAAAGTGCGGAGCCGCCATGGCCGTTGGCGTCTCAACCCTCCCAAGGCCTGCTGTGCAGGTGGGCGCCAGATACCGAGACCAGGATCCCGGCAGAGCCAGCTCCCTGGAGGTTGCTTACTGGCCCCGGGGATGAATTGCCTGACGCACCGGGCAGCCCCGCTTACGTTACTTAGGAGGCTTCCAGCCCCGCGGCAATGTCTTCCGCGCGCTTTGCCATGCGCGACAGCCGCCGCCCGAGTCTGGCGTCGCCGGTGGCCTGGCCGCCCCGCGGCGTTTGCTCGAACTCAAAGATCTCGTCCGCCATGGTCAGCGCCGCCATCAGCAGCATGCGCGCTTCGCCGCTCTGGCCGGCGGAGGAGCGGATGGCGTCGATGCGCTTTTCCACCTCGCGGCCCATCGCGTTCAGATGCACCTCCTCGCCGTCGCGGCAACCGATCGTGTAGGCGAAGCCGTTGATGCGAAGTGTCACCTGCGCCATGCGCTCATCCTTTCGTCCGCGAATTATCGGGCGCCCGGCCGCCCAGGGCCGCCCGCAGTCTATCGATCAGGCCGTCGAGTCGGGCGGCGATTTCTTCCGCCGCCGCGAAATTTGCTGTGGAATCCGCTGGCGGGTTGTCCACCACGGATGCGGAACGAGGTGTTCCCGCAAGCGCCGCCAGCCGTTCCAGCGCCGCTTCCAGCCGGTCCGCGGCAGCGTCCGCGTCGTCGGTTTCGCCCGCCATGTCGTCAGGCCCCTGTCGCGATTGCGGTTTCTGCTGCACTGAAAGCGGGCGGAGAGTGCGAGGTCAAGTCAGTGGTCAGACTGGTCAGGGCAATCGGGTGAAGGCAGCAAGGTCAGGGCTCCGCCCTGAAACCCGCCAGGAGGCTCTGCCTCCTGGACCTCCGGCAAAGGCATAGCCTTTGCAATCCATCTGTTTCGCTGGATG
>DASXFW010000320.1:0-24236 GCA_036489395.1 Acetobacteraceae bacterium | reverse complement strand
GTAGGTCTCATAGCCGTTCGGCATGCGCTCGATGAACTCCTCTGCGCCGGCGAGGCGCGCGGAGCGAACCGCGTCGTCCAGCGTCAGACCCGGGCGGCCGGACAGGATGTTGTCGCGAATGGAACCGCGGAACAGGAAGTTGTCCTGCAGCACGACGCCAAAGCTTTCGCGCAGGTGTCGCAGGTTGATCTCGCGCAGGTCGGCGCTGTCGATCTTCACATAGCCCGTGTAGTCGCGGTTGATGCCTTGCAGCAGGCGGGTGATGGTCGATTTGCCCGAGCCGGACCGGCCGACGATACCCAGCATCGTGCCCGCGGGAATGGCGAAGTTGACGCGATCGAGCGCGGGCGTCTTGGTGCCGGCATAGGTGAAGGTGACGTCGTCGAAGGTGATCGCGCCAGAGAAGCGCGGGCGCAGCCCGCCGGATGCCGCATCAACCTCGAGCGGACGGTTCAGCACGGACGCCGCCTGGCCGATGGAAGCGCCGACCTCCTCATAATCCTCGATCAGGCGGGCGAGGCCGACCAGCGGCTGACCGACCCGCTGGGACAGCATCATGAACGCGAACAGGCTGCCGACCATGTAGCCGGTTCGGTCGTTCATCGCGAGATAGGCGCCCAACATGATGACGCCCAGCCACATGAAGCGCTCGACCGGCGTGACCAGCGTCTGCGGCCAGTTGGACAGCCGGCCGAAGGCGATGCGCCACTTGCCGGCGTCGGCCACGCGCGCGTCCCACAGCGCCTTGCGCTGCGGTTCGAGCGCCAGTGCCTTGACGGTCTTGATGCCGAAGATGGTTTCGCCGAGGGCGGCCTGCTTCTGGGTCTCCGCTTCGACGACGCGCTTGAAGACGATGCGCAGCGGCCGGAGGTAGGCGAGAATGATCAGCATGATGACGCAGGCGCACGCCACGACCAGCCAGGCCAGCGTCTCGTTCAACCAGAACAGGAACGGCAGCAGGACGCAAAGGGTGATCAGATCCAGGAAGGTGGTCAGCAGCTTGCCGGTCATGAACTCGCGGACGCGCTGGATCTGGCTGATGTTGTACATCGTTTCGCCGGCAGGATGCCGCTCGAAATAATCCAGCGGCAGCCGAACCAGCCGGTTGAAGACGTGCAGGTTGAGCTTGGCGTCGATCCGTGTGCCGATGATGACGACGATGAGCCGCCGGGTGAAGCCGAGGATCGTTTCATAGATGACGGAGATCATCAGCAGGGCGCTGAGCAGGATCAGGGTTGAGTAGCTGTGGTGGGTCAGCACCTTGTTGACCACCGTCATCACCAGGAACGGCGGGAAGATGGTGAGCAGGCTGAGCGTGAAGGAGGCGATGCCGATGTCGCGCAGCGACCGCCTTTCCTTGCCGACCATCCGCACCAGCCAGCGGAAGGAGAATGGCTCGTCGGCTTCGGTGATGCCGCGTTCGGCGCGCAGCAGGATGGCCTCGCCGCCCCACACCTCCTCCAGCCGGGCCTCGTCCACCGGCACGGCGTTTTCGGCGGCGGGGCCGCGCGGATCCTTCAGGAAGACGACCTTGTGCTCGATATTGACGCCGGTGAGCAGGCCGGCGGTGCCGTCGTTGAACAGCAGGACGACGGGACCGGTGTTGTTGAAGTGCAGCAGGTGGCGCCAGCGCAGCCGGACGGCGCGCGCCCACATGCCGGAGTTCTGTGCCCAGGCGGACAGGGAGGCGGCCGAGGGCACCGTCTCCCCCACCGGTATGCGGTATTCGTTCGAGTCGAGTTCCATGCCGTGGTAGCGGCCGGCCATGATCATGGCGAGCAAGCGCGGATGGATGGGAGCGTCGCGCCCGCCGCCCCGTGTGGTCGGGCCGCCGGTATCGGCTCCGCTGCCGCCGGCGCCGGCCTCAGGTCCGCCACGGGTCTCAGGCCCAACGCTGGCTTCAGGCCGAACGCTGGCTTCAGGCGAAGTCCGGCGGTCCTGCCCGGGCGGGGCGGCAATCGTTCCGTCAGGAATATCCACGAGCAACCCCTCTTTGAGGCAGGTCGAACCGCACCGGCGGCGAATTGAGCCGAGCGGCATTCCATGCCAGGCACCCCGAATGCAAGTCACTCCTTGCCGATTTTGGCAAGTTGTTCAGGGCGCGCACCGGCCGGCCACAACATCCGGTGACCGCCTGTTCACGGATTCGAGTATGCCCCGAACAGGCGGGCAATTTCAACTTAATCCTTGATTTCGCGGCCGGATTGGCACGTCCTGGGGCCGCTGGGCGCAACCTTGGGCGACAGGAACAGGCATCATGGCAGCGATCGAGGACACGGTAGGGGCGTTCGTGCCCGGGCCGCGCGCGGAGCGGGCGCCACTTGGCACCGGCCGGCTGTCCGGCCTGTCCTTCGCCGTCAAGGACTTGTTCGACGTCGCCGGCGTCCTGACGACCTACGGCAATCCGGACTGGGCGCGCACCCATCCAACGGCCATCGCCACCGCGCCGGCGGTGCTGCAACTGCTGCAGGCTGGCGCGGCCCTGGCCGGCAAGACCAAGACGCAGGAGCTCGCCTACGGCCTGACCGGCGAGAACGTCTGGCACGGTACGCCGATCAACCCACGTGCGCCGGACCGATTCCCGGGCGGGTCGAGCTGCGGCTCGGCGGCGGCGGTCGCGGCGTCGCTGGTGGATTTCGCCCTTGGCTCCGACACCGGTGGGTCGGTGCGCATCCCGGCGAGCTATTGCGGCTTGTTCGGGTTTCGGCCGACGCATGGCGCGGTCGGCCTGGCAGGTGCCTGCGCGCTCGCGCCCAGCTTCGACACCTGCGGCTGGTTCGCCCGCAGCGCGTCGCTGTTGTCCGGGATTGGCGAGGCGCTGCTGTCCGGGCCGCGCCACGGGGCCGACGGGCCGCTGCTGCGGGTCGAGGAAGCCTGGGTGAACGCGCAGCCCGATGTGGCGGAGGCGCTGCGCCCGGCGCTGGAAAAGCTGGAGCAAATCCGCGGCCGCGCGGTGGGAGTGCGGATTGCACCTGAGGGGATCGACAGCTTCTTCGACCATTTCCGTACAGTGCAGGCGGAGGAGGCCTGGGCGACGCTCGGTCCCTGGGTGGACGCGACCCGTCCACGCTTCGGGCCGGGCGTGGGTGAGCGGTTTGCCGCGGCAAAGGCGACCGATCCTGGGGTGGCGGCGCCCGGCCGGGCGTTCCGCCGCGTGCTACAGACACGGGTGCGGCCGTTGCTGGCCGGGGGAGCCGTGTTCGTCTATCCGACCAGCCCCTGCGCCGCGCCGCTGCTGAGTGCCAGCATGGCGGAGCAGGACGTGGTGCGCCAGGCGACGATCGGCGTCACCGCGATCGCCGGTTTCTGCGGACTGCCGGAGGTGACGCTGCCGGTCGGCACGACGGCGGCCGGCGCGCCGGTCGGGCTGTCGCTGGTCGCCGGGCACGGGCACGATCGTGCGTTGCTGGCGCTGGCGTGCGACGCGGCGGCGGTCCTGGGGCTGACGGTGTGAGCTGGCTGATGTGGCGGGCCAGGGCCTGGTCCGCATGGCCGGATCCGCCGTGAGGGTGTTCGTGTCGCACGGATCGCACGACACCTGGATCGCCAGGCAGATGGCCAGGCGCATCGACGATTGCGGCGCGACGACCTTCATCGACGTATATGACATCAAGACAGGTGACGAATGGCTCTCGCCTGCGGCATTGCATAGCCCGTCAGTGATGTCTGAAATCGGTACCGCCCTGGCGTCCAGGAAGCCTGTCATTCCGGTGGTTCCGCCCAACCGCCGCATACCACGGGATGTTTCGGTGCCGTTCGAACAGGTGGATGTTCTTCGGGCCGGAAAGTTGACCGACGCCGAGATCGCGTCCTCCCTTATGGACAGCCTCCGGCGCGCGACAGAGGGCTAAGTGGTAAGCTGACATCCTTTGGTGTCCATTTCGCCCGACGGGAATGTTTGACAGAGTTGCAGTTAAAGTTGCGGAAGCGAATGACGATGAACGAAGCCATGCAGGTCCGCCCCGCCATCGGCGCTGACATCCCGGAAATCCAGTCGATCTACGCCCACCACGTGCTGCACGGCGCGGGCACGTTCGACGAGGAACCGCCCTCGGTCGAGGACATGCTCGAACGCTTCCACAAGGTCGTGGACCATGGCTGGTCGTGGCTGGTGGCGGTCGATGCGACCGGCGTGCTCGGCTACGCGTATTACGCACAGTTCCGCGACCGCTCGGCCTATCGCTTCTGCGTCGAGGACAGCGTGTATGTGCGCGACGACGTGCGCGGCCAGGGCGTCGGCAAGGCGCTGGTGGCGAAGCTGATCGAGGATGCGGCGGCGCGCGGCATGCGGCAGATGATCGCGGTGATCGGCGATTCGGAGAATGTCGGTTCGATCGGCGTGCATGCCAGCCTGGGCTTTCAGATGGCCGGCACCATGCGATCGGTCGGCGTGAAGTTCGGACGCTGGGTCGATGTGGTGTCGATGCAGCGCGCGCTGGGCCGCGGCGATCGGGATCTGCCCGGGGATTGAGGGCCGATCGTGCCGCGAGCCGGCTTGACGCGCCGCGTGTCATTGCGAGAAGCGGAGCGACGCACAAGAAACCACGTCCCCCCTCCCCTTGAGGGAGGGGGTTGGGGGAGGGGTCGATGCTTACGTTTCGACGAGGGAGGGGTTGGGGGAGGGGTCGATGCTTAGGCACTGTTGACGAATAATCGCTGCACTTGACCCGGTGGTCGGCATGACGGGGCAAAGGCCGGTGCCTCACTCAACCGATTCGATTATTCGTCAACAGTGCCTTACGTTTCGACCCCTCCCCCAACCCCTCCCTCAAGGGGAGGGGAGGCCTACGCTCCGGCCGCGACCGTTTCATCCAGGGCGGGTCGGCTGCCAAGCCGGTGGGGAACTCGCAATGACACCTTGGATACCAGTCAGGTCGTATGTCTGAACGCCCGCCTGCTTCGTCGCGCAGCCTCGCGGATCGTCGTCTCTGGCTGATGGCCGCTTATGGCTTCGTATCCGGACTGCCGCTGCCGCTGTCCGGCTTCACGCTGCGGCTGTGGCTGTCGGTGGGCGGCGTGTCGCTGGCGGCCATCGGGCTGACGGCGAATATCGGGCTGGCCTATTCGCTGAAGTTCCTCTGGGCGCCGCTGCTGGACCAGATGGCACCGCCCGGCGCGCTGCGTCGCTTCGGCCGGCGGCGCGGCTGGCTGCTGGCGATCCAGCCGGCGCTGGTTGGCGCGTCGGTGCTGCTGGCGATCTCCAATCCGGCCGTGCTGCCGTTGGCGTCACTGGCGGCCGGAGCGCTGGTCGCGTTCCTTTCGGCCAGCCAGGACATCGTCATCGATGCCTGGCGTATCGAGGCGTTTCCCGCGCGGCTGCAAGGCGCGGCGATGGCCGCCTATGTGTGGGGCTATCGCATCGCGCTGCTGATCACCACCACCGGCGTCATCGCCGCCGCCGGGCGGATCGGCTGGCACGCGGCACTGCTGTGCGTCGCGCCGCTGCTCGCGACCGGCGTCATCGTGACGCTGCTGGCGCCGGAGCCGCAGGGGGCGATCCGTCCGATCGTCGCCGGCTTCGCGGCACGCATGCGCCTGGCGGTGCTGGAACCGTTGGCGGAATTCCTGTCGCGCCCCGGTGCGGTGGGCATTCTCACCTTCGTCGCCGTGTTCAAGCTCGGTGAGGCGATGGCGGGGATCATGACCGCGCCGTTCTACCGCGCGCTCGGGTTCAGC
This sequence comes from Acetobacteraceae bacterium, assembly GCA_036489395.1. GTDB lineage: Bacteria > Pseudomonadota > Alphaproteobacteria > Acetobacterales > Acetobacteraceae > JASHVB01. The sequence goes on along the minus strand of DASXFW010000320.1, from coordinate 18,560 downwards.
CAGAACGCGATCGCGGCGACGGGGCCGTTCTCGCTGGTCGCCACGCTGGCCGGCATCACGCTCGGCGGCTGGCTGGTGGCGCGCATCGGCGTCGGCCGCGCGCTGCTGTGCACCGGCTGGGCGCAGACCATCGCCATGGCGATGTATGTCTGGCTGTCGCTGTCGGCCGGCGATCATCGCGTGCTGTATGGCACGGTCGCGACCGAGGCGTTCGTGCAGGGCATGGCGGATGCGGCGTTCATCACCTACCTGTCCGGCCTGTGTTCCATGCAGTTCACCGCGACGCACTATGCCCTGCTGTCGTCGGTCGCTGCGCTGACGGTGCATACGCTTGGCGGATTTTCCGGCGTGCTGGCCGAAGCGTTGGGCTGGACGCGGTTCTACGTGGTATGCAGCTTCGCCGCGCTGCCGGCGATGCTGCTGATGGTGCGGCTGCTGCGACGGTATCCGCCGGCGGAACAGCGGACGGGGTGATCAGCGTGTGTCATTATCATTGCGTGTCATCGCCGGTCTGGTCCCTGTAGCGTTTTCATAGTGAGTGGAATCGTCGCGGCTTACCTGTCATTGCAAGTTGGCCACCGGCCGGCGGCGGCCGACCCGCCCCGGATGAAACGGCCGGCGGTGCCCGTTGTGTCATGGCCGGGCTTGGCCCGGCCACCCACGACTGTGCCCCGGCCGGCAAAGGAAAGACGTGGATGGCCGCCCTGCGCCGGCCATGACACAACAGGCAGCGCCGCAGCGTTTCATCCAGTCGCGGGTCTGCCTCGGCCGGTGGCAACTCGCATGTGTGGACGGCCCCTTGGATGCAAGAGGAAAGTTGAGGAAACCTGACGGGCGGTTCGATTGCGCTCATGTGTCCGGCCTGTTGGCGCGGCTGCATGGCCGCTGGCCCAGATGGGTTCCGCGATCCAGCCCCAAACAATGACGCGGCCTGGTTGGCCTGCCGTTGCGAGTAACGGGTTCTCTGGATCGTCGGTTCGTCCGATCGTCATCTCACTCAGCTCTTGCACCCCGGCATCGACGCGCGGTGCCGGCGGTTGGGCCGACTGCCGCCCCACCGTCTCGCGCGCCTCCACCTGCCGATCCTCGGTCTTGGCCAGCACGAAACGCATGCCCGGCCGCCCCGCTGCCTCGCAGATCGCCGCGGCGTCGTTGCGATCGTTCTTGCCGCGCTTCACGTAGGGTTTGACCCCCCGGTCAAGCCCGGGGGCAGGCTCCCTGCGGCGGGATCAGACGCACCTCGTGGCCCAGCGCGCCCAGCTTGCGCGCCCAGTAATGCGAGCCACCGCATGCCTCCATGGCTACCACCGTCGGCGGCCGCTTGCGAAAGAACGGCACCATCTGCGCGCGCCGCAGGTTGACCCGCAGCACCGGCTCCTCCGCCGCGTTGACGCAGTGCAAGGTGAATACGGCCTTGGACGTGTCGAGGCCTATGCAGCTAATCTGGTGCATGGACGGCTCCTGTCTTGGTTGGTTGACAACACCCAAGTTTGGCACGCGATGCCGTGGGGCCGTCCATCCCAACAATGACGGTGGTGGGGCCGTTGACAGGGGCGGGGCCGTTTTGCCCAGACGCGGGTCGGCTGGTGGCGAAACGCAATGACCGCCGCGTTTTTTCCATACGACACCGAATTGTCCGACGCGCGCCGTCACTCCCTCCCGAACACCTTCAGCAGCGGCGCAAGGTCCGCCGCATAGGACCGCCAGCGGCCGACCGAGCTCGCGTAAAGCGGCCGACGCACCTGCCACAGGCTGGAACTTTGCACGGCACGCCGCGTGAGGTGGAAATCCACGCAGCCTGGTTCCCAATCCACGCCGAGATGCTCGACCAGTTGCCGCGCCACGCCGGGAAGATCGGCAACCAGTTCCTCGTATTGCACGACGTGCAGCGACAGCGGCAGGACGGATTGCCAATGCGCCAGGAGCCGTTCGGTTTCCTGGCATCGCTGCGCGCAGGCGGCAAGATCGTTGGCATACGGCGCGGGCCACGCGAAGGTCTGGAAATAACAGGACAGGCAAACATCACGCGGATCGCGCCGGCATACGACCACCCGGGCGCGCGGGAACAGCAGCGCGATCGCGGCGAGGTGGAACAAATTGTCGGGCGTCTTGTCCACCACGCGGCGGGCACCCGGCGCGAGGGCGGCAAGGCGCGCGACATGCGCCTCGGCGACGTCCCGGACCTCGGCACAATTCCATCCGGCATAATCTTCCGCCTCCGACACGCTGTTCAATTCGCCGACCAGGCCGGCGATATCGTGCCGCTCGCCGACGCCGCGGATTTGCGAATGGCTGGCGAGGATTTGCTCCACCAGCGTCGTGCCGGAACGCGGCATGCCGACAACAAACACGGGCAGTTCTGAATCGCTGCCGCAACCGCGGTAGCGGGCAAACAATTCCGAACTGCAAACCGCGATCCGCCGATCGACGAACGCGCGCAGTTCCGCCGCATCGAAAGCGTGCCCGGCCGCCGCATCCGCTGCACGCAGCAACGCGTTGGCGGCATCGAGGTGACGGAACGCCTCCGCGTACCGGCCGGCCTGATCCAGCATCCGGGCCAGCGCAAAGCCGGCGTTGATCCGGTCGCCCGCGGGCAGGTCCGGCCGCGCGAGCAATGCCTGAAGCTGCGGCATGGCCTGCGGATCGCCGGCCGCCGCCAGGGCCCAATGCGCCGCGATCAAATTCGGATCGAGCGCAATGGCGCGCCGCAGCGCGTGCAGCGCGCGATCGATATGGCCCAGCTCGGCCAGTGTCTCGCCCAGCGCGAGCCAGGTGGGCGCGACATCCGCGTCCAGCCACACCGCTTGCTCGTAATGCCTGGCGGCCTCCGGCAGCCGCGCCGCGGTGCGCAACGAATCCGCCAACCCGCTGTGGAACAGCGCCGCATTCGGCCGCAGCACGGCCGCGCGCCGCAGGTGCTCGATCGCGTCGCCCGTCCGCCCCTGCGCGTGCGCGACACGTCCGAGCAAATGCAGCACGTCGGCGTTCTCGGGGTGGTCGGCGAGGATCCGCCGGTACAGCGCGGCGGCCTGGTCGAGCCGCCCCGCCTCGTGGTGCCCGGCCGCGGCGCGGAGGTCGTCGATCATTCGTTCCGGCGCGGGCGGGAGAGCAGATTGGTCATCGCCTCGGCAACGGTGACGCGTCCGGCGAGTAGTGCCGCGACGGCGGTGCAGATCGGCAGATCGACGCCGGCCGCGCGGGCGATCAGGGCGGGGGCGGTGGCGACGCCCTCGGTGACGGCGCTGCGGGCGGCGAGCACGTCGGCCAGCGTCTCGCCACGTCCGAGGGCCACGCCCAGGCTGAAATTGCGGCTCGATGGGCCGGTGCAGGTCAGCAGCAGATCGCCGAGGCCGGACAGCCCCATGACCGTTTCCGCCCGTCCGCCGAGCGCCACCGCCAGGCGCGAGAGCTCGGCCAGGCCTCGGGTGATCAGCGCGGCGCGGGCGTTCTCCCCCAGGCCGGCGCCGATCACCACGCCGGCGGCGATGGCAATGACGTTCTTCGCCGCGCCGCCGATCTGCGCGCCGATTGGGTCGTCGTTGCCGTAGAGACGGAAGGACGGCGTGGCGAGCGCGGCGATGACGCGGTCGCGCAGCGCGGCGTCGGTGGCGGCGACCACGGCGGCGGCGGGCAGGCCGGCGGCGATCTCGTGCGCGAAATTGGGGCCGGTGAGGATGGCGGCGGGCGCTTGCGGATGGGTCTCGGCGATGACCTCCAGCGGCAGGCGCAGGGTGGCGGTTTCCACGCCTTTGACGCAGGCGACGATCGGCTCGGCGGCGCCGGGCAGACGGGCCAGCACCGCGCGCAGGTGCTGCATGGGGACGGCGAGCAGCAGGAGGCCGGCGGCCTGTGCCGTGTCGGCGATCGGCACGACCTCGGGGGGAAGCGTCACGCCCGGCAGGCGCGGGTTCTCGCGAGTCGCGGCGATCTGCGCAGCGTTGGCAGGGTCGCGCGCCCACAGGCGCACGGCGTTGCCGGCGCGGGCGGCCTGTACGGCGAGCGCCGTGCCCCAGGCGCCGGCGCCGATGATGGTCAGGTCATTCATCCGCCAGCCTTGTCACTGTCGCGGCGGCGCCTGGCTCGCCCTTGCCGAGGCGTTGCATCAGCGCATCCAGGATGGGTGGCGCCGCCGCGTCGAAACCGTAGGGCGGATTTACCACAAGCACGCCACAGCCGTTCAGCCGCGCCGGATCGAGCGGCTCGCGCAGGCAGAGCTCGGCGGCGACGACATCGCGGATGCCGGTCTGCAGGATCGCGGCGTGGAAGGCGCGGACCGGGGCGCGGTGCTTGATCGGATACCAGGCGGCGAACACGCCGGCGCGGAAGCGGGCATGGCCGGCGGCGATCCCGGCCGCGAGATGGGCGAATTCGTGCGGGTCCTCGAACGGCGGGTCGATCAGCACCAGGCCGCGGCGCTGGTGCGGCGGCAGCAGCGCGCCCAGCGCCTCCCACGCGTCGCGCTGGTGTACGGCGACCTGCGGATCGTGGGCGAAGCGCCGGCGGAGGTCGTGTGCGTCGTCGGGGTGGAGCTCGCAGGTTGTCAGCCGGTCGTCGGGGCGCAGCAAGGCGCGGATCAGCACGGGAGAGCCGGGATACAGGCCGGTCGCGCGCACCAGATCGACGTAGCGGGCGAGCGGTGCGGGGGGATCGTGCAGCAGACGGTCGATCCCGGTGCGCCACTCGCCAGTGCGTTGCGCTGGGCCATCGGTCAGATCGTAGGCGCCTGCACCGGCATGGGTGTCCAGCGCCGCGATCGGCGCCGGCTTGCGGTGCAACGCGTCCAGCAGCCAGACCAGCAGCGCGTGCTTCACGCAGTCGGCGAAATTGCCGGCGTGGAAGGCGTGGCGGTAGTTCATGGATGGGCCGCTTCGAGCAGGGCATCACGGAAGACCTGGAAGCTGCGGGACGTGTTGCGGGCGGGGTCCATGTGGGGGGCGATGCACTGCGCGACCTCGATCTTCGGTAGCCCACCAGGAAAGTAGCCAGCCGCAACCAGAATCCGTTCAAAGGCCTCCCACGTACCTCCGGCAACCGCATCCGGAATTCGGTAGCCGGCGCGGTCCGGCACGCTCGACGGAACGCGCGGATAGGCCGTTTTCACCGCCGGCCAGTCACCCAGATACCAAGCTTCCAACTCCTCAATCGCGATACGATTCAGAACTGAGAACCTACCCGCACCCTTGCTTGAGCGCGTCGTCAATCCCGCCCCACGAGAGGCAGCCTCGAGGCTGCTCTTAAGCTGACGGCAGTCGTCACGATCACAATCAACCACCACCAAAATCAGCCACCCGGGTTGGAGCATCTGCCGCAAGCCGCGCATGCGCCGCGGGAGCTCGCGGAGCAATGCCTGCTTGCCCCGAAAAACCTGAAAGTTACTGTTAACCGATCCAACGATCTTAGGTAGTAGTGATCGAAGGAAAGCCTCCATTGAGGCTTCTTCGACCAAAATCTCTAGATGGCTAAGCGGCATCAGTGATGCAGCAGTACCGTCGGTTCGCCAGCGGCAACCAGCGGATCCCCAACACCGAATTGGCCCTCCGTCCAGAGATCGCCGAGCGTAGCACCATGCTCGATGAATGTACGAACGCGCTCGATATCGGAGGCGCGTCGCACCTGTGTATAGCCTCGCTCATCCCGATAGAGCATACGGACCTCTTCGGGTCGCATCGCACTCAGGAAAAACGGCGAATGGGTCGTCACCAACAGTTGGGCCCTGCCGCTCGCCTTGCGGCATTCTTCTCCGAGCGGCTCCAACAGACGAGGATGCAAAAAATTCTCCGGCTCCTCGATCCCTATGAACTGAGGTGGCTCCGGGTCATAGAGAACGACAAGATATGCAAGCATCTTAAGTGTCCCATCCGACGCGAAACGGGACAGGACTGGATCCTTGAACGGTGCATCTTTGATCCGCAGGAGGAGGCGACCATCCGACATTTCTTCGGCAAGCACTCGCTCCAACCGTGGCACGCGCCGGCTCAGTGCGCGGAATATTTCCTCCAAACGGTTCGGATGGCGTTCGGCAAGATATTGGATGACGTTGGCCAGATTATCGCCACTCTTGCTAAGCCGCTCCTGTGGGCCAGCCTCAGGCTGTCCCCGCGTATCGGTAATCGACAGGTATGATACGTACCAGTCCGTAATGAACTCGCGCAGTGCAGCAACACGAGGGTGATCTGCGAATTGCCCGAGCGTGTTGACCGCAATCAGGTCCGACGACCGCAGCGGCACTTCGATACGTTCGGCCGTTGCATCTGGAGCATCTCCGCTAATGACTCGGCCTTGGCCGCCTCGGTAGTCAAGGAACCGGAATGGCTGGCCATAACTCCCTCGCTTCCAACGCAACCACTCTTCCGCGACGAACGGGGAGCCATTCCTCTCATCGATCGCTAAATGATACGTTATGAGCCTGGCCCCCGGGCTTTCTCGATATCCCAACTCGATTACGACGGGCCCATCCTCGCCGCGCGTCTTGAGTTCGCGCGCGCGTCCCCGACGATCCCATGCATAGCGTAGTCCTGACTGAAAGCATTCCGACAGAAAGTTAAATGCATCGAAAATCGTGGACTTTCCGCTGCCGTTAGGACCAATCAAGACCGTAAGCGGAGTCAGATCTCGCAATACTATCGACCGCAGAGCGCGGTAATTCCCTATGCGTATTGACTCAATTCGCGCCGAAGGTTGTCGTTGTTGGGGCATGGCCGGGAATCTGCGCTAACCGTTTTGTTCGTGCAAGCGACAAGAGGAGGCTTCCGTGTGTCCCGAGACCTCCTCCAGCCCCCACCGCGGACGCGGCGCGAAATCCAAACCGTCCGCCAACCCCAGCCGCAGCCGTTCCACCCCCGCCCACGCCACCATGACCGCGTTGTCGGTGCACAGCCGCACCGGCGGGACGGCCAGCGCGAACCCGGCCGCTTCGGCGGCGCGACCAAGCGCCGCCCGCACCGCCCCGTTCGCGGCCACGCCGCCGGCCACCACCAGCAGCCGCGCCTCAGCCGCCCGCCGGCGCATCATGGCCATCGCGTGCGACGCCCGATCCGCCAGCACCTCCGCCACGGCCCGCTGGAAGCTGGCCGCGATATCCGCCGCCACGCCCACCGGCAGCGCACCCGATCCGTGCCGAGCCACCTCCACCGCGACCGCCGTCTTCAACCCGGAGAACGAGAAATCGCACCCTGCCCGCCCCAGCATCGGCCGCGGGAACGCGTGGCGCGCCGCATCCCCCTCGGCTGCCAGCTTTTCCAGCGCCGGCCCGCCGGGCCAGCCCAGCCCGAGCAACTTCGCGACCTTGTCGAACGCCTCGCCCGCCGCGTCATCCACCGTGCCGCCCAGCCGTTCGTGCCGACCGACGCCCCGCACCGCGACGCACTGGCAGTGCCCGCCGGACACCAGCAGCAGCAGATACGGAAACGGCGCGCCGCCTTCCACCAGCCCGGGCAGCCGAGCCGTCAGCGCGTGCGCCTCCAGATGGTTCACCGCGACGTACGGCAGCCGATGCGCCAGGGCGATCCCCTTCGCCATCTGGCTGCCGACGATCAGCCCGCCGATCAGCCCCGGCCCGGCGCTCGCCGCCACCCCACCCAGCTCGGCGAATCCGACGCCCGCCCGCGCCATCACCCCCCGCACCAGCCCCGGCAGCAGAGAAAGATGCGCGCGCGCGGCTATCTCCGGCACCACGCCACCATATGGAGCATGCGCGGCTTCCTGGCTGGCGACGCTCTCGGCCAAAACGCGGCCGTCGGCGTCCAGCACCGCCGCGGCGGTTTCGTCACATGAGGTCTCAATGCCGAGAACCGGCTTCATCCGTACAATTCCGCACTTTCCATCGCGCGCCCCCAGTAATACGACGCGCCCATGAACGCCGCCACGCCATCGCAGCACCACGCCGCGGCCCCCGGGATGCATCACCCGCGGGTGAAGCCGCACACCCGCGACCTGCCCTTGCGCGTCGGCACCCGAGGCTCCCCGCTGGCCCTGGTGCAGACCCGCATCTTCCTCGAGCTGCTGACCACGTTCTGCCCGGTGCTGCGCGGCCTCGACGTGTTCGAGGAACATGCGATCCGCACAACGGGCGACGCGGTGCAGGACCGCCGCCTGGCAGAGATCGGCGGCAAGGGCTTGTTCGCCAAGGAAATCCACGAGGCCCTGGCGGACGGCCGCATCGATTTCGCGGTGCACAGCCTGAAGGACCTGGAGACCGAGCTGCCACCCGGCATCGTCCTGGCCTGCACTCTGAAACGGGAAGACGCGCGCGACTCGCTGATCCTCGGCCCCGATTGCGACGAACCCGACCCCGCCGATCCCTTCGCCTGCCTGCCGTCCCGCGCGCTGGTCGGCACCGCCTCGGTCCGCCGTCAGGCGCAATTGCTGCACGCCCGGCCCGACCTGCGCGTCACCACGATCCGCGGCAACGTGCAGACTCGCCTCGCCAAGCTGGAAGCCGGGGACTGTGCCGCGTCGCTGCTGGCTCTGGCCGGGCTGCGCCGCCTGGGGCTGGAACACCGCGCCTCGGTCGTGCTCGACCCCGACTCGATGGTGCCGGCCGCCGGGCAGGGCATCGTCGGCATCACCGTGCGTGCCGACGACAGCGAACTGCATGAACTGCTGGCCGCCATCGAGGACCCCGAGGCCAAGGCCGTCGCCACCGCCGAACGCGCCATGCTGGCGGAACTCGATGGCTCCTGCCGCACGCCGATCGGCGGCCACGCTCGGGTGATGCCGAACGGCAACCTGCACCTCACCGGCCTGGTCGCGCGCGCCGACGGTTCCTTTTTGCTGAAGCGCAGCCTGCACGGCGGGGTCCAGGATGCCGCCCGGATCGGCGCCGAACTGGGGGCGAGTCTCCGTGCCGACTGCCCGCGCGACATCTTCGCCTGATCCCCATTTGATGGTTTGCTCACCCGGCGAGGCGGCGCAGGTGCTGATCACCCGCCCCGAACCGGGCGCGTCAGACACCGCGGCGCGTATCGCGGCCATGGGAATGGTCCCGGTCGTGGCGCCGGTGTTCGCCACACGCCTCGTCGAAACCGTACTGCCCGCGTGCGACGCCATCGCGTCGGTTCTTGTGACCAGCGGCAGCGCCCTTGCCGCACTACCTGCGACCTATCACGGCCTGACATTGCTCGCCGTCGGCGACGTCACCGCCGCACGCGCCCGTGCCGCCGGCTTCCAGAACGTGGTCAGCGCCAGCGGCGACTCCACGGATCTCGCCGCACTCGCGAAGGAGCAACTTCGCCCCGAGGCAGGCGCGCTGCTGCTTGCGGTCGGTCGGTTCCAGGCCAATGCGCTTGCCGACGACCTGCGCGCTGCCGGATTCCGCGTGCTGCGCCGCGTCGTCTATTCGACCATTCCCGCGCGAACCCTCGCACCCACCGCCATGGCGGCGCTGCGAAACGGCACGGTCCGCGCCGCCTTGTTCTTCTCTGCCGAGACGGCGCGGCACTTCGTGCAGCTTGTGCGGCGCGCGCGCGTGGGGACGTCGGTGCGCACGGTCGAAGCAATCTCTATCGGCCAGCCCGCGGCCGTGGCATTAGGGCGCCTGCCCTGGCGCCGCATCAGCGTCGCCGCCCGCCCCAACCAGGACGAGATGCTCGCGCTGCTGCGATGACCGAACCAGAACCCCCGCACGAAGCCGAACCGCCCCCCGGGACCACTGCCGAGACCCATCCACCGACTGCCGAGACCGCTCCGCCGAGCGAACACGGGGCGCCGCCGGAAGACGAAGCGCCGACCGAAGAAGAAGCGCTGCCGGAAGACGAAGCGCTGTCTGACGAAGAACCGCTGGCCGCCGACGGGGCATCGTTGCTGCCCTGGCTGTGCGCCGTCGGCTTCGTCCTGCTGGCTGGAGCGATCGGGTTCGTATGGTGGCAGCCCCGGGCCGTTTCCACGTCGCAATCCGCCGCGGTGCAGAGCCTGAAGTTGCAGATGCAGGGGCTCGAAATCCGCCTGGCGCAGTTGGAGCGGCGTTCGCCCGGCGGCAGTGTCGATCTGGCGCCGCTGCAGGACCGCATCGCGGCGCTGGAGAAGCGGCCGGCGGCGAACCTGGCGCCGCTCGAAGCGCGCGTCGCGACCTTGGAGAAGCGGCCCGCACCGCCAGACTTCGCGCCGCTGGAGGCTCGGATTGCGGCGTTGGAGAAACGACCCGCACCGCCGGACCTGGCGCCGCTGGAAGCTCGGGTTGCGGGGCTGGAGCAAAAGACACAGGACGAGCAGCAGATTGGCGCTCGGATGGACGCGCTGTCGGGGCGGATGGACGCGCTGTCCGGGCGGGATCGCGGTGCGGACGCGCAATTCGATCAGCGGCTGAGCGCCGACGAGGCACGGCTTACGGCCCTGGAACGCGATGCGGCGCAAGTAGCGGCGCAAGCGATACAGGGTGCGCGGCTGGCTCGCATCGTCGCCGCGGAGGCCGCCCTGAATGCGGGTGAGAAGCTGGGCGACATCCCGGGCGCGTCGCCTGCGGTGGCGCGCTTCGCCACGGTGCCGCCACCGACCGAGGCGGCACTGCGCCTCGCGTTCCCCAAGGCAGAGAAGGCGGCGCTCGCGGCGGCCCAACCGGATGTTGCGGGCAAACCGTTCCTGTCGCAGGTGCTGGCTCGCGCGGAAGGCCTGGTGACGGTGCGGCAAGGCGATCGGGTGCTGCTCGGCGACAGTGCCGCAGGCGTGCTTGCCCGCGCGCATGACGCGCTGAACGCCGGCGATCTGGCGGGCGCCGTGGCAGCGGTTTCCGCTCTGTCCGGGCCGCCCGCGGCCGCGATGGCGGGGTGGCGCGCCGATGCCCAGGCACTGCTGGACGCACGCGCCGGGTTGGCCGGCATGGCCACCCAGCCCTGATGCGCCGCGTCCTTTATTTCCTGCTCGCGAGCATGGTTGTGCTCGTGGTCGCCTGGCTGCTGGCGGGCCTGCCGGGGCACATCACCGCGCAGTTCGGCGACACCACGGTGGAGGCCGGCGTGCCGGTCGTGGCGCTCGGCCTGCTGCTGTTGTTTGGCCTGCTTTACATCGTGTTCCGCCTGATCGGCGGCTTGTTCCGGCTGCCTCGGCGCACCTCGCGCTGGCGTGGCGGACGGCGGCGGCGGCTGGGGGACATCGCGGTGACGCAGGCGCTGCTGGCGCTGGCGGCGGCAGAGAAGGCGGGCGCGCGGCGCGAGGCACAGCGCGCCCGGCGCCTGCTGGGAGACACGCCGCAAACCCTGCTGCTGGCCGCCGAAGCCGGCCGCCTGGCCGGCCGCGACGACGAGGCCGAAGCCGCCTTCCGCCGGCTGGCGGAGCGTCCGGATGCGGCGTTCCTCGGCTATCGCGGCCTGCTGCGCCAGGCGATCGCGCGCGGCGACTGGACGGAGGCGGCGGTGCTGGCACGCCAGGCCGAGGCGCTGCAACCGGGCGCCGCCTGGTTGCGGCATGAGCGCGCCCGGATGGCGGTGCGCTCCGGCAACTGGATCGAGGCGATGGAGCTGGCGGATGGCGCGACGCCGCGTGCCGCGCTTACCGCCGCCGCGGCGGAGGCGGAACCCGATGCGGCGCGCGCGCTGAAGCTGGCGCGGCAGGCGTGGAAGGAGGACCCCAGCCTCGCGCCGGCGGCGCTGGCCTACGCCCGGAAGCTGCGCGCCGATGGGCGGGAGGGCCGCGCGCAGGCGGTGCTCCGGCAGACCTGGACGCTGGCACCGCACCCCGAGTTGGCGGCGTTCGCTCTGGCGCCGCTGTCCGACAAGCTGGCGCGGGCGAAGGCGGCGCAGCGGCTGGCGGAGGCCAATCCGAGCCATGTGGAAAGCCGCCTGCTGCTGGCGCGCACGGCGCTGGACGCCGGGCTGATCGGCGAGGCGCGGCATCAGGCCGAGGCGGCGCGCGACGCGGGGGTGAACCAGCGGCGGCTGTGGCTGCTGCTGGCGGATATCGAGGAGCAGGAGCACGGGGACACCGAAGCCGGCCGCGACGCGCAACGCGACGCGCTTCGGCGGGCGGCGCTGGCGGATGCCGATCCGGAGTGGCGGTGCTCGGTGTGCCACGTGCCTGCGCCGAACTGGCAGCCTGCGTGCCCGAGCTGCGGCGCGCCGGGGGGGCTGCGGTGGGCGGCCGAGGCGGCGGCGGGGTCGTTCCCGGTGCCGGCGGTCGTGGGGTAAGGTTTCGCAGCAGGGTTACGCGACGGGATCGCTGAATGGATTCAGTGTTGTAGGGGGGTGTGCGAAATTCTTGAATTTCGCACTCGGTCCGCGCTGCCTGCGCTAGAGCCGACCCGAGGCCGGTCGTTGCGCGCCATGGATATGACGCGGAGGGAGCCCCGGAGATTTGGGCAAGCCGCACCTCGGTGTGGCCCGCCGAGCAGTTGGCAACAGGTCCGACGCCGTAGCATGCTCTGGTGGTTCATTGCGGGAGGATTGCATGCCAGGGCCAAAAGAGCTTCACGATCTGCTTGCGCCGGTTCCGTTGGTTCACCTTCTTTCCGCTATTGAAGATGGCATGCCCAGCGAAGTTGCCTTCGGCAGTGAGAAGGACCAGTTCTTCGGTAAGCTGGGGGCTGATGTCATCACCGGTATGCGGGTCTGGATCTACGCCTCTAAGACGGGGTCTGCGAACTTGGATCCGGCGATACGTCAGCGCGTCTGCTTCGTCGGAAACTTCGGCGGTAGCACGGAGGCTGGACTATCCTACAGCTCTCTCCACGAGGTCCGTCCATCATCGGCGAAGACGGGCGACAGCTCGTGGATTGTGTTGTGGTTGGTCAGGAACTTACAGTCGATCGATCCTCCCCGCTTCTACGGTGATTTCCTTTCGGCGAAAACGAAAAAGCCTCTAGCGAAAGAGCCCGCAGGCCCAATGCTCATTTGTCCCCCGACCGGGTGGGATTATGCGATCACTAAGTAATCCGTTTTATGGGTGCGGTGACGTATTTTTGCCGACCTGAGCTGGGTCCTGGCGTGCTCGTTGCAGGTCATATTGGAACCGCAAATAACGCGAATGACGCAAATGAACCGTGCTGATACATCTATTTGCGTTCTTTGCGTTATTTGCGGTTCCAATTCTTCGCCTCTTGCGTTTTGCACAAGCCGCGAGTCCGGAATACGTCACCGAATTTATGAAACACGGCACTAAGTACTCTGTTTCATAAGTACGGTGACGTATTCCGAAACGTTCGGCCTTGTGCGAGATGCAAGAGTCAAGTATTGGAACCGCAGATGAACGCAAATGAACGCAGATAAATCGTGCGGCACGCTCTATCTGCGTTCATTTGCGTTCATCTGCGGTTCCAATACTTGACTGCAGCAAGCACACCCAAACACCGCTTGATTTGACAAGAATACGTCACCGGACTTACGAATCGTAGTACTAAGACGGAGGGTGCGGGAACTGCGAGAAGGTTCGTTCGCGAATACGCTCTGCGGTGGCATAAATTTGGATTATGTCGATGGTCGTTCATCGCGTCCTCCCTTCGAAGGCAACGCCGGATTGCAACGCGATCTCGCCGTTTCGCACGACAACATCGGCGACGTGCAAAAGGCGCAGGGCGACCTTGCCGCGGCACTCGGCAGCTACCGGACCTCGTTCGCGATTGCCGCCCGCCTGGCCGAGACCGACCCCGGCAACGCCGGAGGGCAACGCGATATGTCCGGTGCGCACAACAACGTCGGCGACGTGCAAAAGGCGCAGGGCGATCTTGCCGCGGCGCTGATCAGCTACCAGGCCTCGCTCGAGATCCGCCAGCGTCTGGCCGAAGCTGCCCCCGACAACGCCGGGTGGCAACGCGATCTTGCGCTGAGCCTCGGCAGTGCGGCCGCAATCGAAGCGCTGCAGGGCATGCACGGCGATGCAATGCGGCGATTCAGGAAAGGCCGCGGTATCATCGCACGGCTTTTGCAACAGTCTCCGGACGACGCGGTGCTGCCCCGGTTCATCGAATGGTTTGATGAGCAGATAGAAGCGTCAGGCTTGATGCGAAAGTCCTGAAGATTCGACCCGCTGCGACTTGCCGGTGGTGGGGGAAGCATCGGATACGCCGGTACCATGGTGTTACACCATGCAGAAGCCGGAGTGGCGAACCCGTCATGGCCGGTCCGGCCAAACCCGCCGACTGGCGCGTAAGGGTGCGGCAGGAACCGGGGTTGACCCCGCCGCCGGCCGGATGAACTTGTCCTCACGCGTGTAACGCGTGCCCCCCTGGCAAGTCCCATCGCCGAGACGCTGGCGCTTTCGCCCGCAGCCCCTACATGCGCACCCGGAGGCGCGACGCAATGATGGTTCCCTGGCGTGACCGGCGAGGCAAGTTCCTGCCGCTGAAGGCGGCGGTGCTGGCGGCTGCCTGCGTCCCCGGCCTGGTGACGGCGGTGTGGTGGGTGCAGGACGACCTCGGCGCCCGCCCGGTCAACGAGGCGATCCACGAGATGGGTCTGTGGGCCATCCGCTTCCTGCTGATCGCCCTGGCGATCACGCCGCTGCGCGCCGCGCTGGACTGGGGCCGGTTGCTGCTGGTGCGGCGCATGGTGGGGCTGACCGCGCTGGCCTACGCGGTGGTGCATTTCTCGCTCTACATCGTGCAGCAGAACCTGAATCTGCTGCACGTCGCGTCGGAGATCGTCCACCGCTTCTATCTGACGATCGGCTTCGCCGTGCTGCTGGGGTTGATCGCGCTGGGCGTCACCTCGACCGACGCGGCCATCCGCCGCATGGGGCGCTGGTGGAAGCGGCTGCATCGCCTGGGCTATCTGCTGGCCGTGCTGGCGCTGCTGCACTACTTCATCCAGTCGAAGGCCAACGTGTCGGAGCCGGTGTTCGTGGCCGGCCTGTATGTGTGGCTGATGCTGTGGCGCGTCCTGCCGACAGCCTGGCAGCGGCCGGTCGCCGTGTATCCCGCGCTCGCCCTGATTTCCGCCGTCGCGGCGGCGTGGATCGAGTTCGCCTGGTATGCCGTCGCCACGCACATCGATCCGTGGCGGCTGATCGCGGCGGACGAAACGCTGCGCTTCGGCCTGCGGCCCGCACACTATGTCGCGCTGGTCACGCTGGGTCTGGGCGCGGTCATCGCGGCGCGGCGGGTCACGCCGCTGCTGCGGCGATATCTGCGACTGCGACTGGCGGCCTGACAAGCACAAGGTCCCCCCTCCCCTTGAGGGAGGGGGTTGGGGGAGGGGTGCGTACAGCCGAGGTGCCGCTGAGGTAGGTACCCCTCCCCCTATCCCCCTCCCTCAAGGGGAGGGGGGACGTTGGCCTCGCCGGGCCGCGGGCAATCCGCGAGAACAACGCGACAGCCTTGACCCAGGTCAATGCACCGCCCCGGAGGCACTCTTACTTTGCGCATGTGAAACCAATCCGCGGTGCGGAATCGCGGCATGACGCGGCGTCCCCTTGGCCGAGGCGCGCGGACGCATGCCGCCCGCACCCGCGCGACCATGCGGAAGGGAGACGTTATGACGTTCCAGGCCAAACTACTGTGGGCAGCCGTCGCTGTGCTCGGCGCGATATCGTTCGCGATCGTGGCACTGACCCGCGGCGAGCCGGTCAACGCCGCATGGCTCGTCGTGGCCGCGGTGTGCATCTACTTCATATCCTACCGCTTCTACGCCTTGTTCATCACCAACAAGGTGTTCGGCGTCGATATCAAGCGGCCGACACCCGCCTACCGGCACAATGACGGCCTCGATTACGTGCCGACCAACCGATACGTGCTGTTTGGCCACCATTTCGCCGCCATCGCCGGCGCCGGCCCGCTGGTTGGTCCGGTGCTCGCCGCGCAAATGGGCTACCTGCCCGGCACGCTGTGGATCCTCGCAGGCGTCGTGTTCGCCGGCGCAGTGCAGGACATGACGATCTTGTTCCTGTCCACGCGGCGCGACGGCAAGTCGCTCGGCGACATGATCCGATCGGAGCTCGGTCCCGTGCCCGGCGCCATCGCCGGCATCGGCATCCTGCTGATATGCATCATCATTCTCGCGGTGCTGGCGCTGGTGGTGGTGAACGCGCTGGCGGGCAGCCCCTGGGGCGCCTTCACCGTGTTCTGCACCATTCCCATCGCGCTGATCATGGGCGTTTACAGCCGCTTCATCCGGCCCGGCCGCATCGGCGAAATGTCCGCGCTCGGCGCCGTCCTGCTGCTGGCCGCGCTGATCTACGGCCGCACCGTATCGGAAACCCCCGCGCTCGCCGTGTGGTTCAACCTGAGCGGCCCGACGCTGGCACTGATCATCATCGGCTACGGCTTCGTCGCCTCCGTGCTGCCGGTGTGGCTGCTGCTGGCACCGCGCAACTACCTGTCCACCTTCCTGAAGGTCGGCACGATCATGCTGCTGGCGATCGGCATCGTCATCGTGCGGCCGGAGCTGCAGATGGCCGCGGTCACCCGCTTCATCGACGGCACCGGCCCGGCCTGGGCAGGCAGCCTGTTCCCCTTCCTGTTCATCACCATCGCCTGCGGTTCGGTGTCCGGCTGGCACGCGCTGATCGCCTCCGGCACCACGCCGAAGATGATCGAGAACGAAGGCCAGATCCGCTTCATCGGCTACGGCGGCATGCTGATGGAATCGCTGGTCGCCATCATGGCGATGATCAGTGCCACAGTGATCCATCCCGGCGTCTACTTCGCGATGAACAGCGCGTCCGGGCTGATCGGCACCGACCCGGTGCATGCGGCGCAGGTGATCACGTCATGGGGCTTCGCCGTGACGCCCGACATGCTGCGGCAGGTCGCGCACAATGTGGGTGAGGCGACGATCATGTCGCGCACCGGCGGCGCGCCGACATTGGCCGTGGGCATGGCGACGATCCTGTCCGGCTTCCTCGGCGGCCCCGCGCTGGCCGGCATCTGGTACCACTTCGCCATCCTGTTCGAGGCTCTGTTCATCCTGACAACGGTCGATGCCGGTACGCGCGTCTGCCGCTTCATGATCCAGGACCTCGTCGGCAACGTGGTGCCCGCATTCAAGGCAACCGAGTCCTGGGCCAACAACATCGTCGGTTCCGCGGTGGCCTGCCTGCTGTGGGGCTACATCCTCTACCAGGGCGTGCTCGATCCGCTGGGCGGTATCTGGACGCTGTGGCCCTTGTTCGGCACGGCCAACCAGATGCTGGCGGCCATCGCGCTGACGCTGTGCACCGTGGTGTTGTTCAAGATGAAGCGCGAGCGCTTCGCCTGGGTCACCGTCGTGCCCACCGTCTGGCTGGTCGCCTGCACTGTCACCGCGGGGCTGGAGAAGGTGTTCAGCCCGAACCCGGCGGTCGGCTTCCTCAGCCACGCGACGAAGTTCGGCAACGCCATGGCCGCGGGAACCGTGCTGGCGCCCGCCAAGACAATGCACCAGATGAGCCAGATCGTGTTCAACGACTATGTCGATGGCACGCTGGCCTTCATCTTCGCCGCACTGGTCGTGACGATGGTGGTCTATGGCATCATCCATTGCCGCAAGGCGATGGGCACGCCAAAGAACACGACGCACGAGATCGGTATCGGCGGCGCACTGATGGGAGCCGGCGATGACTGAGCCGGCGATGATCGGGACGAAGCCGGGACGGGTACGGCTGGTCTGCGAAATGGTGGCGCAGACCGCCCGCCTCATGGTGGGTGTGCCGGACTACCAGAACTACGCGACGCACCGGCGCACGACTCACCCGGACCTGCCGGTCATGACGTATGAGGAGTTCTTCCGCGAGCGTCAGGAAGCGCGCTACGCGGTGAGCAAAGGCCGGTTCCGCGGCTGCTGCTGAGGCGAATGCCGCGGAGCATTGCAGCGCACCGGCTGCGCGAGCAGCCGGTGCGTTGGCGTTTATCGCTCGCGTCGCAGCAGCGGCGGAAACTGCGACAGGTTGGCGGCCCACGCACGGTCGTACTCCAGGATGCGCGCCGTCTCCTGCGCCACCGCCTGACCGAACAAACGCGCCAGCAGATACAGCATCGCGTCGATACAAAGCGACACGCCGCCGCCGGTGATGACGTTGCCTTCATCCACCAGACTCGCCTCACGGACCTCGATTTGCGGCCAACGCTCGCGCATCACCTGGAGGGGCGGATGTTCGGGCGGCACCACTTCCCGCTTCGTCGTGGCCGAAAGTCCATCCAGCACGCCGCTGGCACCGAGAATCATCCCGCCCGTACACACCGAAACCAGCAACGTGTCCGCCGCTGCTGTTGTGCGCAGGAAATCGAGCATGTGCGGCGTATCGGCCTGTACGACCCACCCCGGCCCTCCGGTGACGATCAGCACGTCGAGCAGCGGTGCCGAAGCCAGGTCGTAGTCGGGGATCACGCGGAGCCCGTTCGACAGCGTGACCACGTCGCCCTGTGGCGCAATCGTGCAGATATCGATTTCCGGCCGAATGCGGCGAGCCATTGAGAGGACACCAAACGTCGCCAGGTCGATCGGCTCCACGCCGTCGTAGATCAGCACGCCGAACTGCATCCTGTCCTCCGCCGTTTTTTCCGGACGCGCATGGGGCATCTTCACAGTGACTGGAAAACGCTCGACACGCATCCTGCCGCACACCCTGTCATTGCGAGTTTGCCACCGGCCTGGCAGCCGACCCGTCCTGGATGATACGGCCGGCGTCGCCTCCTCGTCATGCCGACGCAGGTTGGCATCCAC
>DASXFW010000269.1:0-53003 GCA_036489395.1 Acetobacteraceae bacterium | reverse complement strand
GAAGCGTATCGTGGTCGGTGACGGGCATGGCAGATTCTGTCCTCGCTTCGAGAATGGCCTCGCAACCAATCTCTACGCGATTTCAGTGGCTTGTACCATGCCCGTCAGCGAATCCCAGCTATGCGTGAATAAGATGGGCTAAATCGGGGGCGCGGGGAGCGCGGCTCGTCCTCGATGCGTCGCGCTGTGCTAGCGTGATGATGCTCTACCAGCCGCCGGCTGGCGCTCTCTACCGGGGAGGAACCGAACGTGTTCGGGTGGCTGCGAAAGCTGGTTGGTGGGAAAGACCCGAAGTCCCAAGCTGAGATAACCGCAGAGCCTACGGGATTGCAGGGCGACGATACGCTCCGTTTTAATGCGGAAGCACCGGCACGACGGGAGCGTCCACCGCCTCGATGCGCGCCAATCTCGCTGCCTCCGCCGGAGGCTCAGGTGATACGAGAGTTCTTCAATTCTGTCTCTGGAGTCACCTATGCGAACCCCGACGGCACGTCGAGGCAGTTGATTATCCGATATGAGGTCCGGACGGGAATGCCGCTGATGGCGCGCTTCGAAAATGACAACCCGGTCGATCAGAACGCGGTCGCGTTGTTCATCCCAAATGGGCATCAGATTGGTTACCTGAACCAGAGGACGGCGATGGATGTCCGAGACTACATCGCTAGGGGCGAATGGCTACAGATCACGGTCTCGGCGACAACGGGAGGAACGCTGGACAGACCAACATACGGGGTCAACATCCTGCTCAAGGTTCTAGCGACGCCGGCAGAACTCCCGATGCGGACAGCCGATTTCCGTAAAGCTGTAGCGGCTGCGAAGCGCGAAGGGCAATATCAAAAGGTTGAAGCATGGCTATTACAGGACGTGGCGGAGCGCGAGAAGCCATCCGGGGCCGTCGATACGGTCGTATCGTCGTGGCCTTATGAGCAACTGGCGAACCTCTATAGGCAACAAAAGCGGTGGGCAGATGAGATCGCAATTCTCACGCGCTATCTTGCGCTGCCCGAGATACGAAGGGTGGCTTCCACGGAAAGGCTGCAACACCATCTTGACAAGGCAGCCATCCAACTGACGGCCGGCTCGGCAATTCGTTCGGGACTTGCGAGGCGAGCGCAAGGATGACAGGCCAGGAGGGACGGCGGGAACCGGCGCCGTCTCAAAATATGAGACAGGATATTATCACATATAGATAGCTGCACTGCTGTCCGGTGAAGGTTTCAGATATTCTCTAGAGCTTCTGTACGTTCCGGGATAAGACTGGATTCCACTCATCATGATCGCTGATACTGTCTGGACTTTTCCTGATTATTTGACGGGAATGAGGCGCTCAGATGTGTATATAGCAACTTGGCGAAAAGGCCTCTCCGACGCCATTCGCGGCATCGAAGAGGCGGGAATAGGGTCATTCCGGCGTTCACGGGCGAACCCTCCTCGGGAAGTGGTCGGAAAATCGGCGCCAACTTCAAATCGACACCACCCAAAATCGCCGAGAAACCCTTATGTACGAGATATTTCTGGGCAGTTCGTTCGGAAAACTCCGGACAGTAGTGGGTGGAGATAGAACCCCTTGATCCTGCGGACACGGGCGAAAGCGAGCGCCTCCTCCGCGCTGACGGTCAGCGTATTCGGCTTGTCCATATCGGCCTCCTTCAGGTCCAGGAAATCGACTTCGAAGACCGAGGCGAGCGCCTTCAGGGATTCGGCGCCGGCGGTTTGCCCTCGCTCGACCCACTGAATCGTGCGGGCGCTCAGGGCGCAAAGCACGGCCAATTGCTCCTGCGACCAGCCGCGCTGGAGCCTGAGCTTCTGAACCAACATCCCGGTCTCTTTCGTCATGACGCTCGTTCTTCACCTGGAACCCGCATCAGGCCACGACAGAAGCCTCGCAACGACCCGACTTTCTCCCGACAGCCCGCACCCACGCGCCCGCCACGCTGACGCGCCTCGCCGATCCCTCTACACTCCCGCGCCAAACGTCCAGGGAAACACCCAGAATGACCGCCAGCCTCGCGCCAACGCGCAGCGTGGAAACGCGCGAGTCGTGGGTCGTCGCCACCGTCGCCCTGTGCATCCTTGGCCTGTCCTATGGCGCGCCGCTGGCCACCGTGGTTGCGCTGGAGCCGATCGCCACGACGCTTGGCACCGACCGCTCCGCGCCGGCGCTCGCCGTCGCGATGACCTATATCGGCGCCGGCGGCGGCGGCATCTTCATGGGCTGGCTGTCGCAGCGCATCGGCGTCCGCGCCATCGTCATATCCGGCGGCACGATGATCGGCGTTGGCATGGCCTTCGCCTCGTCGGGCGGCATCTGGCGGCTGGCGCTCGGCAACCTGCTGCTGGTCGGCTTGCTCGGCGCGTCGGGCATGTTCGCGCCGCTGATGGCCTATGTCAGCATGTGGTTCGACCGGCGCCGAGGCTCCGCCGTCGCGCTGATCTCCTCCGGCCAGTACATCGCCGGGGCGGTGTGGCCGTCGCTCTTCGAACTCAGCATCCAACGCTACGGCTGGCGGCACACCATGTTCGGCTTCGGCTGCGTGGTCACGCTGCTGATCGTGCCGCTGGCGGCAATCTTCCTGCGCCGGCCGCCCGCCGCCTTGCCGCTCGGCACGGCCCATCCCGGCCCGCGCCGCAGCCTGCCTTCGCTCGGTCTGCCGCCGAACGTGATCTGCGCCCTGCTCGGCCTTGCCGCCTTCTGCTGCTGCGTGACGATGTCCATCCCGATGGCGCACATGGTGGCCTACTGCACCGACATCGGCCTCGGCCCGGTCAACGGTGCGGCGATGCTGTCGGTGCTGCTGGGCACAGCGTTCTTCGCGCGCCAATTCTGGGGCTGGCTGGCGGACCGGATCGGCGGGCTGCAAACCGTCCTGTGGGCATCGGCAGGCCAGGCGGTCGCAATGTCCGGCTTCCTGCTGACGCAGAACGAAATCGGCCTGTACACGGTATCCGCGGCGTTTGGCCTGGGCTTCGCCGGGCTGATACCCGGCTACGTATTGACCGTGCGCGAGATGTTCCCCGCATCGGAGGCGGGGTGGCGCATCCCCGTGGTGCTGTTTCCTGGCTCGCTCGGGATGGCCGCCGGCGGATGGCTGGCCGGCGTCATCTACGACCATTTCGCCTATTACGAACCCGCTTTCGCCGCCGGCGTATTGTTCAACCTGTTCAATCTTGCGGTCATCGGCCCAATGGTCCTGCGCGGCCGCAGCCTGCGCCTGTTGCCGGCCGCGGGATGAACAGAGGAAGGTCAGGGGCTTCGCCCTGGGCACTGCCCCGGCTTTTCTTACCGCCTCCCGATCCGCTCGCGCAGAATAGGGCTTTCGCAGGTGCGGCATGGACGGGCATGGTAGGGGGAACAACGCTATCAACCGAGGGACGACCATGGCCGACACCGTGCAGACCGCGCCCCAGAGCAAGACGGCCGAATCGCCCATCGTGGTGAAGAAGTACGCCAACCGGCGACTGTACGACACGCGCAGTTCCAGCTACATCACGCTGGACAATCTGGCGGAGATGGTGCGGCAGGGCACCGATTTCGTGGTGTACGACGCCAAGACGGGGGAAGACATCACTCGCGGCGTGCTGACCCAGATCATCGTGGAGCAGGAGGGAAAGGGCAGTAATCTGCTGCCGACGGGGTTCCTGCGGCAGTTGATCGGGTTCTATGGCGGCCAGATGCAGGGGTTGGTGCCAAAATATCTGGAACAAGCGATGACCGCGTTTGCCCAGCAGCAGGAACAAGTGCGGGAGACGATGCAGAAGACGATGGGCTCCATGGGGACGCTGTTTCCGTTCGGGAACATGGAGGAAGTCAGCCGGCAGAACATGGCGATGATGGAACGGGCGTTCAGCATGTTCTCGCCGTTCTATCGTCCGGGCGGCGATCCGGGGCCAGGCGGCGCTCCGGCCGATGAACTGTCCGAACTGCGGTCGGAAGTCGCGCGGCTGCGGGCGGAGCTGGCGGACACGAAGAAGCGCTGATGCCGGCACGCACGGTCCCGCCGATCCCGTCGCATCCGGATGTGGTGATTGAGTCGCAGCAGCGGGTGTGGGACGGGCGGTTTCCGCTGGATGTGGTGAAGTTCCGCCACCGCCGATTCGACGGGGCGATGTCCGGGACGAAGACGTGGGAGACGTGGCGGCGAGGCCGCGCCGCCGCGGTGCTGCCATATGATCCGGACAGCGACACGGTGGTGCTGATCGAGCAATTCCGCTTTCCCGCGCTGGCTGCCGGCATCGATCCGGTGCTGGTGGAGCTGCCGGCCGGGCTGGTCGATGACGGCGAAACCCCCGAACAAACCGCGCGGCGCGAGATGATCGAGGAAATGGCACTGTCGGTCGGCGAACTCCGCCGCATCGGGAGTTACCTGCTGACACCTGGCGGGGCCGATGAAGTCTGCGAGCTGTATATCGGCCGAGTGACGGCACCGCCGGCGGACGCCGAGGGTATTGCCGGGCACGCGGGAATGGCGGCCGAGAACGAGGACATCCGCGTCCGCGTCTGGCCGGCGTGGAAGGCGATCGACGCGGCGCTGGACGGGCGGTTCACCAACTCGGTGACCGGCCTCGGCTTGCTGTGGCTGGCATCGCGGCACGATCAGATGCGCGCCGCGTGGAGGACTGTATGACAGAGAAGCTATTCCAGGACGATCCGCGGCTGCGGTCTGCTTCGGCGACGGTGATTGCCAGCGCGCCGGAGGGGATCGTGCTCGACCGCACGGTGTTCTACGCCCGCGGCGGCGGCCAGCCAGGCGATGCCGGCGTGCTGCGCTGGGTCGGCGGCGAGATGCCTGTCGCCGATACGGTGAAGGGCGAGGGCGACACGATCCTGCACCTGCCTGCTCCCGGCGCCGCACTGCCGCTGGTCGGTACGACGGTCGAGGGCGAGATCGACTGGGAGCGCCGACACAGGCTGATGCGCATGCACACCGCGATGCACCTGCTGTGCAGCGTTATCAAGGGCGCGGCGGTGACGGGGGGATCGGTCGGCGCGGACCGCTCGCGGCTGGATTTCGACCTGCCCAATCCGCCGCCGAAGGAGAGCGTCGAGGCAGAGGTGAATGCGCTGATCGCCGCGGATCACCCAGTGCGGATCGAGTGGGTGGATGAGGCGGTGCTTGATACGAACCCCGACCTGGTCCGCACCATGTCGGTACAGCCGCCGCGCGGCACGGGGCGGCTGCGGCTGATGCGGATCGGCTCTGACGAGGCGCTGGTGGATCTGCAGCCGTGCGGCGGCACGCATGTCGCGCGCACGGGGGAAATCGGGCCGGTCAGCGTCGTGAAGATCGAAAACAAGGGCAAGCAGAACCGGCGGATCATCATCGCGCTGCAGTCATAGGGCGCGGCGGCGAATCACAGGCTTCAATGCCGCATCAACAGCGGCAGATCGGCGCTGGCCAGCATCGCGCGGGTAACGCCGCCGAACATCGCCTCGCGCCATTCGCCGTGTGCGAAAGCGCCCATGACCAGCAGATCGGCGCCGACTTCGTGCGCGGCGCGCAGGATGCGCTCGCCGACCGAACCTTCGCCGTCCGGCACGGCGTGCAACGTCGCGGCGAGCCCATGTTCTGTCAGAACCGGCGGGTGTTCTGCCGCCCCACCGGCATGCAGCACATGAATCGACTGCGCATGCCGCAGCACCGGAATGCCGGCGCGCACCGCCTTCACCGCGCGCTCATCGTCCTGCCAGGCGATCGCCACCACATGCCCGAGCGGCCCGGTGAAGTCCGGCGGCACGACGAGCACCGGCGATCCGGTGTCGAACAGCGCCGCATGCAGGCCGAGGCGTACATGTTCCGCTTCATGATCGGCGGGGCGTGCGATGACAATCGCATCCGCCGCGCGGCCATGTTGCGCGATCAGCGCCGGCGCGTCGCCTTCCTCATCCACCATGTCGATGTGCACGCCACGCTGCTGCGCACGCGCCGTCTGCTGGTCCACGACGCGGCGCAGTTGCCGCACCCAACCCTCCTGCTCCGCACGGATTGAGGCTTCGCGGCTTGCGGTGAGCACTTCCTCCGACGGCATGATCGTCGCGGCCGGCGGCGTGCGCACCGCGAGCGCCTTCAGCCGCCCGCCGCCATCGATTTCCAGCAAACGCGTGCCGGCATCGAGCAAGGCGGTCGCGTCGCCAGGACGATTCAGGACGGCGAGCACAACTTCATCCATGTCGTTGGGCTCCATGACCGCGGCATGAGTGGCGTCATGCCGGATCGCTGCCGCGCCATAATGCCCCGCCGCCACCGCACTCAGGCACAAGACGACCGACAGCCCGATATTGCCGAGAGCCTGCATCATGCTGCCGCCGGTGGCCAGTTCCAGCGTTTGCAGGCTGAACGACGAGAATGTGGTGAAGCCACCGCAGATGCCGATCATGACAAGAGCGCGGACATCCGCCGGCACGGCGAAGCGGCTGTCGTTAGCAGTCAGCGTGCCAAAGAAGCCGATGATGAACGAGCCGACGATGTTGATGAGGATGGTGCCCCACGGGAAATGCGGGCCGGTGATGCGCGCGACCATGATCGCCAGCCAGGCGCGCGCCATGCTGCCCAACGCACCGCCGATCGCCACCCAAAGATAGAACACGGTTATCCCTCCGCCCTCGACGTTGAGCGCAGGCCGGGTCGGCCGTGGCAGGAGAATACGGGACTCCCACCGCGGGCGTTGGCCTCGCGCGGTAGGAGTCATCAGCCCTCGCGGGCGGTTTCGGGGGACCCCATCCCCATCGGCCGGAATGCTAGCGGTGCGGTTGCGCCGGTGCAATCAGAGTAATCAGAGTAATCGAGTGAACGGAGGAAAGGTCAGGGCTCCGCCGTGAAACCGGCCAGGCGGGTTTCAGGGCGGAGCCCCCGGCTTCCCTTCGCTCACCCTGTGGCCCTGATTGCACGGCCGCCGCCTGAATTTGCAATGATCCGATTTAATTAACGCGCCAGAAACGAGTGGATCGCGGATGGTTTCGCTGATCGGCCGATGGTGCCCCTGCCGGCGGGAGAATGATCACGATATCGTGTGTGCCGGCATGCAACACACGCCGCACTTGACATTCGTAATCTATCCGTTATTAGTTCGATATACGTTAGACCCGTTTCCGTAATAACCTATTGTCCCCAATTCAGGGAGGAGGAATCCATGGACTCCGCGCAAACTGCCGCCACGCGTGCCGCCCAGAAGCTGGACCAGTTCTTTGGGGGCCTCGCCGACGATGAAAAGCAGGTCGTCAGTGAAATGGTCCGCGCGTCCCTGTTGCAGGCCGCGGAACGCTTCACCGGTGCGAAGGTCGCCGAAGTGCCGGGTGCGATCGAGGCGTTCGACGTTCCGTCGTTCGTGCAAGGCCTCACTGGGGCCAACGCTCCGGCGCTTGTCCGCTCGCTGCGGCTGCCCGGATCGCTGGCCGCGCACAGCATTCCCGGATGCAATGCGTCGGCGCTCGTCGCGCTGAAGGCCCAGTACGGCGCCGAGTAATATCGGCGGCCCATTGCACTGATCCCGCCGTCATCCCCGCGTAAGCGGGACCCAACTCGATGCTGCACAGATCACGCGGCATGGGTCTCCGCTTTGCACGATACGGCGGACAAGTCAGCACATCGGGCGCCGGCATGAGCCATACCGGGCGCGGGCCACGCATGAACCGGCAACAAATCTTCTGCGATGGCCCGCGGGTTTCGGTGCTCGACCGGTGCTGCGCCGGCCAGTCAACCGTACTAACTACGCGCCTCCTTGAAGGCAGACGCCGGTGACCGCACCAGCCCTGAATACCGTACCGCCCGCACTCTCTGCCCCCACCATGGGAACATCGGGCCGCGTCACCGTGACGGTGCGCGAGGAGCACAGCACCGATTACGTGCTCGACACCGAACTGGTCATCGAGGGGCGACGGGAGACGTGCAGCGTCAGTCCGCCTCTCCCGGCGTTTCCTCTCGACCCAGATGCGCGGCCGGAACTGACGCTCGGCACACGCATCTATCGCGCGGCCGACGCCACCGTTCATCTCTGCCTGCCGCTGGCCGAACCACTGCTGCGCCGCGCTCCACACAGCACGGTCGTCCGCCGCATCCGCCGCACGGTGATAGTTGGCGGCGACACGGACCTTGTCTGGACCATGCTCCGCCGGGTCGATGGTCAGTCCGCAACAGCCGACATCCTCTCGGCACTTCCGGCAGACGATCGCAGCGAATGCGCGGCGCTGCTGGCGATCCTGGCAGCGACGGGGGCGATCGACATGTCGGGCCGGCAGGTCGCGCGCTTCGTGCACACCGCCACAAAGAAAGGTGTCATCCCCGGCGGCGGGTTGGACGTTCGCGAAGTGCTCGAACTGGTGACCGACGGGAATGACCGAACCCGCACCGGCGTGCCAACCATCCCCGTGCGAACTGAAACGCCGGCGCCGCTGGGACCCCTCCGCGCCATCCTGCGGCGCCGCCGCTCCTACCGCGATTTCAACGGCCAACCCGTTCGGCACGAGGAGATCGATGCGTTGCTGACCACCGCCTGCGGAACCACCGGGCATCTCGCCTGGGCCGGCCGTGACGTGAACCTGCGTGCCTATCCGTCAAGCGGCGGTCTCTATGCGGTGGAAATCTACCTCGCCGCGTTCGCGGTGGATGGTCTGCAATCCGGCATCTATCGCTTCGCCGCGGGTCGAGCGGTGCTGGAGTTCCTGCGCGCTGATACCAACGCGCCATTCCTCGACGCATCGCTGCCGAGCGAACGCGCAATGCTGTCCGGTGTTGCCGCGATGATCTGCCTGACTGGGGTGTTTCCCCGCCACGAAACCAAGTACGGTCTGGGCGGCTACCGCATGCTGGTCGCCGAGGCCGGCCACATCTCGCAAAATCTGCTGCTGGCGGCAACCGCTTTGGGCATGGACGCGCGGCCGTTCGGCGGCATGTTCGACGAGATGGTAAATGCCGCGCTCGGCCTCGCCACCGACGAGGAACAATTCCTGCTGTCGGTGCTTCTCGGTCACGCCGGCTGAACAGTGGGAACCAGGCGCATGCCGCAGCCCGACCTTCGCCGTGAGTCCGTGATGGCCCGCGCCATGCTGGCGGCACAGAACCCGGTCGATCACCCGATCATCACGCGCTGCACGTCGAGCTCGCCCGGGCTGCCCTCCTTCGCCGAAGGTTCGCCGTTCCTGATGCCGGAGACCATCGGCTGGTTCCTCGCCGCCGCGCGTGACGACGTCAGCCTGATGACGCTGGAAAACGCCACGCGCCACGCACCATCAAACGACTCACCGGCGAGCTATCCTGTTCCCGAATCCTGCACGCCGTATCTGGAGGCCGTGCGTCTCGGCTACCACCTGAAGCCGCTGCTGCCGATCTTGTTCGTAAAGAACACGCGCGGCGAACTGCTGCTGGAAGCGCGGGTCGCGTTGAAATACGTTCTCGAGAACCGCGCGAAATTCCCGCACATCGTCGATGCGGTGCGCCACTATGCCGAGCGCATCTTCGACCCGCAGAAACGCGCGGACCTGCGTCCACGCCACGCCGCGTTGTTCGATTACGTAGTGCAGCCGTACAGCGCCTTCACCGCCCGGCATCTGTCGCTGCGTGCCGGCCTGTGGGTGCAGACGCCGCCGGGTATCAGCACGATGATCGGCCCGTTGTTGAATCGCGCCGGGCCGGTTCCGGTCCTCGGCGGCGCGATTGAGACGGACTGGCACCATTTCGAGTTGTTCGTGGTGGTGGAAGTTCCGGAATTCAGCGACCAGACCTCGCTGATCGAGCCGGACCAACCGATCGCGCAGATGTTCTTCGTCGCGCGCGACACGCATCAGGATGTGGAAGTGCGGTTTTCGCGCGACCATCCCGGTGCAGAGCCGGATTATGCCGCGGCGTGGGATCAGCTTGGCGCGCACCTGGTCAGCGAAGGACGCGGCAAGGAAAGTGAGCAAAGCGGCGTTGCCAGCATCCAGATTGGCTGTCCGCACTGCTTCGTATCGGTCACCGCCGCCGCAGAAAACGGCGTGCCCGACGACCATCGATCGCGCCGGGGATTCAATCCCGCCTACAAGATTCTACAGCGCGAACATCGCACGATGCGCGGCAACAGGGAGATGCAGAATGAATAGCGCCACGCCGGACTGGGTCCGCGTCGCGGACCACCCGGTGATCGTCCGGACCTGTCACGGCACGACCGGCAGCATGGTGTTCGAAGGTGCCTCGCCCCATTTGGTGGGCGATCACAAGGACCTGTTCCTCGCCGCGTTGCGCCGCGACGTGACGGCCTGCGACGTCGAGCCTGCGCGGCCGACGTTCCGCGAGGTGCCGCGCAATCCCCGCGACATCGCACCGGAAACCTGCGCGCCATATGTAGATGCCAACGCGCTGGGCTACTACCTGAAGAACACGCTTCCGCTGGTGTTCGTGCGTTCCCGTGCCGGTGACGTGCTGCCCAACGCCCGTGTAGCCATCAAGTACATGCGGGAGAACGCCGGTGAGTTCCGCGAATCCCTGGAGCTGTTGGAACACCACGCCCGCCGCATCTTCCAGCCCGACGCTTACGCGCGGCTGCGCGACACAACGCCCTTCCTGGTTACCGACGTCGCCCAGCCGTATGCCGCGTTCAGCCACGCGCACATGGCGATGGGTGCCGGCTGCTATGCGAAAACGCCAGCAGGGCTCAGCACCTTTCTTGGCCCTCCAGTCAACCAGGAGAGCCGCCTGCGTGTCCACGCCGGCCTGATGGAGTCGGAGTGGCATCATTCCGAGTTGTTCATCGTGTTCGACTACCCGGAGTTCACCGAGCCCGTCATGGTCATCGAGCCAGGCACGGTGCTCGCCCAGTTCTATTTCGTCGCCGACGCCATCGAGGACCGCACCGAGATCATGTTCTCCGAAACCGATCTGGGCGCCGATTCGGCCTATCGCGCCCGATCCATCGACGTGGCATTCGATCTGCTGCGGCACGACAAGGAATTCGTCATCTCCGAGCTGACCGGCGTGAAAAGCCTGTCGGTCGCCTGTCCGCATTGCTGGGTGTCGGTGACGGCGGCGGCGGAAAAGGGCGTGCCGGCAGACCACGTGCTGCGGCAGGATTTCTACCAGGGATACAAGGCGTTACGCGCCGAGTACCGCCGCGCCCGCCGCGGCTGAGCAAGGCCTCAGCCACCGGCTCCGCGGCTCAGTTGCGGAGCCTTGTGGGAATGCCGGTCTTCGCCGTCAGTCCGCCGTCGGCGACGAATGCTGCGCCATTGACGTAGGACGCGAGATCCGACGCAAGGAACAACACGACATTTGCCATCTCCTCCGGCCGGCCCAGACGGCCCTGCGGGATGGCGGCGATCGTCGCGTCGGCAAAGCCGGGAATGCTGAGTGAGCGTTGCAGCAGCGGCGTATCGATCGCGCCGGGGCAGATGCAGTTGCAGCGAATGCCGTCACCGGCATACTCGACCGCGACCGTGCGGGTAAAATTCACCACCGCCGACTTCATCGCATTATAGGCGGCGATGCCATAATCGGCAACCAAGCCGGAGATCGACGCGGTGTTGACGATGGCACCGCCGCCCTGACGCTGCATGATCGGCAGCACCAGCCGCGTCGCCTGCATCACCGCGGTCAGGCCGACTTGCAAAGTATAATCCCACACGGCCTGGTCGAGATCGGCGATTTTCGCCAGGCGTGTGCCCTGCATCGATGACGGCACGCCGAAGGCGTTGTTGTGCAGCACGTCGAGGCGGCCAAATACATGCAGCGTCTGCGCGATCATCGCCTCGATGTCGGCGAGCTTTGCCATGTCGGCGACGATGGCATGCGCGGAGCCGCCGGCGGCAGCGATCTCGTTCACCACCGCCTGAGCGGCGTCGCGGTTCACGTCGGCCACCGCCACGCTGCCGCCGCGCTGCGCCAAGCCGATCGCCGTGGCGCGGCCAATGCCGGAGCCGGCACCGGTGATCAGTCCGAACTTCCCGTCAAAGCGCATGGGTGTCTCCTCGTGCTCACCTTGTCATTGCGAGGCCCGCAGCTTGTCATTGCGAGTTGGCCACCGGCCGATGGCCGACTCGCCCTGGATGAAACTGTGACGGTCGCAGCGTAGTTCTCCCCTCCCCTTGTGGGAGGGGTTGGGGGAGGGGTCGAGGCGTACAAATTGACCCCTCCCCCAACCCCTCCCACAAGGGGAGGGGAGGCCTTGTTTCTTGTTAGGCCCGCGGGGCCGAAGCAATCCTGGCCGTGTGGAGCCGCCGGCAGTTCATCCCGACCGGAATTGCTTCGTCGCTTCGCTCCTCGCAATGACAGGGCGGGTTCATGACAGCTCTAGCTTCACACCACGACTTCGAAGCCCTCGAACTCCGGATGGCCGAGATACATCGGCCGGTTCTCGCCGGCGTTGCGATGCGCCAGACGGAACGCCTCGGAGCGCGTCCACGCCTCGAAATCCTCGCGGCTGCGCCATTCCGTGTGTGACGAATAGAGCGTGTGATCGTCGTTCTCCGGGCCACGCAGCAGGTGGAACGTCATGAACCCCGGTACATCCGCCAGGTGCGTGTCGCGCGTCTTCCACACTGTCTCGAACGCCGCCTCCGACCCGCGAACCACCTTGAACCTGTTCATTGCAATGAACATCCGACCTCCTGCGTGTTATGCCGCTTCTTGCAACGTCGATCCGGTGTCCAGCGTCGTCGCGCGCCGCAGATCGCGCGACTGACTTTCGTCGTGCGGCCGGCCTCGGTGCATGGTGCAGCGGTTGTCCCAGATGACCAGATCGCCGACGCGCCATTTGTGACTATACACGAACTGCGGCTGCGTCGCGTGCGTGTTGAGATCGAGCAGCAGCAGGCGTCCGTCGGCAATCGGCCAGCCGACAATGTGCGAGGCGTGCGCCGACAAATACAGCGTTTTGCGCCCCGACCGCGGATGCCGGCGCACCAGACGCTGCGGTGAGGGCGGATATTTCTCACGTCCGCCCGGCGGAAATTCGGTGAAGCCGATCTGTCCGCGTGACCAGAAAATGTCGTGCTCTGCCGTAAGGCCGTCGATCTCGGCCTGCGTCGCGTCGGGCAGCGCGTCGTAGGCGGCGCGCATGTCGGCGAATTCCGTCTCGCCGCCGCCGAGCGCAGAAGCGGGTGGCACGGACACCGCGTGCAGCATGCCCAGCACGACGGGTGTCGGCATATACGACGCATCGGTGTGCCACAGGCGGTTGCCCAGGCTGTCAAGCCGCCGGCGGTCGTTGCGCGCGCGGATGCGATTGTCCTCGTCGAGGTTGGAGATGTCGCCGATCTGCGGAATCGCCAGTCGCCGTCGGCCACCTTGCAGCGCGCCGCGGCCGATCTCCAGCGGACCGAACAGATCCGCGAAGTCGCGCAATTGCGCATCAGTGAGGCGCTGGTCATGGAACACCACGACGGCGTGACGGTCGATCGCCGCCCAGATCGCATCGACCGTCGCAGCATCGACGCCGGTGCTCAGGTCGATGCCGGTCAGTGCGCAGCCGATGAACGGATGCAGCGGTCGGGTCTCGATCGGCATGGTGTTCCTCCCTTGCAACAGTCATGGTGAGGCTTGGTGGGACGAAGCAAGCGCCTGCAGGAGATTGCTTCGTCCCGGCGCTGGTCGCAATGACGGACCGCGCAGCCCAGGCGAAGGAGAGTTCAGGACCGGGTTGGAGGCTTGCCTCGCAGGAGACCGCTTCGCGCGACCATTCGTCCGCCCGGCTTCGACTTTGGGATGCCGGTCTTTCATCGCCGGCTTCAATGCTGCAACCTGACTACCAAACGTCCGTTGCGGCCTCCGAATCAGCGCTGGACCGAGTCTCAATCGTCTCGCGCGCATCGGATCATCCCGTCCGCGCCGGCACCACATCCACCCCCGCCGCCGCCGCTGCCGCCCGCAATGGTCCATCCAGCGTCGCCAGCACCATCCGCTGCCGCAATGCCAGTTCCAGATACGATGCGTCGTACACGCTCAACCCGTGCCGCTCCGCCAGATGCTGATACCCGCGAACGACTCGATCAGCGGCCCGCGGAACTCGACAAGCTTGCGGCGAGGCGGCATGCCGAACCCTGCCGCCAGACCGGTAACCGCCCAGTGAATCGCCGGGCACAGCGCCGCCGGAACGGGCACCCTCCCAGCCATATGCTCGCAACGTCTGGTTTTCAGCCCTTGATGCGCTATATGCCTCACCGTCAGCGCCCGGCGGCCCTACCGCGCGGGCGCTTTCTCTGTCCCGAGGCCCGTATGTCCGACCGCCCCCGCACCGACCCCACCGCCGAGATCGCCCGCCGCCGCACCTTCGCGATCATCTCCCACCCCGACGCCGGGAAGACCACGCTGACCGAGCACCTGCTGCGCGCCGGCGGTGCCATCCAGCTCGCCGGCAACGTCCGCGCCAAGGGCGAGCGCCGCCGCACCCGCTCCGACTGGATGAACATCGAGCGCGAGCGCGGCATCTCCGTCGTCACCTCGGTCATGACCTTCGAGCACAACGACAAAATCTTCAACCTGCTCGACACCCCCGGCCACGAGGACTTTTCCGAAGATACCTACCGCACGCTAACAGCGGTAGACTCAGCGGTAATGGTCATCGACGCCGCCAAAGGCATCGAAGCCCGCACGCGCAAGTTGTTCGAAATCTGCCGCCTGCGCGACATCCCCATCGTCACATTCATCAACAAGATGGACCGCGAAGCGCGCGACCCGATCGAGCTGCTGGACGAGGTCGCCGCCACGCTTGCGCTGGACACCGCGCCGGTGACGTGGCCGGTCGGCCGCGCCGCCACCTTCGCCGGCACCTACGATCTGCGCGCGCGCGACCTGCACCTCACAAACCCGCTGCCGCAATCCGATCCACGCCTGGCCGAACTCGGCGACGAGGTGGACCTCGTGCGCGCCGCCCTGCCGGAATTCGACCGCGACAGCTTCAACGCCGGCCACCTCACCCCCGTCTATTTCGGCAGCGCGATAAAAGGCATCGGCGTCACAGATCTGCTCGATGGCCTTGCCGAATACGGCCCGCCGCCCCGCGCGCAGCACGCCGACACGCGCATCGTCGAGGCAACGGAGCCCGCCCTGACCGCCCTGGTGTTCAAGATCCAGGCGAACATGGACCCCAACCACCGCGACCGCATCGCCTTCGCCCGCGTGTGCTCCGGCCGCCTGGTCCGCGGTATGAAACTGAAGCAGGTGCGCACCGGCAAGCAGATTCCGTTGCACGCTCCACAGTTCTTCTTCGCCCGCGAACGCGAGATCGCCGACGAAGCCTTCGCCGGCGACGTGGTCGGCATTCCCAACCACGGCACGCTGCGCATCGGCGACACGCTAACGGAAGGCGAGGACGTCAACTTCGTCGGCGTCCCCTATTTCGCCCCCGAAATCCTCCGGCGCGTGCGTCTGGACGACGCGATGAAGGCGAAGAAACTGCGTCAGGCACTGGCGGAGCTGGCGGAAGAAGGCGTGGTGCAGTTGTTCCGACCGCAGGACGGTGCGCCGCCGCTGGTGGGCGTGGTCGGCACGCTGCAGCTCGACGTGTTGCAGGCGCGGCTGGCAGCGGAATACAGCGTGGCGATCGGCTTCGAGACGTCGCCCTACGCGCTCGCGCGATGGATTTCGTCGCAGGACAAAGCTGCGCTGGCGCGCTTCATCGCCGCCAACCGCAGCGCGATGGCGGACGACGTCGATGGCGATCCGGTGTTTCTCGCGACATCCGCATTCATGATGCGGCGCGCCGAGGAACAAGCCCCGGAAATTGCCTTCCGCGACATCAAGGACGTGCGGGCGGAAAAGATCGCCGCATAGCCGGGCGCCTGCTCACTGTCATTGCGAGTCGCCACCGGCCAATGGGCCGACCCGCGCTGGATGAAACTGGCCCCCCCTGTCATTGCGAGGCCGCTTGGCCGAAGCAATCCCCCCGGGAGATTGCTTCGGCCAAGCGGCCTCGCAATGACAGGATGGATGCGCTTGCCGCAATGACAGGAGGCAGGTCGCACGATAGCCGGGTCAACGCCCGGCCATCGACGCGACGATCGTTATATCCTGCCGACCAACAGCAGAATCACCACGATCAGCAGCACCAATCCCAACCCACCGCTCGGAAAGTATCCCCACCCGCCGCTGTACGGCCAGGTCGGCAGCGCTCCGAGCAGCATGAAGATCAGAATGATAATGAGCAGCGTGTATAACACGTTGGCTCGCTCCCCTGGTCTGTCGGGGTTACGGATTATAATGGGTGTGCTGGGCCGAACTGTTCGTCAGGCCATGACCGGCAGCCTGGAGGTCCTCGCCCGCGCCCTGCGTCGTATAGCAGGCCGAGAGCAGCGGTGCAGTGGCGAGCAGTGCGGCGATAGCAATTGCGAGAGCGAATTTACGGCGCATGTCTGGGTCCTTTCGTCACGGTCCATTCCGAAACGTGCCGATGCATAACGTGTGCACCCGCTGCGAAATCAACCTGTTCACGCGGATGTCGGGTCAGAACAGTTTGATGTCACCTCGTCTTGAGCCTCGTCGCTGGGCCCAGCCGGCGCCCCCAAGGTTGCAAGGAACCACGCACGGAACCTAGGCTCGCGCCGATGTGTGCAGATAGGAGACGTATGATGGCGGGCCTCTACTACGACGAATTTTTCATCGGCCAGGAGTTCGACCATCCCTGGACCCGAACCGTGACCGAAATGGACAATACCCTGTTCTCGGCCCTGACGCTGAACGTGCAGCCGCTGCACCTCGACGCGCACTTTGCCGCGAAGACTGAATTCGGTCAGCGCATTGTGAACTCGATGTTCACCGCGGGGCTGATGGTTGGCATGAGCGTGAACGACACAACGGTGGGAACCACGGTCGGCAACCTCGGGTTCACGGATATGCGCTTTCCCAAACCGGTGTTCCACGGCGATACGTTGCGTGCGCGCACGAAGGTGGTGGCGATGCGCGAAAGCCGTTCACGCCCCGATGTCGGTATCGTCGATTTCGAGCACACCTGCTGGAACCACCGTGACGAGATGGTCGCGATTTGCCGCCGCCAGGCGATGATGCGAAAGAAGCCGGCAGCCGGGTGAAGGCGTACCGCTAACGTCCCGGCTGTGATCGCGCGACCGGCTGTCATTCCGCGACCGGCTGTCATTGCGCCCCCCGCTGTCATTGCGAGCGAAGCGAAGCAATCTCGTTCGGGGTAATGTGCGATCACCCGAACGAGATTGCTTCGCTTCGCTCGCAATGACAGCGGGGGGCGCGCAATGACAGCGGGGGGCGCAATGACAGCGAGGAGGCGCGCGCGACCGCGCCTGGCCCTTACCCCGCCGCCGCGATCACCCCCTCGCGCGCCAGGCTCGCGATTTCGTCCGCCGAGAACCCCGCCTCCGCCAGCACTTCCGCATTGTGCTGCCCCATCCGTGGCGGCTGGCGCGAAATCCCCGCACGCTGGCGATCGAATTCGATCGGCAGCGCCGGCAGCCCGACGCGCTTCCCCTCCGTCCCGCCCATCCGCGAAATGAACACGTCGAGCAGCCCGCCGGTCGCCAGCAAATGCGGGTCCTGAAACAAGTCGCCAGGCTGTCCCACCGGTGCCCACGACACGTTGGCACGCTCGCACCGCGCGCCGACCTCATCCTGCGGCAGCTTGCGCAGCACCTCCTGCAACGCCGGGATCAGCCATTCGCGTTCTTGCAACCGCGTGAAGTTCGTTGCCAGCCGCGGATCGGCGGCAAGTTGCTGCAAGCCGAATTCCTCGACGAACCGCGCCCATTGCTGGTCGCTGGTCACGCCGATGAACAACTGTCCGTCGCCCGCGGTCTGGAAGACTTCATAGACCGCCCACGCACCGCGCCGAGCCGGCATCGGCCGCGCCTCCAACCCCGTGGCGGTCATGCCTGCCATGTGCGTGCTCATCAGAAACGCGGCGCTTTCGAACAATGCGCTGCTGACTTTCTGGCCCTTGCCCGTTAGTTCGCGCTCGCGCAACGCCGCCTGCGCCGCAACCACGCCGAACACCGCGCCCAGGATGTCGATCACTGACGCCCCCGCCCGCAACGGCCGCCCCGGAGGCCCGGTCATGTATGCCAGCCCCACCTGGAACTGCACCACTTCATCCAGCGCGGGACGGTGTTCGTAAGGCCCGGCCAGGTACCCCTTCAGCGCCAGATAAACCAGCCGAGGGTTCAGCGGCGCAAGCTGCTCGTACCCGCAGTTCAGCCGCTCCATCGTGCCGGGACCGAAATTTTCGATCACCACGTCAGCACCGGCGGCGAGGCGATGCATGACCGCCTGACCCTCCGGCCGTTTCAGGTCGATCGCCAGGCTGCGCTTGTTGCGGTTGAACGCCGCGAAGAATCCCGCGGCGAACCCGCCCAGGCCGCGCGTGTGATCGCCTTTCGGCGCCGGCTCGATCTTCACCACATCGGCGCCGAGTTCGGCGAACAGCAGACCGGCGGTTGGTCCCATCACGGTGTGGGTAAATTCCAGGACCTTCAGTCCGGCTAGCGGTGTGGCCGACATTGAAATTCCTCGTCAGGTTGGCGGGAACTATACGGATCACCCTCGCGCCCGTCACCGGCCCGCACCATATCCGGTCATCGCGGGTGGGCTCCCTCCTGTCACCGCGTTCCCAACCCCACCTGTCACTGGAGCCGAAAATTCCCCCCACCCTTTGTCATTGCGAGCCAAAGGCGAAGCCATCCCGATCAGGATGACGCACGCCCGAGCGTACCGACGAACGCAACGCCAGCGTCTTATCAGGCGGGGGCTTGCTTCGTCGCTCCGCTCCTCGCAATGACAGGGGGGATGGACGACTCGCCTCACCTCTCGCCCCACTTCGCGCTGCGGCTGACTCCGCACGGCCACCTGCTGGCCGAGCCATCCCCGGACGCGCCTGCATTCGCAGAACATGCCGCCACCCGCCTCGCCGACGCATTTGCCCGGGGCAGCGGTCCCGGCCTGCTGCGGCTCGCCGCAGAGATCGGCCAGGCCCTGCCGCCTGCCTTCGTCTGGTGGCGCGCCTTCGCATCGCGCTACGTCGCAGCGCTGTGCCTGCAAGCAGCCGGCGACAAGCCGCCTATCATCCCACCACCACCCGAATCCGAGCTCGCCTCCCTCGTGCTGACCGGGCCGATGATGGACGGCGCCGAGTACCTAACCACCGACATCCTGCGCACGTTATGGACGGAGATCACGACCGCCGTCGCCGAGGCGCACGCCGCGGCGAAGACCGACCTGCAAAGCTTCCTGAAAGCCCTGAACCCCGCATGGAATCTGGTCGGCCGCGTGCACTTCAACCTTGCCGAGAACCGCCGCGATCCCGACGCGCCGTTCGCCTTCATGGCCACCTACACCACGCAGCTAACGGCGCAGGCGAAGGCGCAGCATTTGCCGCTCGGCCAGGCGCTGCGCGAATACGCCGGCGCCGCCAATCGCGAGAAGCTGCTGTCGCTGCTGGTCCCGGTGCAGCGCGCGGCCGAACACTGCGCGTGGCTGAAACCGATGATCGAGGCCGGCGAGATCTTCCATCCGCTGCGCTGGACTCCGCAGGACGCCTCGCGTTTCCTGACCAGCGTGCCGGAGCTGGAAACCGCCGGCGTCGTCGTGCGCATGCCCGCGACGTGGCGCGCCAACCGTCCCGCCCGGCCAAAGGTCAGCGCAACGGTCGGCGCGGCCGCGCCATCCAAGCTCGGCCTGGAAGGCGTCCTGGATTTTCATATGGCCGTCACGCTGGACGGCGAAACCCTGACCGCCGCCGAGATCGGATCGTTATTGGGAGGTACCGACAGCCTGGTGCTGCTGCGCGGCCAGTGGGTGGAGGTAGATCGCGCCCGCCTGGAACGCACCATGCAGCAGTTCCGCGACGCGGAAGCGCTGGCCGCCAAAGACGGCCTGACCTTCGCCGAGGCCATGCGCATGCTGGCCGGCACCGCCGTCGGCAGCGACGCGACGGACGCGCCCGACGCCGACTGGTCGCGCATCACTGCCGGACCCTGGCTGGCCGAAACGTTGCAGACGCTACGCGCACCGGACGGACGCGGCGCCGATCCCGGGCCGGCGCTGCACGGCACGCTGAGGCCCTATCAACAGGCCGGCACGCAGTGGATGCATCTGCTGTCCAACCTCGGGCTCGGCGCCTGCCTGGCCGACGACATGGGACTCGGCAAGACCATCCAGGTGTTGTCGCTGCTCCTGGTGCAGCAGCGCGACGGCGCGGCGCGGCAGCCAAGCCTGTTGGTGGCGCCTGCATCTTTGCTGTCCAACTGGGCAGCGGAGATCGAGAAATTCGCCCCCGGCCTGCGCGCCGCGATCGTGCATCCGTCGGCAATGCCGCCCGCGCAGTTGAAGGAATTCACCTCCGATCGCGCAGCCGAACTCGACCTGGCGATCACCAGCTACGGCTCGCTGCTGCGCATCCCCGCGCTGAGCACTACGGAATGGCGCTTCGCCATCCTCGACGAGGCGCAGGCAATCAAGAATCCCGGAGCCAAGCAGACGCGCGCCGCGAAGGCACTGAAAGCGAAAGCGCGCATCGCGCTTACCGGAACGCCGGTGGAGAACCGCCTCGGCGATCTATGGTCGATCTTCGATTTCATCAACCCGGGGCTGCTGGGCAGCGCCAAGGAGTTCTCGCGCTATACGAAGAACCTGGCGGACCGCGAGACCAATCCATACGGCCCGCTGCGCGAACTCGTGCGCCCCTACATCCTGCGCCGTATGAAGACCGACAAGGCGATCATCTCGGACCTGCCCGACAAGACGGAGCTCAAGGCGTATTGCGGTCTCAGCCGCAAGCAGGCCGCGCTGTACGAACAAGCGGTGCAGGACCTGGAACGGCGTCTGGAAGAATCCGACGGCATCGAACGCCGCGGCGTCGTGCTGGCGATGCTGATGCGGCTCAAGCAGATCTGCAACCATCCGTCGCAATGGCTGAACGACAATGGCTGGGCCGAAGCCGACAGCGGCAAGTGGGCGCGCCTGCGCGAGATCGCCGAAGTCATCGCCGCCCGTCAGGAAAAGCTGCTCGTGTTCTCCCAGTTCCGCGAAATGACCGGCCCGCTCGCCGCTTTCCTCGGCACGTTGTTCGGACGCTCCGGCCTGGTCCTGCACGGCGACACGCCGGTGAAGGACCGCCGCACCCTGGTGCAGCGCTTCCAGCAGGACGAGACGGTGCCGTTCTTCGTGCTGTCGCTGCGTGCCGGCGGCGCCGGGCTGAACCTGACGGCCGCGTCGCACGTGGTGCATTTCGACCGCTGGTGGAACCCCGCCGTGGAGAACCAGGCGACCGATCGCGCCTTCCGGATTGGACAAAACAAGAACGTATTGGTGCATAAGTTTGTTTGCCGCGGCACGGTGGAAGAAAAGATTGACGCCTTGATCGACTCGAAGCAGGGGCTGTCAAATGAGTTGCTGACCGGCACCGGCGAGATCAACCTCACCGAGATGCCGGACGATCAACTGCTGCGCATGGTCGCGCTGGACCTGCATGCCGCGATGAAGGAATGAAAGCGATGGCCCGCTGGAATTCGCGTCACCAGAACCGCTACGAGGACCGCTGGCCGGCCTATGTTCCGGTCGCCGAACGCCGCCGCAAGGCCGAAGTCGAGATGGCGAAGCTGTCCAAGAAGGGCCATCCCGTATCGCCGGTAAAAATCGAGGGCCGCGCCATCGCCACCACCTTCTGGGGCAAGGCGTGGTGCGACAACCTGGAGAGCTACCGCGATTATGCCAACCGCATCGAGCGCGGCCGCACCTATGTGCGCAACGGCTCGGTGGTCGATCTGCAGATCGCACCGCGCGAAGTGAAGGCGATGGTCAGCGGGTCGAACCTCTACAACGTGACGATCAAGATCGACGAAGTGCCGAAGCACGACTGGACGTCGATCTGCAAGGACTGCGCCGGCGGGATCGATTCGCTGGTGGAGCTGCTGCAGGGCCGCTTCTCCAAAGGCGTCATGGAACGCATTTGCCGGCAAGGCACCGGGTTGTTCCCAAAGCCGGCGGAAATCCACATGTCCTGCAGTTGCCCGGACTACGCTTACATGTGCAAGCACATCGCGGCAGTGCTGTATGGCATCGGCGCCCGCCTCGACGCGAAGCCGGAGCTGCTGTTCCGCCTGCGCGCGGTGGACGAGAACGACCTGGTCGCGCGCATCGGCGACGCGCTGCCGCTGGCGAAGCGCGCCCCCGCCTCCGGCAAGGTGCTGCAATCCGACGACGTGTCCGCGCTGTTCGGGCTGGACATGGCGGAGGGAGAAGCGCCGGCGGCGGCAGAGGTGCTTCCGAAGGCAGCGCGAGCCGGGCGGAAGGTCGCTGCGCAACCACTCGCGAAAGCACCTGCCAAGGCAGCCGCCAAGCCGGTCGCGCCAGCCACACCAAAGCCGACCGTATTGCGCAAGGCAACGCAGACGGTCTCCGGCAAGGTGAAGCTACCCATGGCGAAGGTCGTGGTCCCCAGACGCAAGCTGAAAGACGCGAGCCGGCCTCGGAAGATGGCGGAAGCAGCCGACTGACTGCACGGATAATACGAGTACCGCTGCGCAGTGGTTTTGACTCGGCCGGCAAAGCAAGCTGCGCTTATGACTCGCGTCGGCTGGGATCCCATACGGTCGAGCCACGCAGGCCAGTACTCGCGGCGCGCAAGACGAGAAAGTATTTAAGCGCAGATAACAGAAGATGCAGATGATTTAGTGCGATTCATCGGCCTTGAACCACACAATCGATTTCCGGGACTGGTTTTTGGGAATTGAGCAACAGGCAGGTCGCTTTCAGATAGTTGGTGCATTGCAATGCGATGCAATCACCAAATTCCTTGCTTGTCTTCAGTTCGGCCGAAAGCATGCCATGTCGCCGAGCACAACGCCATGGCAGCGCACCTTGATGTTGCATGGTTGCCCTACCGTGA
The DNA here is from genome assembly GCA_036489395.1 of Acetobacteraceae bacterium. GTDB lineage: Bacteria > Pseudomonadota > Alphaproteobacteria > Acetobacterales > Acetobacteraceae > JASHVB01. The sequence goes on along the minus strand of DASXFW010000269.1, from coordinate 30,197 downwards.
GACCCGCATCGCGCGAATCTTGTGCCAGAGCCCGCCCTCCCCGGCAGATCATTCAGCCGCGCGCTATCTGCGAGTTCTGCGTGCTTCCTCTGTCATCTGCGTTGAAATGCTTGCTTCGCGATGCCGCCAACAAATGATGACGGAAGAGTTGACGCACCTACACGAAGCCGCTGCGCAAGCGGCTTCCAGCCCTGGTTTTCGCTTCGTGCAATCGGCCAAAATCACTGCGCAAGGGAGTACCAGGTATCGGGAACCTTGAGTGGAATCTCCCGATCTCACCTGTCATCGCCAGGAGCGAAGCGACGAAGCATTGACTGGTGATCCCAGAACCTTGGACGCGATCCCCACTATCGCTCCGCCGCCACGCGTCGCAGGCGCGAGTCAATCCGGAACGAAGTTTCCACGGCGCGCCACAATCGAGCCGACGGATGCCTCGGGTTGAGCAACACGTTCCGCTCGTCCGTGACAACGTCGCCAGGACGCAGCCTTGCGGGCACCAGTATCGACGGCACAATCAGCGCGGCGGATCGCCGGGGCGCTACCCACGCATCCCCCTGGCGCCGGCACGCTTCGACATCGCCGATCGCGACGGATGCGCCCGCCACCTCATGCGTTGCATTATCCGGCACATCGATGTTGAACGCGCGAAACGCTGCGGGCAGACGATCCGGATTCAGGTGAACAAGTTGTTCGAGCAGCGCAAGCGATAGGTGGGTTGCGCCATAGATCACCGGGACCCCGGGACTGTTCCATCGCCCGCCGTAGAGCCGCGCGCCTTCACCATCGAGTTCGTGAAACCGCCCAAGCGCCAACCGCCAGACGCGCACCTATTCGACGATCCCGTGCGCAATGCGCCCAAGCACTGCTTCCACCAGCCGGCCACCCTCCTCCGTGTCGAGCACGGAAAGCGGCGCCTGTCCCGCCAGCGCACCATTCGCCTCCCGTAACCACGCAAGCGCGTTACGCCGGTTGCCGAACACGTCGTCCGCCATCGCCTGGATACGAGCCAGGCGCACCACCATGTCGCTTTGCTCGCGTGAGAGTGTTCCCTTCTGCCGGCGCGCATAGATCGTTCGTCTTGGGATGAAGTATTGTTCCACTTCATGCTCTGTAACGACACCGTCAGCGATCAATCGATCCAGCGCGGACATCGGCAGGCCTCGGCGCACGGCATTCGCCAATCCAAGGTCGAGCACGACGGACCCGGCGCCGGCCGATCCTGCCGATGGCACCGACGGCAGCCACGATCGCGCTCCTCATGCTATATTGCCCATGTTATCGTGCATATCAGCACAGGATGCAAAGCGGTTCTGCTACGCTTCCGACAATCGGGAAAGCGCCCGTTGACCCGCGGCCGCCCGCCGGGCCAGGATGCGCCACCATGATCCTGCTGATCGACAACTACGACAGCTTCACCTTCAATCTGTTCCACTTCCTCGGCGAAGTGGGCGGCCAGTGCGACGTCGTACGCAACGACAAGCTGACCGTCGCCGAAGCCCTCGCCCGCCAGCCGGAAGCGATCGTGCTGTCCCCCGGCCCGTGCACACCGAACGAGGCCGGCATCTGCCTGGACCTGATCGCCGCCGCCGCCGGGAAAATCCCCATCCTCGGCGTCTGCCTCGGCCACCAGGCGATCGGCCAGGCATTCGGCGGCAACGTCGTGCGCGCGCCCGCGCCGATGCACGGCAAGACCAGCCGCATCTTCCACGCCGGCACCGACATCCTGGAGGGCGTGCCCAGTCCCTTCACCGCCACCCGCTACCACAGCCTGATCGTCGATCGCGCCACGCTGCCGGCGGAACTCGCCGCCACGGCCTGGACCGAGGACGGCATCCTGATGGGCCTGCGCCACCGCACGCTGCCCATCTACGGCGTGCAGTTCCACCCGGAGAGCATCGCGTCAGAGCACGGTCACAAGCTACTGGCGAACTTCCTGGCCATCGCGCGCGGCCGCAACGAACCCGCCCGCGCCGCCTGACCGCTGGCTCGGCCTACGCGGCCGCCTGTTTCATCGTGGACCACCGGCGGCGTCCAGCGCCTGGGTCAGATCGGCGAGAATGTCGTCGATATGCTCGATCCCCACCGACAGCCGCACATATCCCTGCGTCACCCCCGTCGCCTCTTGCTCCGCGGCCGAAAGTTGCGAGTGCGTCGTGCTCGCCGGATGGATCGCCAGGCTTCGCGCGTCGCCGATATTCGCCACGTGATAGATCATCTGCAGCGCGTCGATGAACTTGCGCCCCGCATCCATGCCGCCGGCGAGTTCGAATCCGACCAGGCCGCCCTGGCCGTGCGGCAGGTATTTTGCCGTGCGTTCCGCGCCGATTCCCTTGTGGAACGCCGGATGGATCACCCGCGTCACGTCTTTGCGGCCGGCCAGGAACTGCGCCACCGCCAGTGCATTCTTGCTGTGCTCGCGCATGCGCAGCGCGAGTGTCTCCAGCCCCTGCAGGAACAAGAAGGCGTTGAACGGCGCCATCGCCGCGCCGAGATCGCGCAGCAGCACGACGCGCATGCGGATGATATAGGCGATCGGGCCCAGCGGCTTCACCGCCTGAGTCCACACCGCGCCGTGGTAGCTTGGGTCGGGCGTATTCAACAGCGGCTGGCGCGTCGGGTGCGCCTCCCAGTCGAAATTGCCGCCGTCGATCACCACGCCGCCGATCGACGTGCCATGGCCGCCGATATACTTGGTGGTCGAGTACATCGTGACCGCGGCACCATGCTCGAACGGCTTCACCAGCAGCGGCGCGGCGGTGTTGTCCATGATCAGCGGAATGCCGAACTTGCGGCCGATTGCGGCAACTTCAGCGATTGGGAAGGCCACCAGTTTCGGATTTGGCAGCGTCTCGGCGTAATAGGCGCGCGTGCGATCGTCGGTGGCGCGCGCGAACGCCTCGGGATCGGCGGGATCGACGAAGCGCGTCTCGATTCCCATGTCCTTCAGCGTGTTGTTGAACAAGTTCCAGGTGCCGCCGTAGAGGTCCGTGGAGCTCACGATGTTATCGCCGGCGCGCGCGAGGTTCTGTACCGTAAACGCCGAGGCCGCCTGGCCGGATGCCAGCGCAAGTGCCGCCACGCCGCCTTCCACCGCCGCGATGCGTTTCTCGAACGCGTCCTGCGTTGGATTCATGATGCGCGTGTAGATGTTGCCGAGTTCCTTCAGCGCGAACAGGTTTGCGGCGTGCTCGGTGCTGTCGAATTGATAGGATGTTGTCTGGTAGATGGGCACGGCCACCGCGTTGGTTGCGGAATCTCGCCGCCAGCCGGCATGCAGAGCCAGGGTCTCCGGATGTTTCGACATGATCGCCTCCCCTTATTCGAGGGCGACTATAGCCGATTTACCCTTCGCGTGAAGCGCCGGAACGGCACGCGCGGTTGGGTCGCGCTGTCGCAGGGAATCACAGCAGAAAATTGCGGCGCGCGCCGTCCGCGGGTAAATTTTGTCTCGGCGGCCGTGCTGGCGGCGGAAATTGACAGAAGGGCGCGAGGCCCGGTCGCCGCCGTTTCCGGAGCAATCGCATATGCTGGGACAGCCCGCGAACACCTATGATGCGCCGGTGCGGACCGTTTCGACTTTGATTCTTAACACGGAGGAAGATCGAGGACCACGGAGCGCCACGAAGGGGCTTTCCCGGCGAGGCTCGCTGAAGCAAACTTCCCGTCTGCCATAGAACCCTTTGTATTCCACGGCTACACACGTGGCTGCTCGAGGGCACGATAGCTCCGTGGTTCACCGTGGTCCTCGATCTTCCTCGGTGTTAAGAATCAAAACCGAAACGGTCCGCACACACGCCTTGCAGGCGAAGCGGCGAGCCCGATCGGCGCTCTCCCCTCGCCTCCGACAAATGCAGTTGCCCTGGCGCCGTTTCGCGCTGGCGTTGACCCGCCGGCCGCCGCCGGGCAAGGATGGCGCCGCCATGAGCCTGTTCGTCGATCATCGTAATGTCGTTGCATGGGCGTGGCGCGCCGATTTCGGCGCAACCGCCCGCGCCGCCTGACCGGCGCCCCCATGTCCAACAACCTCAAACCCCTCCTCGCCCGCCTCGCCGCCGGCGACAAGCTGTCCGCCGAGGACGCGGAAACCGCGTTCGACATCATCATGTCCGGCGAGGCCACCCCGGCGCAGATCGGCGCCATGCTGATGGCCATGCGCCTGCGCGGCGAGACCGTCGCCGAGATCACCGGCGCCGTCCGCGCCATGCGCGGCCGCATGACCGCCATCGCCGCGCCCGACGACGCGATCGACGTGTGCGGCACCGGCGGAGACAACGCCGGCACGCTGAACGTCTCCACCGCCGTGACCTTCGTCGTGGCCGGCGCCGGCGTGCCCGTGGCCAAGCACGGCAACCGCGCCCTGTCGTCGCGCAGCGGCGGGGCCGACGTGCTCACCGCGCTCGGCGTCAACGTCGATGCCCCGCTGGAGCGCCTGTCCGACATCCTGCTCGCCGCCAACTGCGTCTTCTTGTTCGCGCCGCGCCACCACCCGTCCACGCGCCACGCTGCCGGCCCGCGCGTCGAGCTGGGCACCCGCACGATCTTCAACCTGCTGGGACCGATGACCAATCCGGCCCGGGTCCGCCGACAGCTCGCCGGCGTGTTCGCCCCCGAATGGACCCGGCCGATGGCGGAGACGCTACGCGCGCTGGGCAGCACGTCGGCCTGGATCGTACACGGCCTCGGCCTCGACGAGCTCACCGTAGCCGGCGAGAACCAGGTCACGGCGCTGCGCGATGGCGAGATTACCAGCTTCACCGTCACGCCCGAGGATGCCGGCCTGCCACGCGCCCCCATCGAGGCGATCCGCGGCGGCGACGCCACGCTCAACGCCGCCAGCCTGACCGCTTTGCTCGAGGGCGCCGCGGGCCCATATCGCGACACGGTGGTGCTGAACGCCGCCGCCGCGCTGATCGTCGCCGGGCGTGCCGAGACGCTGCGCGAAGGTGCGGCGATCGCCGCGGATGCGATCGCGTCCGGCGCGGCACTCGCCGCGTTGCAGACGCTGCGGCGCGAGACGGCGCTGCCAGGCTAGCCCATCGCGCGTTGAGGAGACAGGATGCCGGACACCAACACTGCGATGCCGGACGTGCTCGCGCGCATCTGCACCGACACGTTGGCCGACGTGGCACAGCGCAAGAATGCGCACAGCGTCGAGACGCTGCGCCAGGCCATCTCCGCGCAGACCGACAAGCCGCGCGGGTTCGGCCGCGCGCTGAAACAGACCGTCGCCACCGGGCGCTACGGACTGGTCGCGGAGATCAAGAAGGCCTCGCCATCCGGCGGGCTGATCCGTGCCGATTTCGATCCCCCAGCGTTAGCGCGCGCCTACCGCGACGGCGGCGCCACCTGCCTGTCGGTGCTGACCGACGCGCGTTATTTCCAGGGCAGCGCGGCGTATTTGCAGGCGGTACGGGCGGAAGTCGACCTGCCGGTGCTGCGCAAGGATTTCATGCTCGATCCCTGGCAGGTGTACGAAAGCCGCGCGATCGGCGCGGACTGCATCCTGCTGATCATGGCGGCGCTCAGCGACAACCAGGCACGCGAGCTGGAGGCGATCGCCCGCGGCCTCGACATGGACGTACTGGTGGAAGTGCACGACGAGCGGGAGCTGGAACGTGCGCTGGGCCTGGAAACCTCGCTGATCGGGATCAACAACCGCGACTTGCGCACGCTGCGGACCGACCTGGCGGTGACCGAGCGTCTGGCACCGCAAGTGCCGGCCGAGCGGTTCCTGGTGGCCGAGAGCGGCATCCGCACCACCGACGATCTGCGCCGCCTGGCCGCCGTCGGCCCGCAGGCGTACCTGATAGGGGAAAGCCTGATGCGCCAGGCGGATGTGGCCGCGGCGACGCGTGAGCTGCTCGGGTACTAGCGCCCCCTCTCCCGCTTGCGGGAGAGGGTTGGGGTGAGGGTGTTGCATGCCGCGCGCTGCACCCTCCCCGCAATCGGGAGAGGAGCTGTCAAGCGATGTCCTTCACCCACTTCGATTCCGCCGGCAATGCCGTCATGGTGGACGTATCCGCCAAGCCGGCGACCGACCGCACCGCCACCGCGCGCGTCCGCGTGCTGATGCAGCCTGCGACGGCGGCGATGATCCGCGCCGGCACCGCGAAGAAGGGCGACGTGCTCGGCGTCGCGCGCATCGCCGGCATCATGGCGGCGAAGCGCGCGTCGGAGCTGATCCCGCTGTGCCATCCGCTGCCGATCAGCGCCGTCACGCTGGAGCTGACCGCCGAGGCCGACGCCGTGGAGATCGCCGCCACGGTGCGCACCACTGGCCAGACCGGGGTGGAGATGGAGGCGCTGACCGCGGCCTCGGTCGCCGCGCTGACGGTGTACGACATGTGCAAGTCGGTCGATCGCGGCATGCGGATCGACGCGCTGCGCCTGGTGCACAAGGCGGGGGGGAAGTCGGGGGAGTTCGTGCAGGCGTAATATCGGCCGCCGCACAGGCAGCCTCGCCGGCCGCACCCGCCGTGACGAGGGACGCGCCGACGATGGGTCGATCGTTTCGCTGTTTCGTAGGCAGGCAGAGCATCGCTTTCCCCGCCGGCTTACTAACCGCTTATTCATATTTTGGCGGCACACTGCGCAGACTGATTGGTGCGGGAGAATGCGCAACATGCTGCGTCGAGCGTTATTGGCAGCCGCCATGGCTGCCGTGGTGCCGCTTGTGCCCGCACGGGCCGGGGAGCATGGCACGGCCCAGGAAGCCAAGACACTGTGTGAAAAGGCCGGCGACTATCTGCAAAAGGTCGGGGCGGACAAGGCTTTCCCGGCATTCGACGATCGGCATGGGTCGTTCGTCGATCGCGACCTTTACGTGTTCGTGCGATCGATGGACGGCAACACCGTGGCGCACGGCGCCAACATGGCCATGATCGGCCATACCAACCTCAATCTGCGTGACGCCGACGGCAAGCTGTACAACAAGGAAATGATCGATCTTGCAACTTCGAAGGGCAGCGGCTGGGTGGATTACCGCTGGTTCGATCCACTGACCAAAAAGATCGAGCAGAAGTCGTCGTTCATCGAACGGGTGGGAAATTACGTGGTCGGCGTCGGCTTCTATCGCCCGTAGCGCTGGTGCGGCATGGGGTCCCCAGCATCGCGCCTGCAAGACCTGTCCCTGCGCGCCAAGCTGTTCCTGGCGCCAGCACTGTTGGTGGCGGCGCTGCTCGGCCTCACCCTGTATGCCGGCGTGCTGCTGGCGTACGACGAGCAAGCACTCGATGAGCTGAGCCAGGGTGTGTTTCGCCGCGCCGAGCTGGTAGCCGGCCTGGGGGGGCAAGTCAACGCCATCCACGCCGCGTTGTACCGGCTGAGCTCGGAGGGTGCCAACGACTCCGACGCCCAGAAGACCCAGGCAATTGCGACCGCGCTAGGCCAGCAGGTGGCTGATCTTGACAAGCAGGTCATAGCGGTCGCGGGCGCGGTCGGCACCGACCCCAGCCTGCATCCGCTGGCCCAAAGCATCGGCGCGACGCTGAAGGACTATACCGGCGCCGCACAGCAGGTGATCGGCATGGCCGGCAACCCCGGCTATGCACTGATCTTCATGAGCAGCGCGCAAGGCGCGTACGACACGTTCAGCGTGCAGCAGGCGCGACTGAGCGAGGCAGTGCAGGCGCAAAAGACTCGCCTGGTGGCCGCAGCCCGGCGCGAAATACACATGGCACGGCTGATTTTCGTGCTCGCCGCACTCGGCGCGGCCGGCACAGCGATCATCGTGACCATGTTGCTCGGCCAACGGATCGCCCGCCCGATCCTGGCGATGGCGGCAGCGATGCGGCGACTCGCCGACGGCGCGCTGGACACGGACATTCCCGCCACCAACCGGAAGGACGAAGTCGGCCAGATGGCGCAGGCCTTGCTGGTGTTCCGCCAGAATGCGCAGGAGACGCAGCGGTTGCACGAAGCGGGAGAAACGGCGCGCGTGCTGCAGCAACGCCGGCAAACAGAGATGGACCGTCACGTCCAGGAATTCGGCGCGTCGGTCACCGCCGTGATGGAGAGCCTGGCCCGGTCGGCGGAGGCGATGCGGGCCACCGCAGCCGAAATGTCGGATGCGGCATTGCGCGCGCGTGAGAGCTCGGCCCGAGCCGCCGCGGGCGCCACGACCTCAACCGCCAATCTCGGTGCGGTCGCCGCCGCCGCGGAACAAATGTCGGCAAGCATCAACGAGATCGGCCAGCAGGTGCATCGCGCGACGCGCGCGGTGGAGCTTGCCGTGGAACGCGCGGACGTGACGAACCAGAAAGTGGCGAGCACGGTCGCGGCAGCGGATCGCGTCGGCGACGTCGTGCGGTTGATTGCCGCCATCGCCGGGCGCACCAATCTGCTGGCGCTGAACGCCACGATCGAAGCGGCGCGTGCGGGCGACGCGGGCAAGGGATTTGCCGTGGTTGCCGGCGAGGTGAAGGCGCTGGCGACTCAGACCGCAAAGGCAACCGAGGATATTTCCACACAGATCGCGGCGATCCGCGCGGTGACCGGTGAGGCAGCGACCGCGGTACAGGCCGTGGGTGCGGCGATCGGCGAGGTGAGCGGCATCGCAGCAGCGATCGCATCGGCGGTGGAAGAGCAAACGGCGACGACGCGCGACATTGCCGCCAGCGTGCAGACGGTGACCGCGGCGACGGAGGACTCCGTCAGCGCGATGCAGGAAGTCTCGCAGATTTCCGCGAGCGCCGATGCGACCAGCGGCAAGGTGCGGGCCGATGCGGATCAGGTCGCGCAAAACGCCGAGACGTTGCAGGAGCAGGTCAGCGGATTCCTGCGCGTGGTGCGGGCTGCCGATGGGGCGGCGCGCCTCGGATCGGGCACCCGAGACACCGCGATGTCGCGGGCGCGCCTCGGATAAGGCGGAACGGAGCCGGACCATCCGGAACCCGTCGTTTCCGATCATGGTCCGGTGCGGCCGGTCGAGCTGGCACTTGCCGATGATCTGCCGCGAGCCAGGTATCAGGCGCCATCGGAGCCGTCCGCCTTGCCTTTCCCCTCCCCCCGCCGCACCCTCTTCCCAATCGAGACTCCCCGAAGGTGCCCACGCCATGAGCGAATTCGTTTCCATCTGCGAAGTCGGCCCGCGCGACGGGCTGCAGATCGCCAAGACCCGCATGACCACCGACGACAAGGTGCGCTGGATCGCCTCGATCGCCGCCGCCGGCGTGCGCGAAATCGAGGTCGGCAGCTTCGTGCCGCCCCGTGTCATCCCGCAGCTTGCCGACACACCGGAGATCGTTGCGCGCGTGCTGGCGGAAGCGCCTGGCCTGACAGTGCAGACGCTGGCGCCGAATCTGCGCGGCGTGCAGAACGCCTACAACGCCGGGGTGCACAAGATCAGCATCCCCGTCTCGGTCAGCGAGGGCCACAGCCGCGCCAACCTTAATCGCGCGCCAGCCGAATCGATCGAGATGATGCGCGGCATTTGCGACTGGCTGCACGCGCAGCCGCGCAAGGTGCCGCTGGTGGTCGGCGTTTCCACCGCTTTCGGATGTTCGATCGACGGCGTGGTGACCACGGCGCAGACGGTAGCGATGGCCAAGGGCCTGGCAGATGCCGGCGCCGACGAGATCATGCTGGCCGACACCGTCGGCTATGCGCATCCGGCGCAGATCAAGGAAGTCGTGCGCGCCACGCGTGAGGCGATCGGCGGCACGCTGTACGGCCTGCACTTGCACGACACCTGCGGCCTTGGCATCGCCAACGCGCTGGCTGGTCTGGAGGAAGGCATCCGCGCCTTCGATTCCTGCCTGGCCGGACTCGGCGGCTGCCCTTATGCGCCGGGCGCATCCGGCAATGTCGTCACTGAAGATTTGGTGTTCATGCTGGAAAGCATGGGGTTCCGCACCGGCATCGACCTCAACAAATTGTTCGAGGCGCGGCGCGTGTTGCACGAAGGGCTGCCGGCCGAACCGATGCACGGCCAGTTGCCGAAAGCCGGCATCCCGCCAACCTTCCGCAAGGCAGCTTGAACATAACCGACGGCGATAACGCAATGACCCCTCCGCGCACAGCACGCCCGGCCGGCAGTTCAGTGCTGACCGGCGGCGCCGGCACGGTCATATTCTACAGCGGCGGTAGCGAAGCTGCGCCAACCATCGCCGGTGCGCTAACGAATGCGCCGTCCGGCAGCGTCGCCGCCGGCATGCTGATCCTGACCGGCAGCAGCGACCCCGACACGGCACGCACGTCATTCTTGTTTGGCGCCAGGAATGACAGCGTCAGTGTCGGTGGTGTCAGCAGCACGCTCGCGGTGGCTGGCATGCCGGACCGCTTCGAGCCACCCGGCGAACTGCGCATCGACATGAACATGCTGAATCTCGCCGGTGCCGATTCGACGGCGCCGGCGACGGACGGCGCCGCCACGATGCACCTTCCAGGCGGCACGCGCATCGACATGGTCGGCGCCGCCTATGTCGTGCGAAGCCCATTCGCTTGAACGCTGCGGCGCGCGCACTGGACGCCGCCTCCCGGCCGCTCCACTGATCGATGTCAGCGGTCCCAAGCTGTTCCGTGACGACGTATGGCCGACGCAATGATCGTGCTGTGGAAGGAAAGGCGTTCGTGGTCATCTAAGAACCACACCTCGCCACGGTCTTTGCGGCATTGCCGGTGCGCTCATCGTGCTACGGCTGGGACGCCAACGCTCACAGACGCTGGCGGCATCGCCGCTGCTCGATCGGCGTTCAGGTTTATGAATGGCGTAATCTGTGCGCGCACGGCTGGACAGGATGTGTTTCGCGATGCGCCAGGCAGCAGTTCCAGTTCCACCCGATCATGGGTCCGTTTGGCATGATTCAGCCCTGCTCGGCATGGCCAAGCGAATCATCCCATGGCGCTCGATCGTTCGCAAGATTCCGCGAGAGGTTCGACCTGGCTTCCCCGGTGATCTGCCTGTAGCGAACTGCAATGATTGGCCGCCCGGATTGCAATAAACGGCGGGCGGTTCGCCCGCTGGTTGCCGTTCGCTGCAATTAAGCCCTGCTTAACGAAGTTTGGGCATGATGCGGCTCCTTCGACCGTCCCAATCCGCGATAGCACGACGACCATGCCAACACGCGATGCCCGGCATCCGCCGAGGCCATTGCGTCGCCATAACCACACTCGCTACATGATCGTTATGATATGAGAATGCTCGCCCGCCTCCGGATTCGTATCAAGCTGGTCCTGCTGTTGGCGCTCTCCGGCATCGCCGTGGTCACCCTGGTCGCGCTGGCCGCGACGCAGTTGCGCGACCGGATGGTCAGCGACCGGATCGAGAAGCTGCGCACTGGGGTGCAGATGGCCAGTGGATTCGCCGATATGCTGGCGAAGCGGGAGGCGGCCGGCCAGCTCACGCACGAGGCCGCGGTGGCGCAATTGCGCGCCGCCGTGCACGCGATGCATTTCGACAATGGCACAGGCTATGTCGTGTTCCAATTGCCCGAGGGTATCGTGCTGGCGCATGGCGGAATACCGGCGCTGGAAGGCAGGAAGCCGATCGGCACGGACATCCACGGCCACACCACCACCCAACTGGCGCTTGATGCGCTGCGCAACGCCGACGCCGGGGTCATCTATTATGCGCAACAGTCATCCGGAATGCGCGCACCGCAGTCGAAGCTGTCTTACGTGGCGCGTTTCGCGCCATGGAACGCGATCGCCTTCGCTGCCGCCCCGATGGACGATTTGCAGCGCGCGCTGCATGCGGCGCTGCTGCGGCTGTCGCTCGCCGGCGGCCTGATCCTGCTGCTGACCTTGGCCGCGGCCTGGTGCATCAACCATGACATCGGCGCCTCGCTGGGCGCGGTCACCGGCGCGGTCGATCGCCTGGCCAATGGCGACCTGACGGTGAACGCGCCGGGCGCCGACCGCCAGGACGAGATCGGCTCGCTCGCCCGCGGCCTGTTGGTGTTCCAGAAGAACGCGCGGGACATGCGGGAGATGGCGGCGGCGCAGGACGCGATGAAGCTGAAGGCGGCCGCCGACCAGAAAGCCACGCTGAACCGGATGGCCGACAATTTCGAACGCGAGGTCGGTCACCTGGTGGCCCGATTGGCCACCGATGCCACCGGTTGGCATGACGCCGCGCAGACCATGGCGACCGCGGCGAGTGCCGCGGACCAACAGGCCGCCGCGGTCACCTCGGCCGCGGTGGAGGCCAGTGGTGGCGTGCAGAGCGCCGCGACTGCAGCCGAGGAACTGACCGCCTCGATCGAGGAGATCGCCCGTCTGGTCACTCACGCGGCGGACATCAGCAGCAAGGCGATAGAAGACGCCAGGCGCACCGATGCGATCGTGAAGGCGCTCGACGAAGGGGCACAGAAGATCGGGCACATCGTCGGCATCATCACCAGCATTGCGAGCCAGACCAACCTGCTGGCGCTCAATGCGACGATCGAGGCAGCGCGCGCCGGCGATGCCGGCAAGGGCTTCGCCGTGGTGGCCTCCGAGGTGAAGAACCTGGCCAGCCAGACCAGCCGCGCGACCGAAGAGATCGGCGCGCAGATCACCCAGATCCAGGCTGCGACGGCCGAGGCCGTCGGCGCCATCCGGGGCATCACCGCCACGATCGACGAGCTCGGCAGCAACGCCGCGACGATCGCTTCCGCGGTGCGGGAGCAGGGGTCGGCGAGCTCGGAAATCAGCCAGAATGTGCAGCAGACGGCGAAGGCGACCCAGGATGTGACGGACAATATCAGCGGCGTCAGCCAGTCCGCCCGGCAGACCGGCACCGCCGCCGCCGAGGTGCTGCGCGCCGCCGGCGAACTGGCCCAGAAAAGCGAGCAATTGACGAGCCAGGTGAACTTGTTCGTCAGTGGCGTGCGGGCGGCGTAGCAGCCGCGGGTCGATCAGCGGCGCGGCTGCGGACGTTGCGTGCGGTACACGCGAAGCGCGACCTGCCGACACGGCCGCACGAGCTGATGGGCACGCTGCTGCCGATCCGCCGCCGCAATAACACTGGGGCCAGGCCGTCTCCGGCCCCGTAGGCGAGGTTTACTAGCGCCCCCGCCCCGCCTACCCTTGATTCGGAAGCTTGGCGATGCTCCTCAGAAAGCAGACCCAGGAGGGAGGCCATGAACGCACCGGTTCATTTCGACCCCAAGAGCGACGCCCATCGCGATGCCTGGTCCCTTTCGCTGGATCAGATCGACGTGAGCAATCCATACCTTTACCAGGACGACACCTGGGAAGCGTTCTTCGCGCGCCTGCGCCGCGACGATCCGGTGCATTATACGCGCGACGGGATTTACGGGTCATACTGGTCGGTTACCAAGTACCGCGACATCATGGCGGTGGATACCAACCACAAGGTGTTCTCCTCCGATGCGCTGCTGGGGGGGATCGTGATCCGCGACGTGCCGATGGACTCGCGCCGCCCCAGCTTCATTTCCATGGACCCGCCGAAGCACGATGAGCAGCGGAAGGTAGTGTCGCCGATCGTGGCGCCAGGGAATTTGCAGAACCTGTCAGGCACCATCCGCGAGCGCGCCGGCCGCATCCTCGATAACCTGCCGATCGGCGAGACGTTCGACTGGGTCGATCGCGTCTCCATCGAGCTCACCACGCAGATGCTGGCGACATTGTTCGATTTTCCGTTCGAGCAGCGACGCACGCTGACGTATTGGTCGAACGTCGCGTCAGTGAACACGCGCGCGGGGACCGAGATCGATTCGGAAGAAAAGCGCGACGCGGTATTGCAGCAGGCGGTGGCTTACTTCACCGAACTTTGGCACGAACGCGCGAAGCAGCCGCCGCGGCCCGACCTGATCTCCATGCTCGCGCACGGCGAGGCGACGCGCGATCTGCCGTCGCGGCCGCATGAGTTCCTGGGCAATCTGATCCTGCTGATCGTCGGCGGCAACGACACGACGCGCAATTCGATTTCCGGCGGGGTGTGGGCGCTGAACAAGCATCCGCACGAGTATCAGAAGCTGCGCGACAATCCCGCATTGGTCACCAGCCTGGTGCCGGAGATCATCCGCTGGCAGACGCCGGTGATCCATATGCGCCGCACCGCGGTGCAAGAATTCGAGCTCGGCGGCAAGACGATCCGCGCCGGCGACAAGGTCGCGATGTGGTACATCTCCGGCAACCGGGATGACGAAGGCATAGACCACGCCAACGAATTCATCATCGACCGGGCGCGCCCGCGGCAGCATCTGTCGTTCGGATTCGGCATCCATCGCTGCGTCGGCAACCGCCTGGCTGAGATGCAGTTGACCATCCTGTGGGAGGAGATCCTCAAGCGCTTCCCGGTGATCGAACTGACGGACGAGCCGAAGCGCAGCTACTCCAACGTGATCCATGGGATCGTTTCCATGCCAGTGCGGATTCCCACGCGGCACTGAACGCGAGCGAGGCCGAGGTTATGAGGTTCCCCCCTCCCCTTGTGGGAGGAGGGAACCTTAACTGCCCGCTACTCCACCCGCAGCGCAGCCCGCAGATCGGCGACCCCATCCGGATCTTCCAATGCCGCCAACCGCCCTGCGGCCAGCAGCGCGAACCGTTGCAACTGCGCGCGCCGGCGCGCAGGCGCAACGGGATGCGCTGGAGCGTCGCGCAGCAGCTCCGCCTCGATGCCCGCCGCGACGATCAGGCCGGTCTGCGCCGGCAGCAGCGCCTGCGGAAAGTCCGTGTCCACGGCGAAGAACAATGCGTCGGCGAACTCCCGGTAGTCGGGCCATTTCAGATCGACCAGGAAGTCGCGCGGCCCCGACTTTACCTCGATGCACACGAATCCGCCGTCTGGTCGCAGCGCCAGGATATCGGCGCGACGGCCGTTGGGCAGCGGCACCTCGTGCAGCGGCGCCCAATCCAGCCGCCGGCACAGGCGTGCCGTCGCCCGGCGGATCGCCAGCGCGCGCTCGGGAAAGCTCGGCCCGCTCACGCCAGCAGCGCGTCGATCGCCTTGGCCAGCTCCACGTCTTTGTCGGTCAATCCGCCAGCATCGTGCGTGGAAAGTTCGATCCGCACCGTGTTCCACACGTTCGACCAGTCCGGGTGGTGATTATGTTGTTCGGCCAGCAGCGCGACGCGCGCCATGAAGCCCCAGGCCTCGCTGAAATCGCGAAAGCGCAGCTCGCGGCGAATCGCATCGCGACCTTGCGGGATTTCCCACGCCGGCAGCGTGGCGGACAGGGTCGCGCGTTCTGCGGCGGTCAGCTTCTGGGCCATGGGACTGCCTCCTTGCGTGGTTAGCGTCCGCGCGATGCTGCCACACGAAGGATCGTCAGCCCAATCCGCCAGGCGGCGCGCACGCTGCCGCGCAGCGATCCGGCGACCTTCGAGGTTCCGCCGGCTCGACACCGATAGGGCATCGGAAGTTCGAGAATCCGCAGTCCAGCGCGTGCGGCCTTCATCTGCATCTCGATGTTCCAGCCATAGGTCGTTTCGCGCATGTCCAACCGTTCCAGCGCGTCGCGGCGGATTGCGCGGAACGCACACATGTCGGTGTAGTGGATGCGATACAGCGCTGACATGATCCAGCCAGCGAGCCGGCCGGCCAGCACCTGGTGCCAGAGCATCGACCCCGGCTCACGCTCGCCGCGGACGCGTGAGGCGATGACGAAGTCATGTGTCCCCGCCTGAATCGGCTCGATCAGCGCGGCGGCCAGATCGGCCCGGTCGGCACCGTCGCCATCAAGGAACAGGATGATGCGACAATCCGGGTCGGCCGCGGCGGCGCCGGCGGCGCAGGCCCGACCGTAGCCACGCTCGGTCAGCGCCACAACGCGCGCGCCAACGGCCTGAGCGATAGCCTGGGTGCCGTCACGGCTGCCGCTGTCAGAAACGATAACGTCGCGGACGATGCCACGGGGTAATTCCGCGATCACCGCGGCGATGGTTTCCGCCTCGTTCAGCGTGGGTATGATGGCGGCGACGCCCTCGAGTCGCTGCTGTGTCATGGCCGGGCTTGTCCCGGCGACCCACGGCATTGCCGCATTTCGGAAAGCGAGACGTGGGTGGCCGGCTCAAGCCCGGCCATGACACGGGATGGCAGGCATGGCACCTGCACGCTCGCATCGTCTTTCGCTGCCGCCTCTACAAACTCCACCGCAGCCCGCAGTTCGCACACGGCTTCGGTGGCGTGTCACCCAGAAGCGCGCCGCGAAAATCCTGGTACGCCGCGCCATTCCAGATCTCGCGCAGTGTCTGCTGCGTGGCGTCACCCAGCGTGTAGGTTTCGTAACCGCGTGCGGAGAACGGCGCGATGCAGCACGGCAGGGCGCGCCCATGCGCCGTGAAATACATCAGTGACCACGGACGGCGGCAGGCCGACCAGGGCTGCGCATCTTCCTGCCGTTGCAGGCTCAGCCCCGGTTCCGTGGCGCCCGACGCATCCAGCTCGATGCCGAGATCGCGCGCGAGCAGCGTGGCGTCCTCGACCGCCTGCGACTCTTCCGCACGCAGGCGTTCGAACAACGACGAATCGGCGCGCGCCAGGCCGTAGCCGTCATCGTCGAACACCAGGCGTTGCAGGTGCACCTCGCGCACGCCCATCGTGTGGGCCAGACGAACGAACGCGGGAAGCTGGTCGATCGTCTCCTTCAACCCCGTTAGCCACAGTGACACGCGCGGCGACGCGGCGCCGGTCTCGCGTTGCAACGCGGTGAACTCGCGCACATTGCGCACAATGCGGTCGAAGAAGTTCTTGCCCCGTACAGCGAGAAACGACTTCGCGTCGGCGGCATCCAGCGAGACGCGAAGCTCATCCAACCCCGTGTCGATCAGCGGCTGACGCTGTTTCGGCGCCAGCAGCGTGCCGTTGGTGTTGAACAGCACATAAATGCCGCGGTCCTTCAGGTAGCGGATCATGCGCGGAAGCGACTTCACCAGCATCGGCTCGCCGACGCCGTGCAGTACGACGCGCGCCACGTCCGGCACCTGATCGACGATGCTGGTAAACAACCCCCAGCTCATGTCGGCCGGCGGTTCCAGCGCTTCGAACGTGCGCGGACAGGTCTCGCACAACAGGTTGCAGCGGTTGGTGACCTCCAGGTACAGGCACACCGGCGGCGCGGAGGCCTGCGTGTCGCGGTGGCGCACCGCCTCGAAGTATCGACGCGGGTCTTTCAGCGTGGTCGCGGTCATCTTCCGTCCCCTGACACGGTGGCAATGATCGACTTGGTGGCATTACGCGATTTGTGAAGGTCCCGCACGGCGAGCGCCGCAGCCGGAACATACACCGTCGCCGGCACGAACAGGTATTCGGTCGATCCGTGTGCCAGCAGCGGCGCGGCGGCCAGCAGCCACAGCACGCTGGCGAGCGGCGCCAGGCACGCGAGCGGTGCCAGCCAGCCGAAATACCACGGATAATGCGGCGAAACCGCAACCAGCAGCACCGCCCCCAGCACCCCCGCCTGCCTCGCCCGCTGTTCCGGCCCCTCCGGCGCGTCGCTGACGAACGCGAAGCGGCATGCAAGCGCCGCGAGGATGGTCAGAACGGTGACGAAATAGACTGCGGATGTCCAGGCCGGCATTGGCACGATGCGCGAGAGCACGTCCAACAGGAAAATTCCCTGTCCGGTGCGCAGGCCTTCCTCGGTGGTGTAACCGGGAAGGAAGCCGAGCACGCGCCGTCCGATGCCGATATACGGCAGATAAAGGACCATGGCCGTCACGACGAACGCGGCCAGCACGCGCCACCGTCCAGGCCGCCAGAATGCCGGCAGCACCACGCCCGGCAAAAACTTTGTCAGGGTGGCGAGGGTTAGCGTAATGCCCAGTGGAACATGCCGGCCGCGTGCGGCCAACAGCAGCGCCAAGGCGAGCAGTCCCGCCGCGGCAGCGTCGATGTGGCCGCTGCCGGCGAACTCCCATACCGGCAGCGGGCACCATGCGTAGATCAGTAATGCGGCGCGGCTGCGGTGTATGTCTCGCAGCAATGCGGACAGGCAGGCGACGGCAAGGATGTCGAAGCCCGCCATGGCGGCCTTCATGCCGTAAACACCGGGCGCAACGGCAGCGGCGATTGCGTAGATCGTCTCGGCGGCGGGCGGGTAGATCGTGTGCGCGTAGTCGGCCCTGTTGATGCTGGGAAACACCGTCGCATCGCGCAGGAATGCAAGCTGCGGCGCGTCGGGAATGAAGCGATATGGGTTGATGCCGGCGAGCTGCACACGGCCATCCCAGACGTACCGGTAGATGTCGGTGGATAGCAGCGGTGGAGTTGCAAAGGTAATCAGCCGCATCGCAATCGCGATGGGCAGCACGATTCGGATGGTGGCATCTGGGAAGTTACGACGGCTGACAAGCACCGTGGCACCGAGCCAAAGGACGCTCGCCATACAGATCGTGGTCATGAAAAGCACGACGTTATCGGGATCGTCTAACAAGATAACCGAACCCGCTGCCGTCACGAGCACAAGCGCCCCCCCTATGAGGAGCAACCAGGTGCGATGCTGCTGTGCCAATATATTCGGCATCAATCGTGCGCAGATGGCCGGGTCAAGCCCGGCCATGACGAGGAGACCCAATCCCTCGTGGCCGGTGCCGCGTAAGCGACGGCCCCCACACTCTGGGTTCCTAGCTCTGCTGCAAGCCGCTCCAGCGACGCCAGGTCATCAACGTCGAACCATTGGGGCAGGAGCTCCACGTCCAACCCCGCGGCGTCCGCGCGTTGCAGAGTCTGTCGGCTGACATGCTCTGTGCTCCAGGCAATGTCCGCAAACACTGCGGCGTGCGGCGCTTTCAGGCCGATAAGGTAATAGCCGCCGTCATCGGCCGGTCCCAGCACCATCCGATCGCCCGGCCGCGCCAGGGCCGCCGCCGCTTCGCATAAGAAACGCGTCGGCAAGTTGGGGCTGTCGGCATTCAACAGACAAACGGCGTTATGTCCGCGCGCAAACAGCGCTGTCACGGCATGGAACAGCGACCGGCCGAAGCCCGCGACGCCATCCGGCATGGCGCCCAAGCCGTCGGCCAGCACAAGCCCGGTGCCCGCCGCGATATGCGGGTGCAGCAGGCTTTCGCTACCCTCCGGTGCATATGCGACGTAGCCGGAGATCGGCTCCACCTGCGCGGCCAGACAGATGTTCTCCGTCACGTCGCGCAGAAACGCCGCGCTCAGCGCCGCGGCTTGCTCGGGCAGCAAGGGTGGGCACAGCCGCGTCTTGGACCGCCCCGGCTGGGGCGCCTTGGCCATGACCGCGATCGCGCAGCTTTGGCGCTTATCCATGCGATCATATCCCGCTGAACCAGTTATAGCCGCGATCCGTCCAGAAGCCGCGAGGCTTATCGTTGGTCACGTAGATCGTGCTGATAAATTTCGGATTCTTGAATCCCAGCTTGGTCGGCACGCGGATCTTGAAGGGATAGCCGTATTTGCGCGGCAGTATCTCATCCGACAGGCGGAACGCCATGATCGTCTGCGGATGCAGCGCGGTCGCCATGTCCATGCCTTCGTAATACCCGTCGGCGCATTCGAACCCGACATATTTCGTGGTCATATCGGCACCGATCCGCTCCAGGAACGTCTTCAGCGGCGCTCCGGACCACTTGCCGATCATGCTCCAGCCTTCGACGCAGACATGCCGCGTCACCTGGCTGACCTGCGGCAGCGCATAGAGCTGGTCCACCGTCCAGGGCCGCTTGTTCTCGATCTTGCCAGCCAGCATCAGGCGATAATCGGCGGCCTTGAGATCGGGTGCCTTGTCCGCGGTGTACCACGCGTTATAGCGGAAGTCCTTCACCGCCCTCGCCTCGGGGAAGGTCGGGGCCAGCCGCGTCTCGCGGAACACGGCGGCCTGCACGCGATCGTTCCAGCGGGAGAACGCGGCGAGGAAACTCTGCACGCCGTCGGAATCCGAAAGATCGCAACCCGGCAACAAGGTGAGCGCGCTCAGCGACAGGCCGCTGCGAAACAGGCGCCGGCGATCGAGCGTCATGGCACCATCTCCGATTCATTGTGATGCGACGGATCGGTGGCGCGTCCCACCACCATGGCAATCAGCGTGCGCGGCACCAGGGCCACCAGCGCGATGTGCACCAGCAGGAAACCGACGATGCCGGCCATCGCCAGGAAATGGATCAGCCGCGCGCCCTGGAAGCCGCCGAACAGGGACACAAGCGGATAGGTCTGCACCGGCTTCCAGATGGCGATGCCGGAAATGATCATCACCGCGACGGCCAGCATCACGCCCCAATAAAACGCCTTCTGCACGGCGTTGTATTCGCCCAGACGGTGCGGCAGGCGGAAGGTTGCCGCAGCGATGAAGTCGCGCAGGAAAGATCGAGGCGTCAACGGCAGGAAATCGCGGCGGAAATGCCCGGACAACACGCCCCACAGCACGAAAGTCAGGTAGCTGAGAAACAAGAACCACATGCCGGCGAAATGCCAGGCGATGGCGGTGGCGACGCCGGGATCGTTGTGCAGCGCCAGTGCCGTGTAAACATCGCCGCCGAGCGTCGCCCACACCGGAAAGCTGAATGGAAAGATCGGGCTGGCATTGTAGATGCGCCAGCCGCTGCCGATCATCACCAGAATCGACAGCGCCATCAACCAATGTGACAGGCGCACGACCAGCGCGTGCTTCTGAACCTCGGGTGCGTCGCTCATGATCGGGTCTCCAGGCCAGCATTTGCCAGGACAGCCATCGCCTCATCGGTGGCGAGGTAATCGACGAACGCCTGTGGGTTCGGCCGCCAGGACAGCGTGGTGACCGACGCGGCAAACACCAGCGGCGATGCGATGTTGTAGGGAATGGCGCGCAACACGGTCAGCCCCGGATTGGCATGCACGTCGGTCATATGCAGCAGGCCCGCACTGGCGGCGCCCGAATTCAGCAGGAAGACGACACCATCGCAGTCGATTGCTCCAAGTGTGGGAACCGTGTGCAAACCGAGCTGCGCCAGGATCGCAACACCATCGATGTCGGATGCCGGCGACGGATCGGCGGCCGCGATGGGTGCGTCGGGTGAGGGCGTGGGGGCACCGCTCACGCCGGCGATCACCAGGCTGTCGATCCACGGGCCCGCACGCTTGCCCTTGCCGAGCAGATTGTCGTCGTTCGCATCGTCCAGAGTGGTCAAGCTGGTAACGATGATATCGTTTTGGATCTGCCGTCGAAGCTGCGGTAGCAGCAGGCCCGGCCCGGTTGGGAAGACGTCGATCCGCACGCCGGTTCGCGCCGTGAACGCCGCGCCGGCGGCACGCACGGCCGGGCCCAGCGTGGTATCGCACGACACGGCAAGGTCAGTCGTTGCCGCCCGCACCGGCCCCGCAACGCCAAGCACGGCAGCAGCCGGCACGCTGCTCAGCAGCAGCCTTCGCGAAATTGACAAGTGGCTCTTTCCCTCAAACGCAGGCATCCGTTCGACTCCGGCAGGAGCCGATCGTTACACTGCATTTTTCGAGGGGTGGGCACCACCGGAAGTTGCCGCCGGGTTCCTGTCATTGCGAGGCCGCTTGGCCGAAGCAATCCCTCTGGAGATTGCTTCGGCCAAGCAGCCTCGCAATGACAAAGGCCAAGCGGCGTCGCGATGACAGGATGCAACGCGATCAGCGCTCGCTGAACAAGACCCCGCCCTTTGCCTTGTTGTCGCGCGACGTCTCGATGATCTCGACCAGCACGGCATCCGCGCCGACGCCGAAATTCTTCACCACCGCGCTGGTGATATCCTGGATCAGTGCCTTCTTCTGCTCTTTTGAGCGGCCCTCGATCGCGTGCACATAGACTTCCGGCATTGCTTCCTCCTGTGAATGTCAGCGCCTGACCCGCCGCCACAGCGATAGGATGAGACCGCCGGCACCTTCCGGCATCAGGAACATGACGGCGATCAGGAGCGCGCCATATACTGCGCCGGGTGCCGCCTTGGACACGGAATCCGCGAGGTTCGGCACGAACTGCACGAACAACGCCCCCAGGATGGTGCCACCGATCGACGCAACGCCGCCGACCACCAGCCCGACGAACAAGAAGATCGACACGAAGATGCCGAAGCTGTCGGGCGCAACGAACTGCACCGCGATGGCGCTGAGGGCGCCGGCCACGCCGGTGAACATCGCGCTGACCGCGAAGGTGCGCGTCTTGAGCATGGAGATGTTGATGCCCATCGCCTCGGCGGCCAGCGCATGGTCGCGGATCGCCATCATCGCGCGGCCGACGCGGCCGTGCACGATGTTCCAGGCGAGAATGAACAACACCACGCCGACGCCGAGCGTGAACAGATAAAGCCATTGGTCGCCGGACATTGGCAGGCCGAACGGCGCATCCGGCTTGTCCAGCACAAGGCCCTGCACGCCGCCGGTCCAGTCGCTTACCAGCTTGTATTTCAACAACTGCGGGATGGCGACCGACAGGGAGAATGTCGTGAGTGCCAGATACAACCCACCCAGCCGCAAGGCCGGCAAGCCGATCAGGAAACCGACAATGCCGCAGGATACCGCCGCCACCGGCAGCGTCGCCCAGTACGGCACGTCCCAGTTCGCCATCAGGATCGCAGTGGTATAGGCGCCGATCGCGTAGAACGCGCCGTGGCCCAGCGAGATCTGGCCGTTGAACCCGGTCAGCAGCGCCAGCCCGAGAATGGCGATCGCATAGATCACCATCATGGTAAGCTGGAACAGATGGTAGCCGTTGAAAAACAACGCCGGAACGGCGGCGGCGACCACGACTGCCGCGGCGATCACCCAGACGCCGCGTCCCAGGCTGCCTCGCGCGGTGGTCTCCAGGTCTGCGGGGGAGCCACTGTCGCCCGGCGGCAGGAACGGTGTGGCCTCGGATTCCGCCGCGACGACATCGCTGACCGGCGATGCGAAACTCGCGCCACCCGACAGCGGCTCCTTGACACCGGTCGCGCCGTGCATCGCCCGTTCGTTCTGCATGGACTACACCCTGCTTTGCACGGACCGGCCCAGCAGACCGGACGGTTTCACCACCACCACCGCGACGATGATCACCAGCGCCAGGGTCAGCTTGAGTTCGGTGCCGACGATGTAGGCGCCGCCAAGGTTTTCGATGACGCCAACCGCGAAGCCACCCAGCACCGCGCCCAACGGATTGTCGATGCCGCCGAGCAGCGCGCCGGCGAATGCGTACAGCAGGATGCCGCCCATCATGTTGGGATCGAGGAACACCACCGGCGCGATCATCATCCCGGCGATGGCACCGATCCCAGCGGCCAGTCCCCAGCCCAGCGCCAGCATTCCACCGACATTGATGCCGACCAGCCGCGCCGACACCGGGTTATACGCCGCCGCCCGCATGCCAAGACCCAACTTGGTGTGGCGAAAGAACAGATAGACGGCGAGCAACACGACCAGCGTTACGCCAGTGGCGCCGAGCTCGTGGCCGGAGATATAGCCGCCCCACATCGGGTTATTGCCGAACGGCGTGGGGAACTGCTTGATCGTATAATCGAAGAACCAGCCGCTGCACGCGTTGACGATCAGCAGCAGCCCGACGAACACGCCGACGGACGACAGCACCGGTGCGTCCATCATCGGCCGCATCAGCACGCGCTCGATCGCCATGCCGATGACGAAGGACACCGCCACCGTGAGGACAAACGCGATCCAGTATGGAATGCCGAAATTGATCAGCGTGAGCGCGATATAGGTGGAGAACGTCGCCATCTCGCCCTGGGCGAAATTCACGTGATGCGTCGCCTGGTAGATCATCACCAGCGCCAGCGCGACCGACGCGTAGATGCTGCCGCTGGCAATGCCCGACAAGACCTGATGCAGCACGCCTTCCACTTGCGTCTCCTGTTAGTAGCCGAGGTACGAACGTCGCACCGATTCGTCCTTCTGGATGTCCGCCGCCGGACCGGACACCACGATGCGCCCCGTCTCCAGCAGATACGCATGTTCTGCAAAATCCAGCGCCAGGCTCGCATTCTGCTCCACCAGCAGGATGCTGACGCGCTCGTCCTCGCGGATGCGGCGCATGATGGCGAAGATTTCCTGCACGATCAGCGGCGCCAGGCCGAACGACGGCTCATCCAGCAGCAGCAGCCGAGGCCGCAGCAACAGCGCCCGCGCGATCGCCAGCATCTGCTGCTCGCCACCGGAGAGAGTGCCGGCCTGCTGCTTGTAGCGTTCGCGCAGGCGCGGAAAGTAACCGAAGATGCGTTCGAAATCCGCCATCACCTCGCGGTCGCGCCGGCTGTAGGCGCCGAGGCGGAGGTTCTCCTCCACCGTCAATTCCAGGAACGTGCCGCGTCCGTCCGGCACATGTGCGACGCCGCGCCGCGCCACTTCGTCGGCGGACTTGCCGTCGATCCGATCGCCGCCCAGGCGGATCTCGCCCGACGTCTTCACCATGCCGCAGATCGCGCGCAGCGTGGTGGTCTTGCCCGCGCCGTTGGCACCCAGCAGCGCCGATACGCCGCCTTCCTGCACCACAAAGTCGATGCCGTGCAGCACGCGCGTTTCGCCGTACGCGGCGTGCAGGCCCCGCGCTTCAAGCAACGCGGGCATGGGACTCTTCCTCTTCCTTGGTCTCGCCGAGATAGGCGCGGATCACCTCGGGCTCGTTGCGCACCTCATCCGGCGTGCCGTCGGCGATCTTCATGCCAAATTCCAGCGCGACCACCTTATCGGACACGCGCATCACCAGGTTCATATGATGTTCTACAAGCAGCACGCTCAGGCTGAAATGCGTGCGGATCTGGTGCATGAGCTGCGCCAGATCGTCCACCTCGCTGTGGTTCAGGCCGGCGGCGGGCTCGTCCAGCAGCAGCAGCTTGGGACCGCCGATCAGTGCGCGGCCCAGCTCCACCCGCTTCTGCCAGCCGAACGGCAGGCCGCCGGCGGGCACATCGGCGACCGAGTTCAGGTCCAGCAGATCGAGCAGATCCTTCAGGCGCGCCTGCGCCACGGTGTCCTCGCGACGGACCACCGGCAGGCGCAGCGCGTTGGCGACGAAGCCGGAGCTGCCCAGATGGTGCGCGCCGACCAGAATGTTGTCGCGCACCGACAGCCTGCGGAACAATGCGACGTTCTGGAAGGTGCGGCCGATACCCAACGCCGCCATGCGATAGCGCGGCACGTGCTTGAGCGATTTGCCCTCGAACGCGATATCCCCGGCCTCATACCGGTAGATATTGCTGATACAGTTGAACAACGTGGTCTTGCCGGAGCCGTTCGGCCCGATCAGGCCGCAGATCTGGCTGTGACCCACGTCGAAGGAAACGCCGTTCAACGCGATGACGCCGCCGAAACGGACCTTCACGCCGCTGATGGACAGCAGCGGAGTGGCGGAGGGGATAAGCTCGGACGGCATCAGGACGCGCGCAGCGGCACGGCGAATCGACGTGTTGCAATGCGTCGGCTGCGCATGCCGTACCTCCCTGTTGCCCCTTTGGGGGGTCGTTCCAAACGATGCGAAACTGACGAAGCGGCGCGGGCAAGTCAACCGAGATAAGCGGCCCGTCCGCCGACCGCTTGCGGGGTCCCGGCCAGGGGCGGATGATCGCGCAACCATTGTGTCGCGGGAGGAAACAATGTCCGGCGTGTCGGCAGAGCCGCGTCCCTATCCGCATCCCCACGTCAACCAGGCCTGGCTCGCGAAGCTGCGCGAGGACATCCTGGAGCCGGACCTGCCCATCATCGACGCGCACCATCATCTGTGGGAGCGGCCGTCGGGCCGTTTCCTGCTGGAGGAGCTGTGCGCCGATCTCGGCGCCGGCCATAACGTGCGGGGCACGGTGTTCATCCAGTGCGGCTATGCGTATCGCCCCGACGGGCCGCCGGAGCTGCGTCCGGTTGGCGAAACGGAGCGGGTGGCGTCGATCGCGGCGGAAGCTGCCGCGGCGGGGGTGCCTGGCGTGTGCGCCGGCATCGTCGGGTATTGCGACTTTCGCACGGGCGACCGGGTCGATGCGGTGCTGGAGGCGCATATTGCCGCCGGTGCCGGCCGCTTCCGCGGTATTCGCCAGAGCGCGGGGTGGGACGCGGCGATCGTCTCCACCACCTCGGCCGTGCCGCCGCGCGGGCTGCTGATGGAGCCGGCGTTCCGCGGCGGGCTGGCTCGGCTGGGCCGCTTCGGGCTGTCGTACGAATGCTCTTTGTATCATCCGCAACTACCGGAGCTGACCGACCTGGCGCGGGCGTTGCCGGATTTGCCGATCCTGGCCAATCACTGCGGCGGCCCGATCCGGGTTGGTCCGTACGCGGCGGCGCCGGCGGAGGCGTTCGCCGCGTGGCGTTCTTCGCTGCGCGAGTTGGCGGCGTGTCCGAACGTGGTACTGAAGCTGGGCGGCCAGGCGATGACCATCCGCGGCTTCGCCTGGCATGAGGCGCCGCTGCCGCCGTCGTCGGGCGAACTCGCCGCGGCGTGGCGGCCGTTCATGGAGACGTGCATCGAGGCGTTCGGCCCCGAGCGCTGCATGTTCGAGAGCAACTTCCCGGTCGATAAGGGGATGTGCAGCTATCCGGTGGTGTGGAACGCGTTCAAGCGCCTGGCCTCGGGGTGTTCTGCGGCGGAGAAGGCGGCGTTGTTGTTCGGCACGGCGGCGCGGTTCTATCGGCTGAACGGGGTGGTGTGAGCGCGGGCGACTGTTCGCCGTATCATGGCCGGCGCGGGCCGGTGCGGTTGGCGGGTTCGCAAGAAAGCGGCAACGCGGATGCACGCAAATATTCGCACGTGATCGCGAATGGCGCTGCAGCGCCGGCAACCGCAAGGCTCACGATGATGATGGGTCAGCCGGTCTTCGCCGCCGGCGAGCGAGACGGACTCAGTCCCCCCCTGTCATTGCGAGTCGCCACCGTCCTGAGGCCGACCCGCCCTGGATGAAACGTCGCCCCCTGTCATTGCGAGGCCACTTGGCCGAAGCAATCTCGTTCGTGACGAGCCGCCGGCAGCTCGTCACGAACGAGATTGCTTCGGCCAAGTGGCCTCGCAATGACAGGGGGACTCCGGTTTCTTGTTAGCAAAGCGAAGCAATCTCGTGCCTGATGAGCCGCCTCGCTCCGTGTCGCACGGAATTGCTTCGTCGCTGCTTCTCGTAATGACGCGATGCCGCCCGCGTTTCCAATCAAAGCTGAAATTCTAAGCGCTGGGCCGGCTATAGCCAACACAGGCGATTTCATCCCAGCGCACCTCGCCCCGACCGAAAACAGTGCGGTACACTAACCGGCTCGGCTCTATCGTTGCGCGGTCGAAGACCCATATGGCATGACTTTGCTGCCTTCAAACCGCTCGCCCGCGGCCGCCTGTATGCCTACAATCCGAACGCCATGCTGGACCCCACATCATGACCCTGGCTCAGGGCACCGACCGGCTGGAATCGGCCCGCCTCATCCTGCGGCGGATCGCGCCGCACGATCTGCCATTCTACACCCGCATCCACTCGCTCCCCGCAGTCGCGCAGGGCCTGTGGCCCGGAGGCCAACCGCGCTCGCCCGAACAAACCGCCGCCTGGCTGCAATCCACGATCGAAAGCTACCAGCGCCTCGCGCTCGGCTATCTCGCGGTGCAACGCAGGCAGGACGGCGCGCTGATCGGGCGCTGCGGACTGATGCAGCTCGCCGTGGAATCCACCGCACCCGCACACAGCATTCGCCAGGGATGGTTCGACGACGCACAGGCGCCCGCCGGCGTCGCGCTGACCTTCGAGTGCGAGCTTGGCTACACGTTCGACCCCATCGTCTGGGGCCAGGGTTACGCGACCGAGGCGGTGGCGTGCGTGCGCGACTATGCGCGCGACGTGCTGCGCCTGTCGTATGCGGTCTCGGCGATCCTGCCGCACAACGCCCGCTCGCGGCGCGTCGCCGAGCGGTTCGGCGCGCGGATCGACGGCCGGATGGAGGCCTTCGGTCTGACGTTCGATCGCTACATATGGTCACTCGCGGCTGGCGGTGCGACACGGCCGCGCCCGGTCGCCACGCAATAGGCCGGGACAGCCCCCGGATATCCATGAAACGCCCGTGCGGACCGTTTCGGTTTTGATTCTTAACACGGAGGCGGCGCGAGGGCCACGGAGCGCCACGGAGCCGCTTTCCCGGTGGGACACGCTGAAGCGAACGCCCCGTCAGCAATAGAATCTTGGGTCTTCAGGAGATCGAGTGGACAGTCGTCAGCGAGCCAGTTGCTCAACTTCGGCAAGCCGCGCCTCGAAATTCAGCGGATTGTCCACTGACCTTCACGCAGCACGGTGTATCCGTGTGCATCCGTGGTTCCATTTTCTTGCAGGTCCCCCCGAGCTTCCAGCTGCTGGCAGGAATCAATCAATGAAACCACTGATGCACGCCGATGCACACGAATGAATCGGCGTCACCGCCAAATGCAATCGCCCCGGCATGTTTCGCTTGACACATATACTAACGCATGTCTCCGCCCCTCGCGACCCGATCGGCGGTGCGCGGATAGCCGGCTCAGGACCGGCCATGACCGGGGTGTCGGATCAGACTCTGCCATTCGCCCCATAATCGCGGCCGTAGCTCAGCTATCTCTGCGGCTCTGCGGTCTCTGCGCTTCATATGCCACCGGCCCGCCGCACCGGCGCAGCACGCCAAGCCGCCGCGTCCCTCACCGCCCCACTCCACGCGAAACGAGACCCCGCGAGACTCTCCGCCCCACGCGACCCGCACAACCCTCCCAAGCGCCCGCTCGCCTTTCGCACTTGCGAGCCCGGGACTACCCTCCCCATCTGCTCAGTCCTCCCAGGAAGGGAACAACGGACATGGACGACATCGTCATCGTTTCCGCCGCGCGCACGCCGGTTGGCAGCTTCAGCGGCGCGCTCGGTTCGCTCTCGGCCCATGAGCTTGGCGCGATCGCGCTGCAGGCCGCCTGTGCGCGCGCCGGCGTGTCCGCGGAAGACGTGGACGAAGTGATCCTCGGCCAGGTGCTCGCCGCCGGCGAGGGCCAGAACCCGGCCCGGCAGGCCGCGCGCGCCGCGGGCGTGCCGGATGCGAAGACGGCGTTCGGCATCAACCAGGTCTGCGGCTCCGGCCTGCGCGCCGTGGCGCTGGCCGCGCAGCAGATCCGCACCGGCGAGAGCGCCATCGTCGTCGCCGGCGGCATGGAAAGCATGAGCCAGTCCGCGCACGCCGCGAACCTGCGCAACGGCACCAAGATGGGCGCCGTCGAGTTCGTCGATACGATGCTGAAGGACGGCCTGTGGGACGCGTTCCACGGCTACCACATGGGCAGCACCGCGGAGAACGTTGCCTCCAAGTATCAGATCACCCGCGAGCAGCAGGACGCGTTTGCGCTGGGTTCGCAGCAGAAGGCGAGCGCGGCGCAGAAGGCCGGCCGCTTCAAGGACGAGATCGTGCCGGTAACGATCAAGACCCGCAAGGGCGACGTGATCGTGTCCGACGACGAATACATCCGCCACGATGCCAGCATGGAAACGATGGCGCGGCTGCGTCCGGCGTTCTCGAAGGATGGCACGGTGACCGCGGGCAACGCGTCCGGCATCAATGATGGCGCGGCGGCGCTGGTGCTGATGACCGCGTCGGAGGCGGCGAAGCGCGGGCTGACCCCGATCGCGCGGATCGCGGCGTTCGCGACGGCGGGCGTCGATCCGGCGGTCATGGGCACCGGCCCGATCCCGGCGACGCGCAAGGTACTGCAACGCGCGGGCTGGAAGGTCGATGACCTCGACCTGATCGAGGCGAACGAAGCATTCGCCGCGCAGGCCCTGGCGGTGAACAAGGACCTCGGCTGGGACACGAGCAAGGTCAACGTGAACGGCGGCGCGATCGCGATCGGCCACCCGATCGGCGCGTCCGGCGCGCGCGTGCTTACGACGCTGCTGCACGAGATGCAGAAGCGCGACGCGAAGAAGGGTCTGGCGACGCTGTGCATCGGCGGCGGCATGGGCGTCGCCATGGCGGTCGAGAGGTAGAGAACTTGTGGTCAGGCTAAGTTGAGATAAGGGGAGGCACGGTATCTCCTACGACACGAACTTCCTGGTTCTTCGCTGTTTGGAGTGGGCAGTAACGTCCTCAAGCGGGCAGCCGCAGATCGAGCTTGCCGGCCAGCAGGTAGACGATGGCCTTGAGGTTTCGGCTTGATCGATAACCGCGAGCCTTTGCCTTGGCGGCCTGCACCAGACTGTTGATGCCCTCGATCAGTCCGTTGGCGATCTTGCTGTCGAACCAGCGCAGAATGCCATCCCAATGATGCTTGACGGTGCGCGCGGCATCGATCATCGGCACCAGCCGGCTGTGGCTGGCCCAGAAGTACCACTTCTTCAAAAACCCCGCACCGGCTTCCGCCGAGGGCTGGCCGTAGAGCTCCTGGAAGGCCAGCCGC
>DASXFW010000208.1:0-36864 GCA_036489395.1 Acetobacteraceae bacterium | reverse complement strand
GTAGGTTCCCCCTCCCCTTGAGGGAGGGGGTTAGGGGGAGGGGTCGAAACGTACGCATCGACCCCTCCCCCTAACCCCCTCCCTCAAGGGGAGGGGGAACTTACGTTTCATCTAGGGCCGGCGGCCAACTCGCAAAGAGATCGCTACGCGCGCATCAATTCCCGCCGCGCCTCCTCCAGGCACGCCCACGCATAGGGTGCGAGCGAGCGTGCAACCTCGATGCGGAAAACCTCGGCGGCGGTGCGCCACAGCACGATCTCGGCCCTGCCGAACAGCGTGCGCGCGCAGGCGTCGATTGGGAAGACATGCGGATCGAGATCGAGCGCATTGAATGCGTTGATGCACCACGCGGCGCGCGGGCCGGCCAGTTCGATCGCGACGTGGCGTTGCGAAATATCGACGACGCTGCCTGGCACGGCGCCAGGCGATGCCGCGGCATGTGCAGCCAGCCGCGTCTCCGGCGCCGGCGTCACCACCAGCCACTCATCCGGCCCGAGCCACAGCGCCGCACGATCGCGCGCTGTCACGACGCGCCCCGGCACGCTGCCGAGCAACACGCCGAGCGCCGCCCCCAATGTCGCCGCGGCGGCGCTGCCGGCGCGCACTGAAAGGCGCGTCGCGGGGCGCAGCAGCGTCAACGCAGCATCGGGACAGTCCGCGGCGACCAGTGATGCGGTGGGGGCGGCCGGATGGAAAACGTGCGGCGCGACCGTCATTGCGGGCTCATCCGGGCGTGCGTCACGCGACGCGGGATCGATCGCCTGCGCTTCGATCGTCCGGTCGCCCGCAACGACACGCACCGTCGTGCCAACGCGCGCGCGTCCGCCGGCCAGCAGCGCGAGTGCGATCGATCGCTGTTGCGTTGCCGACCAATAAGCCGACGTGACGTGGCCCAGCGATCGCGTGCCGGCACCATCGACAAGCTGCGCGCCTTCCTCCGGAACCGTGCGTGGATCGAGCGTTCGCAGGCCGACAAGCTGCCGCCGGTCAGGTCGCCGCAGGTCGGGAAGATCCAGCGAACGCTTGCCGACGAATTCGCGCTTCGATCGGCCGATCATCCAGTTCAGGCCAAGATCGCCGGGTGTGACGGTGCCGTCTGTCTCCTGCCCGACGACGATGTAGCCGCACTCCGCGCGCAGCACATGCATCGCCTCGGTGCCATACGGCGTGATGCCGAATGGAGCGCCGGCCGCCAGCAGTGCGTCCCACACCGCGGCGGCACGATCGGCGGGAATGTTGATTTCGAAGCCGGGCTCGCCTGTGAAGCTGACGCGAAAGAGGCGCGTGGCCACGCCGCACACCGTGGCCTCGCGCACGCTCATGTGCGGCATCGTCGCGAGATCGATGCCGTGAGCGAGCGGCGCCAGCACGTCGTGCGCGCGGGGTCCTTGCACGGCGATGACGGCCCAATGCTCGGTCGTCGAAGTCAGCCACACGCGGAGATGGGGAAATTCGGTTTGCAGGTAATCTTCCATGTGGTGCAGCACCGCGGCCGCGCCACCGGTCGTGGTGGTGATATGGAAGCGGTCGTGCGCCAGCCGTGCGATGATGCCGTCATCCAGCACGAAGCCGGTCTCGCGCAGCAGCAGCGCGTAGCGGCAGCTTCCTGGCGCCAGGCCACGTACGTCGTTCACATACAGCAGATCGAGAAATTCCGCTGCGTCCGGGCCGATGACTTCGATCTTTCCAAGCGTGCTGGCATCCAGCATGCCGACGGCATTGCGCACCGCCCGGCATTCGCGCGCCACCGCTTCGTGCATGTCCTCGCCGGCGCGAGGAAAACAGCGTGCGCGTTTCCAGGTGCCGACATCCTCGAACATCGCACCCTGCGCCACGGCCCAATCGTGCAGCGGCGCGTGGCGGACCGGCTCGAACACCGAGCCACGCGCCGCGCCGGCCAACGTGCCGAACGTCACCGGCGTATAGGGCATGCGAAAGGTCGTGTGCCCAACGGCGGGCATCGGCTGGCCCAGCAGATGCGACACTGTGCCCAGCGTGTTGACGTTCGAGGTCTTGCCCTGGTCGGTTGCCATCCCCGCCGTGGTGTAGCGCTTCACATGTTCTATCGAACGGAAGCCCTCGCGCGTCGCAATGCGCAGGTCCTTCGTGGTGACGTCGTTCTGCAGATCGACGAACGCCTTGGCGTGTGGTTCGCCGTCGGCATCGAGGCCGCCGGGAGGCATAAGCGGCACTCCCGTCACGTCGAAATGGCGCGCGGCGGGGTGCGCGCGCACCGCGGCCTGGCCCGCCGCGTAACCGGCGTCGAGGCTCGCGGCGAGATCAAAAACGCCAGCACAGGCGCCGACGGATTGCGCCTGTGCCGGCGTGGCCTCGGGCACGAACGCGCCGATTGCGGCGTCGAAGCGCAAGCGCCCGCGCGATTGCGAATGAAGATGCACCGACGGCGTCCAGCCGCCGCACATCAGCAGCGTATCGCACGGCACATCCGCCAACACGCCGGACAGACGAACCGAGCGCACGCGCAGACGGCCGGATGTACCAGCGACGCCAGTGCCTGCGTGCACCGCGATGCCGGCAGCGCGCGCCGCTTCGATCAGCGGCCCCTCCGGTGCGGCGCGCCGGTCGGCGACGGCCGCAATCGTCACTCCCGCCGCATGCAGTGCCAGCGCGGCACGATAGGCACTGTCGTCCGAGGTGACGACAACGGCATTCGTGCCGACCCGCACGCCGTAACGCTGCAGATAGGTTCGCGCTGCGTCTGCCAGCATGATGCCGGGACGGTCGTTATGCGGGAACACCAGCGGCCGTTCGATCGCACCGGCGGCGATGACGACGTCGCGCGCGCGCACCTGCCACAGCCGCTCGCGTGGCAGGCGCGCATCCGGCTCAGCCAAATGGTCGGTGACTTGTTCCGCCAGGCCGAGGAAATTGTCGGGGAACCAGCCGAACGCCGTGGTGCGCGGCAGCAGCGTGACGTTGCCGCGCGCTCGCAGCGTCGCCAGCGCATCGGCGAGCCACGTGGCTGCGGACCTGCCCTCGATCAGTGCGTCTGTTTCCGCCAGCAGCGAGCCGCCCGGCTCGGCTTGTTCGTCGCACAGGATAACGCGCGCGGCGCCGGCGGATGCGGCGAGGGCTGCGGCCAGGCCCGCGGGTCCCGCGCCGATCACCAGCACCTCGCAATGCGCGTAATGGTGCAGATAGCGATCCGGGTCGGGGTCTTGTGGCGCGCGGCCAAGCCCCGCCGCGGCGCGGATCGCCGGTTCGTAAAGGCGCCGCCAGAATGACGGCGGCCACATGAAGGTCTTGTAGTAGAAGCCGGCCGACAGCAGCGGCGACAGGCGATCGGCGATGGCGCCGATGTCGAAAGCGGGCGACGGCCAGCAGTTCTGGCTGCGGGCACACAGGCCCTCATACAGTTCAAGCTGCGTGGCACGCAGGTTCGGTGTGATGCGGCCGGGGCCGCGATCGATCGTTACCAGCGCGTTCGGTTCTTCCGCGCCGCCGGACAGGATGCCGCGCGGGCGGTGGTACTTGAACGAACGTCCGACGAGATGCACGCCGTTGGCGAGCAGCGCGGAGGCCAGCGTGTCGCCGGCGCACCCGGCGTAGCGCGTGCCGTCGAAGGTGAATGACAGCTTGCGGTCGCGCTCGATGCGTCCGCCGGTGGCCGAGCGGCAGGACTCGGTCATGGCAGGCCAGCGATATCCGGCCTCGGCTGGCCGGCGGGATAGGCGACGATGATGCGGTCGCTGACCGTGTCCCGCAGAGCGTTGAAGAAGCGGCCGCAGCCGTGGAGGTGGCGCCAGCGCTCGGCGTGCACGCCTTTCGGATTGCTGCGGATATGCAGGAATTCCGTCCAGCGCTGGTCGTCCAGGGCGGCGGGGTCGTGCGGGCGCGCGATATGTGCCTCGCCGCCGTAATGGAATTCGTTCTCCGGTCGTGCACCGCAGAAGGGACAGGGGATCAGCAGCATCAGTGCGCCACGGCCGCGGCAGCGGCTTCATCGATCATGCGGCCGGCGCGGAAACGATCCAGCGCGAATGGCGCGGCGATCGGGTGCGGTTCGCCGCGTGCGATGGTGGCGGCAAAGACCTGGCCGGAGCCTGGCGTCGCCTTGAAACCGCCGGTGCCCCAGCCGCAGTTCACGAACAATCCGGGCACCGGCGTCAGGCCGACGATCGGCGAACGATCCGGCGTCACATCGACGATGCCGCCCCAGTTGCGCAGCATGCGCAGGCGGCGGAACGACGGGAACAACTCGCAGATCGCTTCCAGAGTATGGGCCGGGACGTGCAATCCGCCGGCCTGGCTGTACGACACGTAGGCGTCGGTGCCGGCGCCGATCACCAGCTCGCCCTTGTCGGACTGGGAGATATAGGCGTGCACGGTGTTGGACATTACCACGCAAGGCAGCACCGGCTTTACCGGCTCCGACACCAGCGCCTGCAGCGGATAGCTCTCCAGCGGCAGTCGCAGCCCCGCCATTGCCATCAGCACGCTGGTATGGCCGGCGGCGACCACCGCGACTTTCGGCGCGGCGATCGTGCCGCGCGTGGTTTCCACCGCCGTTATCGCGCCCGACGCGTCGCGGCGCAGCGCGGTGACTGCACAGTTCTGCACGATATCGACGCCAAGCGCGCTGGCCGCCCGCGCATAGCCCCACGCCACCGCATCGTGCCGCGCCACGCCGCCGCGGCGTTGCAGCGCGGCGCCCAGCACCGGGTAACGGACATCGTCTCCGATGTTCAGCGGCGGGCAGAACGTCTTCGCCTGCAGCGGCGTCAGCCATTCGTTGTCGATGCCCACCAGCCGGTTCGCGTTCACATGGCGGCGCAAGACGCGCGCGTCATGTTCGGTATGCGCCAGCATCAGCACGCCGCGGGGCGAGTACATCACGTTGTAGTTCAGCGTCTGCGACAGGCCTTCCCACAGCTTCAGCGCATGCTCGTACAGCGCGGCGCTTGCATCCTGCAGGTAATTGGATCGGATGATCGTGGTGTTGCGCCCGGTATTGCCGCCGCCCAGCCAGCCCCTGTCCAGCACCGCAACGTTACGAATGCCATGCTGCTTCGCCAGGTAGAACGCGGTCGCCAGGCCGTGGCCGCCGGCGCCGACGATCGCCACGTCGTACGCAGGCTGCGGCTCCGGCGAGCGCCATTGTTCCGTCCACGCATCGGGCGAGAACGCGCGGCGCAGCAGCGTTGCGAAGGAGAAATGCGAACCGGTCATTGCGATCGAAGCGAAGCCAGGCAGCCGAGACTGCGGCGCTTCGCCGGCGCTGACAACGCGGGCTCAGAACAAGTCTTCGAACCAGCCCTTCTTGCGCGGCTGGATGATCGGCGTGTCGCCGATCTCCGGGCTTTGTCCCAGCGCGGAATCCTCGCGCAGGCGCTGTGCTTCCTTTTGCGGGTCCACCACGACTCCGGGCGGCGTCGAGCGGCGCCAGAACAGCAGATGGTTCATGAAACTGTTGCTGGCTGCTGCCTGGGCGCGGGCTTCCTGGTTCACTTCCTGGCGGATGCCGGACGTGGCCGGCGGGCCGGCCTGCTGCACCAGCGCCTGCTGGCCGGGGCTCAGGCCGGACTGCGGCGCGAGGAGCGCGGTCTGCGGCGCCAGGGCTTCCTCGGCCTGTTTCGCCTCGGTTTGCTCCATGGGTCGCGGCGCGCCGGGCTCCGGCGGGCGCAGCGCGTAGTCGGGCGGCATCGACAGCGGTGCCTGGGTGGTCACGGTGAACTCGTTGGGCGAGTCGCGGGTCAGGCCGAAGGTGCGCGCCAAGCCGCCATCGCCGCAGCCCGCCAGAGCGAGGGCCGAAACGGTCAACAGACAGGTCGCGGACAGGCCGCCGCGCAGACGTGAGTTCCCCATGCACTATTTCCTAGCTATCGCCGCGGGGTTTCGCAAGGTTCCCGCATTTCATGCGCGTTTGCCCGAGAGCATGCTTTCCAGCACCAGGGCGGCGACGCCGCAGACGATGGCGGCGTCGGCGACGTTGAAGACGTACCAGTGCCAGTCGCCGACATGGGCGTCGATGAAGTCGACCACGGCGCCGAAGCGGAGCCGGTCGATGATATTGCCCAGTGCGCCGCCGGCAATGGCGCCGAGTGCGATGGCGGCGACCCGGGTTTCGGATCGGTGGAGCCAGATACCGAGCGCGATCACCACAGCGAGCGCCACGCCGGCCAGGATGAACGCATTCCACGGGCCGGTGCCGGTCAGCAGGCCGAAGGTGACGCCGCGGTTCCATACCATGGTCAGGTTCAGCACCGGCAGCAGCACGACCTGGCGGAGTGCGGGGAGGTCGAGGCCGTGCAGGACCCACGCCTTGCTGGCCTGATCTGCGGCGAGGACGAGCAGGCCGGCGACGACGCCGAGGGCGGTGCGGCGGTTACGGGTCATGCGGGGCAGGCGGCGGATGTGGATGTGGGGGATCGTGAGTTGCCTTGATCTTGACCTCGACCTTGACCTTCGCCTCGGCCAACCTGGTTCGCATCATGCGGCCCGGCACACCAGGCCGGACTCCACTGCGTCGGTGCAGCGAACGCACAGCGTCGGGTGGCCGGGCTGCTGCCCCACTTCCGGCAGCACGCGCCAGCAGCGAGCGCATTTGGCGCCGGGTGCCAGCGACACGGTGGCCAAATCGTCCGGGCTGCCGGCGACCGGGTGCACCGCGGAGACCAGCGCGATCTCCGCCCATTCGTCGGCCGACAACATCTCCGCCTCGTCTGGCGCCAGCGGCAGGGTTACGGCGGCCTGCAACGCGGCGCCGAGCGTGTTGGCGCGGCGGGCTTCCTCGATCGGCACGGTGATGCGGCGGCGGATCGCGCGGATCGTCTCCCATTTCGCCGCCAGGGCGTCGTCGCGCCATTCGCGCGGCAGGTCGGGGAACAACTGCAAATGCACGCTGTCGGCGTCGGGGAAACGGGCGCCCCAGGCTTCCTCGGCGGTGAAGCACAGCACCGGCGCAAGCCACGTGGTGAGGCAGCGGTGCAGATGGTCCAGCACGGTGCGTGCGGCACGGCGGCGCAGGTTGTCCGGGCGGTCGCAGTACACCGCGTCCTTGCGAATGTCGAAATAGAATGCCGACAGGTCGGTGGCGCAGAAATTGTGCAGTTCCGGATAGACGCCGGTCCAGTCGTAGCTTTGCACGGCGGCACGGATGCGGGCGTCGAGCTCGGACAGCCGGTGCAGCACCCAGCGTTCCAGTTCCGGCATTTCCGTGGCAGGCACCGCTTCCGCGTCAGTGAAGCCGGCCACGCTGCCCAGCACCCAGCGCAGCGTGTTGCGCAACCGGCGATACAGTTCCGCCACCTGCTTCAGGATTTCCGGACCGATGCGCAAATCCTCGCTTATGTCCGACATCATCACCCACAGGCGCAGGATATCGACCCCGTACTTGTCCGCCACCTCCTGCGGCGCCGTCACATTCCCCAGCGACTTCGACATCTTGCGGCCTTGCTCGTCCATGACGAAGCCGTCGGTCACCACCGCCTTGAAGGGCGCCGTGCCGCGCGTGCCGATCGCCTCCATGAGCGATGACTGGAACCAGCCGCGATGCTGGTCGGAGCCTTCGAGATAGACATCGGCCGGCCAGGGCAGGCCACGGCCTTCCAGCACGAACGCGTGGGTCGATCCCGACTCGAACCACACATCGACGATATCCATCACCTGTTCGTAGTCATCGGGGTTGCGCTGGTTGCCGAGGAACCGCGACGGCGGCGACGAATACCAGGCGTCGGCGCCCTCCGCGGCGAACGCATCGACGATGCGTTGCACGACCGCTTCATCGCGCAGCGGCTCGCCGGTGCGCTTATCGACGAATACGGCGATCGGCACGCCCCAGGCGCGCTGGCGGCTGATGCACCAGTCCGGCCGGTTGGCGACCATGGAGCCGATGCGATTGCGTCCCTGGTCCGGCACGAACCGGGTTGCGTCGATCGCGCGCAGGGCTTTCTCGCGCAGGTGTTCCGGGCCATCCAGGCGGATGAACCATTGCGGCGTCGCACGGAAGATCAGCGGCGCCTTGGACCGCCAGGAATGCGGGTAGGAGTGCACCAGCTTGCCGCGTGCGAGCAGGCCGCCGGCCTCGTCGAGCGCGGCGCACACCGGGTCGGCGGCCTTGTAAACATGCACGCCGGCAAACAGCGGAATCCAGGGATTGAAGGTGCCGTCCGGGCCGACGGTCTCCGGAACGTCGAGGTTGTTGCGGCGGCCGAGGTCGAAATCCTCCTCGCCGTGGCCGGGGGCGATGTGGACGAAGCCGGTGCCGGCGTCGGTGGTGACGAAGTCGCCGAACAGCAGCGGGGTGTCCTGGTCGTATCCGCGTCCTCGCAGGGGGTGCGCGCAGACGATGCCGTCCAGCGCCGCGCCCCGGAACATGTGGTCCACGTGGTGCGTGGCGATGCCGGTGTCCTTGATGAACTGCGGCAGCAGATCGAGCGCGACCAGCAGCTTCTCGCCGGCGCGGGCGCGCGATTTGTCCTCGACGCTATCGACGTGCACCAGCGCGTAGTCGAAGTCCGGGCCGGCGGCGATTGCGCGGTTGCCGGGCATCGTCCAGGGGGTGGTGGTCCAGATCACCACCGACGCCCCGCGCAGTTCCGGCACCGGCGCGCGGACCACCGGGAAGCGCACCCAGATCGTCGTGCTGGTGTGGTCGTGGTACTCGATCTCGGCCTCGGCCAGCGCGGTCTTTTCCACCGGAGACCACATGACGGGGCGCAGGCCGCGATACAGCGCGCCGTTCAGCAGGAACTTGCAGATCTCGTGCGCGATCGCCGCTTCCGACGGCTTGTCCATGGTGGCGTAGCGGTTGGCGAAATCGCCCTCCACGCCGAGGCGACGGAATTCCGCGGCTTGCACGCCCATCCAGTGCGCGGCGGCGTTGCGGCACTCGGCGCGGAAATCCAGCACCGGGACGGCATCCTTGTCGCGGCCTTCCTTGCGGTAGCGCTCCTCGATCTGCCACTCGATCGGCAGGCCGTGGCAGTCCCAGCCGGGGATGTAGTTGGCGTCGTAGCCGGCCATCTGGCGGCTGCGGTTGATGAAGTCCTTGTGGATCTTGTTGAGCGCGGTGCCGATGTGGATGTTGCCGTTCGCGTAGGGCGGGCCGTCGTGCAGGATGAACACCGGGCGGCCCTGCGAGGCGGCACGCAGCTTGCCCAACAGGTCCTGCTGATCCCAGCGGGCGAGGATCTGCGGCTCCTTCTTCGGCAGGTCGCCGCGCATCGGGAAGGGCGTCTGCGGCAGGAAGACGGTGTCGCGATAATCGCGCTCGGCGGCGGTCTTGGGTGCGTCGTTCATGGGTCGGTCCAAGGCGTTCCGGAGCGGCCATTGGGGCCGCGATGAGGGGGCGCGTACGGTTTCCCGGGGCTCAGCGAGCCGCCGGGAGGGTAATTCGCGCCTGCCTATACACGGATGCCATGGTGGGGACTATCTGGCGGGCCGGGTGGGGCGGGTCAAGCGGGGGGGCGCCGCGTCGATCAGGGCCGGGCGGTTACTCTCTCCCTTCGTTCGCAGAAAGCACTGACAGTGCGTGCGCCGCTTCCGTCTTCAGTGCAGCCAGGTCGCGCTGCACGATCGACCAGATGACGATTGGATCGACTTCGTCGTAGTCGTGTCGCAACAGGTTTCCGATCGCACGGATGTCCGCCCAAGGTTGCCCGGGTGCGAATGCCTCGGCATCAGGCCCGAGCTTGCGAGCAGCTTCACTTACGATCAGCAGCGCATATTGGACGGCATATACTACGGCGCCTCGCGCAACGAATGCCGCTTCATCCATGCCCGCGGTGAATTGCTCGATCAGTTCGATGTTGTCGATAATGTCCCCGAACCGGCGGGCCGGATGATTAGAAGGCAACGACGCGTTCCTGCTCTATCGCTCTCCGCAGGCGCTCCTTGCGCACGGGCTCTGCCAGGATGTCCACGTTCGTGCCGAGGATCTCGCGAAGCTTCTCGCCCACGGAGGCGAGCCGCCCGAAGTAGCGGAAACCCTCGTGCCGCAGCGCGTCGTCGAAGCGGAGCAACACGTCAACATCGGACGCGTCGCCAGCTTCGTCCCTGGCGACGGAGCCAAACACGGACAAGGCGACGACCCCCGCACCGCGGAGTTCCGGTTCGTGGGCACGCAATTTGGCAAGAGCTTCGTCACGGCGCATGGCACCAGGATAGCAGACGCGTCGCCAAAGCACCATAATTGCACTCCCCGGCAGGGCGATCGCATTTCGGCGATGCGGGGGTAGCGGTGGCCGGGCTCACCGCTCTCACTGCGGAGCAGTGCGGATCGTTTCGACCGATAGACATGGGTAGGGGTGGGCACAGCCTCCGGGCGGCGTCCAGCCGTCCCCGCACACGTTGGGGGACGGGTCCTTCGTTGGTCACCATTGGCGCGCTTGACCGTGTTCAACATATACACCATATCGTTAAACGTTCGCGGCGGAGGTTCGCATGGCCGATATCGAGCAAAACGCCGTCGTCGAGCGGCGGGCCGCCTTGCTTCAGGCAGCCGAAGAGCGTGGCCTGCTGGGTGCCAAGGATCGCCACATGGGCGGCCGCTTCTCCGAGACCCTGGTCGATGCGGCGAAACGTGTCAGCGGCATCAACGAGAATACCGATCTGCTCACCTACGCCCTGATCAAGGTCGCGCTGGAGGATGATTTCGGCGAGCGTCTGCTTCGTCGTAAGGGGAAGGTGCCGAAAGGAACCTTCTTTGCAGGCTGATCTCGCGCGGTCACTGCGGCGCATCCGGCCGGAACGCTGGACCGGATCGCTGTCGCGTCGGGACGACCGCGACCTGGACTTCGCGGAAACCGCAGCCGGAGTCGGGCCGCCGCTACTGCTCGACGCCTGCGTCTATATCGATGGCGTGGAGGGAAGCCTGCCACCCTCCGTTGAGCACCTCCTGCGCACACGCACGCTGATGCACGTTTCCGTGGTCCTGGGGGAGTTGTCTCACAATTTCGGACGGCTCGATCCCCGGCATCGGCATACGCGCCAGCACCTGCACGAACTGGCCGGAGTGATCGAGGACATCCCTCGACATCGGCTGCAGGATTCTATCGGTGCGGGCGTTCTGCTGGAAGCCGGGATCGTGTCCGGCCTGGTTTTCAGGCTGGGCGGCTTCGGGCCGGGGCAGGAGATCGCAGCACTCAACGACGCCACCATCTATCTGCATGCGCTGGAGCACGGCTATACGGTTCTTACGCGGAACATCCGCGACTTCGATTTCATGAACCAGATCGTGCCGTCAGGGCGCGTGTTGTTCTACCGCACGACCTGATAGCCTTTTGCGAGATCGCCCAAGGCATGGATACGCCGCTATGTCGTGCGGTACACCACCGAAGCTGTTGCCGGATCGATCCGTCCTTCCGCTGCATCCCGCCGCACGGCGTCGCCGTCGCGTTCCGCCGGCGGCCCGTAGCCGCCCGATCCTGCCGTCACCACCTCGATGATCTCCCCCGCGCGCAGCCCCCCGCTGCCATGTTCGAAGCCGGTCGCGCCGCCGCGCAGCACGACAGCGGCCTGGCCGCCCGGCAGGCCGCCGAACAAACCCCACGGCGCGGACAGGCGGCGCGCGATATCGACGCGCACGCGGCACGGTGCCTCGGCGCGATAGACGCGGCGCAGGCCCATGCCGCCGCGGTGCCGGCCCGGTCCACCGGAACCATCCACCAGTTCGTAACGCAGCAGCGTCAGCGGGTATTCGGTTTCCAGTGCCTCAACCGGCAGGTTTGACGTGTTGGTCATATGCACGTGCACGCCGTCCAGCCCGTCCTTGGTCGCGCGCGCGCCGGAGCCGCCGCCGATCGTTTCCAGATACACCCACAGCGAATTGTCGTGCGGCTGATGGCCGGCGAAGGTGATCGACGTGCAGGCGCCGTTGGTCGCGGCGATAACACGCTCCGGTATCGCTGCTGACAGCGCGCCGTGGATCAGGTCCACCACGCGCTGGCACGCACCGAGCCTTCCGTTCACCGCCGCAGGATGCACGCAGTTGACGATGGTGCCTTCCGGCGCGGTCACGGTCAGCGGGCGTGCGAGGCCTGCGTTTGGCGGAATCGTAGGATCCACCAGCGATTTTATCGCGTAATAGACGGTAGAGAGCAGGGCGGTGTAGGTCATGTTGAGGCCGGCGCGGACCTGGGGCGGGCCGGTGAAATGGAGGTGCATCTCCTCGCCGCGCACGATGATTTCGCAGGACATGTCGAGCTCGCCGTCGATCTCCGGGCAGTCGTAACGATCGGCGAAGCGATACGTGCCGTCGGGGATGGCGGCGATGCCGGCGCGCATCTTGCGTTCGGCGTAGTCCTGCAAGGCATCGCCGGCCGCCAGCACGGTGTCGCGTCCGTATTTCGAACAAAGCGCGGTCAGCCGCTGCACACCCAGGCGGTTGGCGGCCATCTGTGCGCGGAAATCGGACAGGCGCTCGCGCGGCACCTGGCAGTTCAGCAGGATGAGCTCCTGCACGTCGCGTTGCAGCACGCCGGCGCGATACAGCCGGATCGGCGGGATGCGCAGCCCTTCCTGGTATATATGTGCGTGGCCGCGGTCGGCGAAATCGGCGTGGTGTGCCAGGTTCACCGCGAAGGCGATGATGGCGCCATCGACGAACACCGGCTCGGCCAGGACGATGTCGGGCAGATGCGTGCCGCCGCCTTCATACGCGTCGTTGCCGCAGAACACGTCGCCGGGCTGCATCTCCGCCATCGGGTGGCGTTTCAGGATGTGCGGGATCAGGCCGAGGAAGCTGCCGAGATGCATCGGAATGTGCTCGGCCTGGCACAGCGTGTTGCCGTGGATATCGAACAAGGCGGTGGAGCAATCGCGGCGCTCCTTGATGTTGGTGGAGTAGGAGGCGCGGATCAGCGCCTCGCCCATTTCGTCGGTGATGGAAGCAAGCGCGCTGCCGATCAGTTCGATGGCGATCGGGTCGAGCCGGGTGGGGAGAGTGGGCGAATGGGAAAGGGCAAGGGCATGAGCACGAGACTCCCCCTCCCCTTGAGGGAGGGGGTTGGGGGGAGGGGTGCGTGCAGGCTCTGTCCGAGGCTGTATGCACCCCTCCCCCCGGCCCCCACCCACAAGGGGAGGGGGAGCAGCGTGCGCGCTTTG
This sequence comes from Acetobacteraceae bacterium, assembly GCA_036489395.1. Taxonomy (GTDB): domain Bacteria; phylum Pseudomonadota; class Alphaproteobacteria; order Acetobacterales; family Acetobacteraceae; genus JASHVB01. Next base: position 23,799 of record DASXFW010000208.1, on the reverse strand, counting down.
CGTCATCCCGACTCCAGAACCAGATTCAAGTACCGATCAACCCGTCCCACCATTCCCGGCAGGACCAGCGTCGTCGCGTCCATTTGCTCTACGATCGCCGGTCCCGCGATGCGGTTGCCTGCGCGCAGCTTGTCACGATCATACACCGGACACGATACGATACTCCCTGCGTCCGGCAACCAAACCTCCCGCCATGCGACGACCGCCGCCGATGCATCGGGGCCGGCGTCGGGCTCGGGCTGGAACGTCGCCTTTTGCACAAGACCCGTCGCTTCGATGCGGAACGTGACCAACTGCACCGGATCGTCGTCGGCGAGGAACCCGTAAGCGCGCCGATGCGCCGCAGCGAACCCTTCGGCCAACGCATCCAGCGCAGCCGACCCGATCGGACCATCCGGCAGCGCGACCGGAAGTTCGTAATTCTGTCCGGCGTACCGCATATCGACCGTGCGTGTGACGCGTCGTGCGTCCGCCGCGATCCCTTCCGCATCGAACCAGGCCTCGGAGCGGGCAGACAAGTCTGCAAACGCCTCCGCCACATCCGGCAAAACCGCAGTGCTCAGCACGTGCATCCGGGTGAGCGCGAAATCCGCGCGCAGGTCGGTCAGCAGCAACCCCATTGCGCACAATATGCCCGGATTGCGCGGCACCAGGACGCGGCCGATCTCCAGCTCCCTGGCCAGCCGCGCAGCGTGCAGCGGACCCGCTCCGCCGAACGCCACCAACGTGTGCTCGCGCGGATCGTAGCCGCGCTGCACCGAGATCACCCGGATCGCCCGTGCCATGTTCGCCGTCACGACAGACACGATCCCCTGCGCCGTCGCCATCACATCCATACCCAGGCGCTCCGCCAGCCGCCCGACCGCCGCGTGCGCCAGGTCGTGCCGCACTTCCATGCGCCCGCCGAGCAAATAGGAAGGGTTCAGCGTCCCCAGCACGACGTTAGCATCGGTAACGGTGGGTTCCGCATTGCCGCGCCCGTAGCAGGCCGGCCCCGGATCGGCGCCGGCGCTGCGCGGCCCGACCTTCAGCAGCCCGCCGCTGTCGATGAACGCGACCGATCCTCCGCCGGCGCCGACCGTATGGATGTCCAGCATCGGTGCCTTGATCGGGTAGCCGTGCACCACCGCTTCGCCCGCCAGCCGGCACTGTCCGCCGGTCAGCAGCGCCACGTCGGTCGAGGTGCCGCCCATGTCGAAGGTGATCAGCTCGGAGAAACCCGCCAGCCGCCCGACCTCCTGCGCACCGATCACGCCGGTGGAAGGGCCCGATAGCACCGTGCGCACCGGCAGCCGCGCCGCCTGCGCGAAGCTGATAACGCCGCCGTTCGACTGCGTCAGGTGCGGCGTCGCGCGCACGCCGAGTTCGCGCAGCCGGTCGCCCAGCCGCTCGATGTAGCCGCGCATGACTGGGCCAAGATACGCGTTCACCACTGTGGTGGACATGCGCTCGAACTCGCGGAATTCCGGCGCCACGTCATGCGAGACACAGGCGAAGGCTGCGGGGAATTCCTCCGCCAGTATGCGGCGTGCCGTCGCTTCGTGTTCGGTGCGCAGGAAGCCGTAGAGGAAGCACACCGCCACTGCCTCCACACAAGCCGCGCGCAGCCTGCGCACCGCCGCGCGGAACGCGGCTTCGTCCAGCGGCACCTCTATGGAGCCGTCGTGCCGCACGCGCTCCGGCACTTCCAGCCGCAGGTCGCGCGGCACCAGCACCGGCGGCTTGTCCGCCTGCAGGTCGTAAAGTTCCGGACGCTTTTGCCGGCCGATTTCCAGCAGGTCGCGAAAGCCGTCCGTCGTGATCAGACCGGTGCGCGCACCGCGATGCTGGATCAGCGCGTTGGTCGCCACCGTCGTGCCGTGGCCGAAATAAGCCACGTCGTCCGCGGCGGCACCGACCCGCGCCAGGCCCTCGCGCACGCCGTCGGCGATGCCGCGCGACGGATCGTCCGGCGTGGACGCGACCTTCCACACCGCGATCCGGCCGGTCGCGTCGTCGATCAGGCAGACATCGGTGAATGTGCCGCCGGAGTCGACGCCGACGCGCATGACAGTCCTCAGTGGTCAGTGGTCAGTGGCCAGACTTCAGAATAGCCTGACAGCCTGATGCCTGAACACCGACAACTGACCACTGAAAACTGACGACTGTCCATGTCGCCTCCTGTCGATCCGGTCGCTTCCGATCCTACGATCCCCTCCCGAACAGGCGTCGTCATTATCGGCGGCGGCATCATTGGCGTGACCACCGCGCTTTTCCTCGCCGAAAAAGGCCACAGCGTCGTGCTGTGCGAGAAAGGCCGGATCGGCGGCGAGCAATCCAGCCGCAACTGGGGCTGGTGCCGCACGATGGGACGCGACGAACGCGAAATCCCGCTGGCGCTGGAAAGCCTGCGGCTGTGGCGCGGCATGAACGAGCGCACCGGCCGGGAGACCGGCTTCCGCCAGGCCGGCATCGTCTATCTGTGCGAAACCGAGAAAGAACTCGCCGCGCAGGAAGCCTGGCTCGACCAGGCACGGCAGTACCAGGTGGACGCGCACGTGTTGCGAGGGTCCGCCGCGGCGGAGCTCACCCCAGGCGCCGCCCGCCCGTTCCTCGCCGCGCTGCATACGCCGACCGACGGCTGCGCCGAACCTGCGCAAGCCGCTCCCGCGATCGCCGAGGCCGCCCGCGCCCACGGCGCCACCATCCTCACCGGCTGTGCGGTGCGCGGCATCGACACACAGGCCGGCCGCGTCGCCGGCGTGGTAACCGAAAACGGCCGCATCGCCTGCGACTCGGTCGTGCTGGCGGGCGGCGCGTGGTCGCGGATTTTCCTCGGCAATGCCGGCATCGACCTGCCGCAACTGAAGGTGCTGGCCTCGGTATTCCGCACCGCGCCGATCTCCGGCGGGCCGGAGATCACCGGCGCCGCCAACGTCTTCGCCTGGCGCAAGCGGCTGGACGGCGGCTACACGATCGCCCGCCGCAACGCCAACGTCGCCGACATCACGCCGGATTCGTTCCGCCTGCTGCTGGATTACCGGCAGATGCTGCGGGAGAACTACGGCGAGATCCGCCTGCGGCTCAGCACCCGCTTCGTCGAGGAATGGCGCACCCGCAAGCGCTGGTCGCTTGACGAAGCGACGCCGTTCGAGGCGGTGCGCGTGCTCGATCCCGCGCCGCGCGCCGCGACCCTGGCCGAGGCGCAGGCCGCCCTGCCCCGCTATTTCCCGGCTTTCGCCGGCATGCGGATCGCGGAAAGCTGGGGCGGCATGATCGACGTGACGCCCGACGCCGTCCCGGTGATCGGCCCCGCGGACCGCATCCCCGGCTTGTTCGTCGCTACCGGCTTTTCCGGCCACGGCTTCGGCATCGGTCCCGGCGCCGGCCGGCTGATGGCGGACCTCGTCGCCGGCGATCCGCCGGTGGTCGATCCGTCGCCCTTCCGGCTGGAGCGCTTCGCCCGCGCGCGCTGAATCGGGTCCATGCCCGACTTTGCATGCGCGACATGCCGGACCGGCATTGCAGGCGACGCACCTCACGCTTGTATGGTCCGCCTTCGGCAATCTCCGGCGTGGCCTCATGACTCTGTCCTCAACCGCGCGTCAGCGCGTGTTGTTCATGTTCTTGTGCTTCGTCTGGGGCACCACCTGGCTGGCCATGAAGGTCGGCATCGCCACGGTGCCGCCTGGTGTGTTTGCCGGCTCCCGCTGGACCGTCGCCGGCCTGATCCTGCTGGCTGTCCGCAAGGCGAAGGGCGAGCCGATGCGCGTCACGCCGCGCCTCATCGGCCGGCTGGTCGTCGTCGCCATCCTGATGGTGACGCTGAACCAGGTGATCCAGCTCTACGGCCTGAAATACATCACCGCCGGCCTCGCCGCGGTGATCAGCTCCGCGCTGACGCCGATCGCCTTGCTCGGATTCTCCGTCGCGATGGGGCAGGAGCGATTCAGCCCGCGCCAGCTTGCCGCGATGGCGGTGGGCGTTGCCGGCATCTTCGTGTTGTTCGGACCCGACGCGGTTGCCGGCACGTTGGATGACTGGGCACTGCTGGGTGCGGCCGGGGTGACGATCGGCTGCCTGTGCTACTCGGCCGGCACGGTAATGGCGCGGCCGCTGATGCGTTCGTTGGCGCCGACGCACATGGCCGCCATGACCAACCTGATCGGCGGGCTGATCCTGCTGTTTGCCTCGATCATCTTCGAACCGGGCGCCAGGGCCGCGTTGCAGTTCCAGTGGGGCTGGCCGGCTTTCCTGGCGTGGCTGTACTTGCTGCTGCCCGGATCGGTGCTGGCGACGGCGACGTATTTCGTGCTGGTGCGCGACTGGGGTGCGAGCCGGGCGGGGACCTATGCGTTCGTGTCGCCGGTCATTGCCGTGGTGCTGGGCGTAACGTTGTTCCAGGAGCACGCGGGGTGGTCCGACCTGGCCGGGATGACGCTGATGCTGGGCGGTGCCGCCCTGGCGCTGAAGCCGCGTCCGTTTGTCATTGCGAGGACTGCAGGACCCGAGGCGATCCCGGCGATGCGCGCGCGGTAGGCAAGGTGCGGCTCGGCCGCTGTTGCCGGTGGCACATCCCGACGCCCGGCGCCGAGGCGATGTAACCGGGTGTGAGTTGGTTCATTGTTTCGGGAGGATCATGACGGCGAAGCTGCAATCGGACCAGGGCCAAGGAGTTCGCCGATGCACACCGAAACGTTCAACCTGCCGCTCTGCCTCGCGATGATGCTGGCTGCCGCCGCAGCCATGCTGACCGCGCCACGTGACGAGGGCGCGCATTATCGTGCGGTTGGCGCGCTGGTCGTCCAGGCAATCACCGCCGAGGGAACCGCGGAGGCGCTGCTCAGCACCGCGAGCGGCGATCGTGCGATGCAGGTGCCGTGAGTGCAGCGCGCGCCGCGGGTGACGCTGGCCTACCAGACCAGCGAATGCGATCGATATGTCGGGCTGATCGGCCGCGCCCGGATGATCGACGACCGGACAGAAATGCGCAGCCTGTGGTCAGGCGATTGGGATCGTTTATTCCCGTCCGGCTTTGCCGACGCGCACATGATGGTCGCGACCGTCGAGGTGGACCGCATCGAGATCCACGCGCGCGGCGTCACCACCGAACCGTTTGGCCATGGGCGGACCTGGATCGAACGGACGGGGGCGCATGGCGGCTGGTGCCGGACTGATTATCGCCTGTCATTGCGAGGAGAGAAGCGACGAAGCAACCTCGTTCGTAATGAGCCGCTGTTTGTCACGCACGGCATTGCTTCGTCGCCACGCCCCTAACAAGTAACAAGAAGCAAGAAACAAGGCCTCCCCTCCCCTTGAGGGAGGGGTTGGGGGAGGGGTCGAGGCGTACAAATCGACCCCTCCCCCAACCCCTCCCACAAGGGGAGGGGGGAACCTACGCTGCGACGGGTCGGCCGAAGGCCGGTGGAAACTCGCAATGACGGGATTCAACGTCCGCCACCCCATAGCGGACTGAACTGCGCGGCGACGATGTGTTCGTACGAACTTTCGCCGGTCGGCACGCCGACCTCGCGGGCGAAACCGTTGACGGCGGCGACCGACGCAGGCGTGAGCGTTGCGTCGTAGAATGGCAGGTCGCGGCGAATGATGTCGGCGATCAGGCCCGTTTCGCGGGGCGGGAAGCGCTTGCGGCCGACTTCGGTGGCGAGCGACACGTTCCGTTGCAGCGCGCGCTGAGTCGCCACCAGGGCCCGCACGGCCGCCATGGCAACCTCCGGCTGGTGTTCCACAAGTCGCGCGGTCGTCGCCAGCACCGGCATCGTATAATCGAAACAACCCGGCGGTCCGTCACCGCGGCGAACATCCAGCACGATCGTGCCGACACCGCTGGTCACGGCGATTTCCGTCGCCATGCCGTTGGCCCAGAAGCCGTCGATCTTGCGGGCGGCCAGCGCCTCGGCCGCGGTCAGGCCGAAATTGACCGTGGTGCCGGTCGCGCCTGGCACCGGAGCGATGTCGATGCCGTCGTGTACCGGGTCCAATCCGGCGGCGCGCAACAGGCGGCGCAGGCCCATCTCCACCCACGGTGCCGCGCCGATGCGTCGTCCCTTGAGCGCGGACAGATCGCCGCGGGCGATGCCGAGCTCGGCGCGCATCACCAGGAACCAGTACATGCCTTGCGCCAGGGCACCGAGCAGCTTGACGCCGCGCCATTCCGGGAAGGCCGCGAGGGCGCCGTGTGCGGCCCCACCAACGAAGTCGATCTCGCCGTCGCGCAGCGCGGCGTAGGCGCGATCGACCGGGAAGATCAGCTCGGCGGAAACGGCGAGACCCTCGCGTTCGAAGAAGCCGAGTTCGGCTGCGGCCAGCGCGGGGAAGTACGAGTTCGAGATGAGGTCCGGAATTGCGAGGCGCATCGTTCGCTCCTTCAACACCAAGCGGCCGAAAGAATGGCGTATGCGCCGACGCCTGCACCCGTCATGCCGACGCAGGTCCACGACTTTCGTCGATCCACGGAGCGCAGTCGTCGATGGCGGGCCTTCACCCGCCAGGACGCGGGGCATGTGGCCGGAGAGTCAATCATGTTGCACCCGGTACGACAATCAGCCGCGCTGCATCGCGCGCAGCAGGTGTTCTGAACGCACCGGCGTCACATTGATCTCGACTCCGAAGTCCGAGAGCGCATCCGAGACGGCGTTGGCGATGGCGGCGGGCGGTGCGACCGCACCGCCTTCGCCGACGCCTTTCACACCCAGCGGGTTCAATGGTGACGGCGAATGCTGGTGGGCGATGCGTATGTTCGGAACATCGCTTGCGATCGGTAGCGCGTAATCCATCAGCGACCCGCTGAGCAACTGGCCGTTCGCATCGTAGGCGATGGCTTCCGACAGAATGCAGCCCAGGTCTTGCACCGCGCCGCCGACGATCTGGCCCTCGACCAGCATCGGGTTGACCACGACGCCGCAATCATGCGCGACCGCGTAGTTTTCGACGCGCGTGCGTCCGGTGTCGGGATCGACCTCGACGATGGCGGCGTGCACGGCGTAGCTCCAGGTGACGGTCTGCGGCTGGAAGTAGAAGGTTTCTTCCAGGCCGGCATCGACACCGGGCGGGCGTTCGTTCTCCCAGCCGGGACGTGCCGCCGCGGCGATGCGGGCGAGGCTCAGGGTGATGCCTGGCACGCCGACGATGCCGACGCCGCCGGCGCGCAATTCAAGATCGGCCTCGGCGCATTCAAGGATGTTGGCGGCGATGGCGAAGACCTTTTTCTGCAGGCGTTCGCTTGCCTGGTGCATCGCCGCGGACAAAAGGACGGTGCTGCGGCTGGCGACGGTGCCGAAGCCGATCGCCAGCGCGGCGGTGTCGGCCAGTGTTATCATCACGTCGTCGGGGGTGACTTTCCAAAGATCCGCGGCGATCTGGGAGAAGATCGTCTCCATGCCCTGGCCTTGCGGACAGGCGCCGCCGGCGATGTAGATTCTGCCGGACGGATCGATGCGCACGAACGCGGTTTCGAACGGGCCGACGCCGGTGCCCTCGACATAACATCCGATGCCGAGGCCGAGGTATCGGCCTTCGGCTCGTGCCTCGGCCTGGCGCGCGCGGAATGCCGCGAGGCCGCCGACGGCGTCGAGCGCCTTTTCCAGCGCGCCGGGATAATCGCCGCCGTCGTACACGATGGGTTCGCCGTCGCGATACGGCGTGCCGACGCGGTACGGCATCTCGTCGGCGCGGATCATGTTGCGGCGGCGCACGTCCGCTGGTTCCAGGTGCAGCGCCTGCGCCACCAGGTCGATGCTGCGTTCCATTGCGAAGGCGGCTTCCGGTCGTCCGGCGCCGCGATACGGCGCGTTGGGCACCTTGTTGGTGACGGCAATTCTGGCAGACGCGGCGAAGTTCGCGATCTTGTAAGGGCCGGTCAGGTGCACGGCGGTGTTATAGGCGACGCCGGAGCCGATCGGATTCCACGCGCCGCAATCGACGATGTAGTCGTCGCGCAGCGCCAGGATGCGGCCGTCGTTGTCGAAGCCGATCTCGACGTCGTGCCACTGATCGCGCGAATGCGTCGCGGCCATCATGTGCTCGCGGCGATCCTCGATCCAGCGCACCGGGCGGCCGAGCCGGCGCGCGAGGAACGCGATCAGCAGGTCCTCCGGATAGACGTGACCCTTGCCGCCGAAGCCGCCGCCGACATCCGGCGCGACGCAACGCACGCGCGCCTCGGGCAGGCCAAGCAGCGTGGCGACTTCGCGGCGGACCCAGTGCACCACCTGGGTGGAGGACCATACCGTCAGCAGATCGGTGCGCGTGTCATAAGCGCTGACAACGCCGCGGCATTCCATCGGCATCGCGGTGTAGCGGTGGTGGTGGAAGCGGCGGCGCAGGCGGTGCGGCGCGCGCGCCATTGCCGCGTCAACGTTGCCGCGGCTGACGGAGAAGCTGCCGACCTGGTTGGTGTCGAACCGCTCGTGCACGATCGGGCTGTCGTCGCGCAGCGCCGCATCGGGGTCGGTGACGGCGGGCAGTTCTTCCAGGTCGAAGCGGACATGTTCTGCCGCGTCTTCCGCTGCGTGGCGGGTTGCTGCGACGATCACCGCCATCGCCTCGCCAACGTGCCGCACCTTGTCGTGCGCGAGAAGCGGCTGCTGAGGATTGAGGAATTTGTGCTGAATGACCGAGGTCCATTTGCGCGGCATGGCAAGCTGGCCCTCGGGCACCGGCGGCAGCAGGCGCAGCAGATCGGCGCCATTGAGTGCCAGCGCGACGCCCGGGGCAGCGAGGGCCGCGGACAGATCGACGTTGCGGATGCGCGCGTGCGCAACGGGGCTGCGCACCAGTACGGCGTGCAGCATGCCAGGCAGCACGAGGTCGGCGATGAACTGGCCCTGGCCGGTCAGCAGGCGCTGGTCCTCGCGCCGGCGCAGCGGGCGGCCGATATAGGGCATGTCATTCATGATGTTTCGATCCGCGGCCGGATGATGCGTTCGAAGGCGTCGATTTCCGCTTCCGGCATGTTGTAGCCGCCGGGAAGATCGTGTGCAGGGAACAGAAAGACGCTGGTTACGCCGGATTCTTCGCGGGCGCGTTGCAGGCGTTCGGCGCAGTATTCGGGGGAGCCGAAGATGCCGAATGCGTCGGCGATCTTTCGTGCGCTTGCTTCGGAAATGGCGGCGGGATCGTGGTCTGCGGGAAGGTCGAAGCCGGCCTCGCGCAGCCAGTGCAGGTTGGCGGCGCTCGGATAGGCGAGGAATGGCTGGCCGGGCGCGAACCAGCTTCGCACCCAGCGCGTGCCGGCATCGGCGCCGAGGCCGAAGGTGACGACGAACGTTACGGGGAAATCGTCGAGGGAGCGGCCGGCGCGCTGTGCTCCGACTTGCAAGTGGTGCATCGCGGCGCGGATCGACGCGGGGTGCAGGCCAACAAAGAGGAAGGCGCCGTCGGCGACTTCTCCGGCAAGCTCGATCATGCGGGGGCCGGCGGCGAGGAGATGCACTGGCGTGGGTGTGGTGCTGCGGTTGCGCAGGCGGGTGGTGGCGGGGCCGAAGGTCGCTGCTTCACCCGCGAGCAAGCGGCGCAGATCGCGGATGGCGTCGCGCATGAACGCGAGGCCGGCGCGCGGGCTGCCCATGGTGCGGGTGGAAATGAAGCCGGGGGCGACGGTGAGGAATGTGCGGCCGGGGGCGATCTCGTCGAGGCTGTGCGCGAGCGATGCGAGCACCAGGGGGTGGCGGACGATCGGGCTGGAGGTGGCAGGGAACAAGCGCAGGCGGTGCGTTGCCTGCGCGGCGAGCGCAAGCGCCAGGTAGGCGTCGCGCCCGCTGGACGGATGGTCGTGGATGCCGACGCCGTCGAACCCCGCGTGTTCTGCGCGCGCGACCAACGCGGCGAGCTCGGGGAGGGGCCGGCCGACGGGGACACGTATGGAGACGCGGAGCGGAAGCATGGAGCATGCGCCTTCAGGTCACGCGGCCATGCTGCATCGGCGGGATGATGCGGGCCAGAGGCGCCAGGCTGTCGGTGCGAAAGCGGAGTGGCGACGCAACCCGGCAGCGCGCCAGTTGACACTGCGTGGTTGCCCGAACTCGATCCGAGGCGCTTGATTGCCGCATCTGCGATCGCCGTGCTTCGCGAAAATGCATCCGGGAGTGTCATGCCGCATATTCCAATCCTCGAGCCCGATGCGGCCTCCTTGGAGGTGCGTGCGGTCTATGAAGAATTCTACCACCGCATGTCGTTCCCGGCACCTCCAAACTTCATCACGATACAGGGGCATTCCAGTGCGGCGGCACGAGGCATCTGGGAGCTTCTTAAGAATGTTCTTCTTGGCGGCCAGGTTCCGAGGTGGAAGAAGGAGCTGATCATCGTCGCGATCTCGCACGAGCGGGATTGCCGGTATTGCGCAGCTGCTCATGCAGCCTGCTGCACCATGCTGGGCGTCAACGCGATCTATATGGTGCGGGATGTCAGGAAAATTCCCGATGTGGCACTGCGGGACGCGATCCTGTTTGCGATGAAGGCGGCGCGCGACCCGCAGAGTTTGCGTGAGTCCGACTATGACACGCTTCGAACTCACGGGTTCACCCATTCGGACATGGTGGAACTGATCAGCGTCGCGGGGCTTGCGGTGTATTTGAACATCATCGCCGATGCGACCGGCGTGGAAACCGACGAGATGATCAGAGGCACACCGTGATCGGCTCCGGCCGCGATGGTCCGTGCGTCCGTGTCGGCTCATCCTGGCGCGTGCAGGTCCGAGGTCCATAGGAGGCGGCGATGGAGGGGGAACGAAGATCCGATCAGCGCCACGGCGTCGGTGCGTCGCTGTTGCGCAAGGAGGACGATCGCCACCTGCGCGGGCGCGGCCAGTTCGTCGCGGACATCGAACTGCGCGGCACGCAGGAGGTGGTGTTCGTGCGATCGCCGCACGCGCACGCGCTGATCCGCGGCATCGCCGTGCCGCCGAGCGCGCGTGGGCGGGTGTTCACCGCCGCCGACCTGGCACACGTCAAGTCGATCCGCGTGGTGACGCAGGCAGTGGGGGCGCGCTCGCCGGCCTGGCCGGTGCTGGCAACCGACAAGGTGCGCTTCGTCGGCGAGGCGATCGCCGCCTGTGTTGCGCCGACGCGTGCCGAGGCGCTGGACCTCGCGGCCGCGGTTATCGCGGACTACGCGCCGCTGCCAGCCGTGGTCGATGCGGTTGCACAGCGCGCCGGCAGCCCCGCGCTGGTGCATGATTCCTTCGGCGACAATTTGTTCCAGGAGCGTACGCTGACGGCTGGCGACATCGACGCTGCCGCGCGCGCCGCTGCCGTCACCGTGCGGCGCGAATACCGCATGCACCGCCAGTCCGGTGCGCCGATGGAGTGCCGCGGCGTGCTGGCGCATCGCGACCACCGGCTGGACGAGATCGTGGTGTATGCCTCCAGCCAGACGCCGCACACGCTGCGTGTGGCGCTGGGCGAGATGCTGGCCGTGGAGCAACGCCGCATCCGCGTGGTGGCACCGGATGTCGGCGGCGGGTTCGGGCCGAAGGCGCGGCTGTATCCGGAAGAGATCGTGCTCGGGGCGCTGGCGATGATGCTCGATCACCCGGTGCGCTGGATCGAGGACCGGACGGAACACCTGCTGACCGCGGCACATACGCGCGATCATCACTATGCAGTAACGGCGTACGCGGATGCTGCGGGGCGTATCCTGGGCGTCGATTGCGATATCACCGTCGATGCGGGTGCCTATGGGCTGTGGCCGCAAGGCCCGTACCAGGAAGCCAACATGGCGGCGCGCTGCCTGCCGGGGCCTTACACGATTCCGAACTATCGTGCTCACACCTACACCGTCGTCACCAACAAGGCGCCGCTCGGCCCGTATCGCGGTGTCGGCCGGCCAGGGGCGTGCTTTGCCATCGAGCGCACGATCGACGAAGTGGCGCGCGCCGTCGGACGCGATCCGGTCGATGTGCGCATCGACAACATGATCCGGCCAGAGCAAATGCCGTACGTGTCCGCGACCGGCATGCGCTACGACAACGGCGACTATCCGGGCAGCGTGCGGCTGTGCGCCGAACTGCTGGACCTGCCGGCGGTGCGCGATCGGCAGCGGCGCGGAGAACACGATGGGCGGCGGATCGGCGTCGGCTTCGCCAGCTTCACCGAGCAAACGGCACACGGCGCGGCGGAGTTCGCGTCGCGCGGCGCCTCGATCGTGCCCGGCTTCGAAAGCTGCACCGCGCGCATCCTGACCGATGGCAGCGTGGTGCTGATGGTCGGCATCCAGTCGCACGGCCAGGGGCTGGAAACCGCGCTGTCGCAGATCGTCTGCGAGGAACTCGGCATTGATCCGTCACACGTCTCGGTGCGGCACGGCGATACGGAAAGCACGGCGTTCGGCTTCGGCACCTTCGCCTCGCGCAGCATGGTAATGTCGGGCGGCGCGGTGGCGCGCGCGAGCCGCGTGCTGCGCGACAAGCTGCTGCGGATTGGCGCGCATTTGCTGCAATGCGACCTGGCCGAGGCCCGATGCGAGGGCGGGGCGGTGCACGGACCGGCTGGCTCGGTGTCGATCGCCGAGATCTCCGCCGTCGCGCATCTGCGCATGCAGGAACTGCCGCCGGGGGTGGAGCCGCTGCTGGAGGCGGTCGCGGTGTATGAACCGGCGGTGAGCACGGGCGTCTATTCCTATGCGACGCACGGCGCTGTCGTGGCGGTGGACGTCGAGACCGGCGCGGTCGAGCTGCTCGATTTCGCGGTGGCCGAGGATTGCGGGACGATGGTCAACCCGATGCTGGTGGAGGGGCAGATCCGCGGCGGCGTGGTGCAGGGGATCGGCACTGCGCTGTGCGAGGAGATCCCGTACGACGCAGATGGGCAGCCGCTGGCTGCCACGTTCATGGATTATCACGTGCCGTGGGCTGCGGAACTGCCGGCGATCCGCATCGGCCATCTGCACACGGCGGCGACGGCGACGGAATACGGGATGAAGGGGATGGGGGAGGGCGGCGCGGTGGCCCCTCCGGCGGCGATTGCGAATGCGGTGCGGGATGCGCTGGCGACGGTCGGTGGGGCGGAGGTGAACGAGACTCCGGTGACGGGGGAGCGGGTGAGGCGGGCAATGGGGAGGGCGAGGGGATAACCTCGCGGACGACTTGCCTGTGCGGGCTCGATGGCCTATATGTAGTAACGTTCCTACAGCGAGCCAGCGCCATGTCCTTCACCACCCTCTCCAGCCGAGAATTCAACCAGGACACGAGCGCCGCCAAGCGAGCGGCGAAAAAAGGTCCAGTCGTGATCACCGACCGTGGCCGCCCCGCCCATGTGCTGCTGACAATCGAGGCCTATCGCGCACTGACCGGCGCCCACGCCAATATTGTTGACATGCTGGCGATGCCGGGTGCCGGGGACATCGAGTTCGAACCGCCGCGTCTGAAAGGTCCGATCTCGTGCCCTGCCGACCTGTCCTGATGTATGTCCTGGACACCAACGTCCTCTCGGAGCTGCGCAAAGCGAGGGATGGCCGCGCGGACCGTCACGTAACGACCTGGGCCGCCAGCATCCCGCCATCCAGTTTGTTCTTGTCCGTCATCAGCATCCTCGAACTCGAACAAGGCGTGCTGCGGATTGAGCGGCGTGATCGAGTGCAGGGCGCAGTTCTGCGCGTCTGGCTGGACGCGCAGGTTCTGCCGGCCTTTGCAGATCGCATCCTGTCGATCGACACCGCCGTCGCGCGCCGCTGCGCAGGGCTGCATGTTCCCGATCCGCAAAGCGAGCGGGACGCGCTGATCGCCGCCACGGCTCTTGTGCATGGAATGTCCGTGGTGACGCGGAACGTGGCCGATTTCACGGGAACCGGCGTCCCGATCGTCAATCCGTGGCAGCCGTAATCGTCGCCGGGCACGCTATGCCGCCGCTCACTGTGTTCCGAGAGCGAGATGCTTGGGCGACGCCCCGAAATAGCCGAATCAAGTGACGAACAGACCGTGCTTCTGCGTTATCCCCGCGGAAGCGAGGTCCCACGCCGCATGGGTCCCGGCTTTCGCCGGGATGACGAACGGTCGCGTCGGTGACAACTGGCTCGCTTATTCCTGGTCGTCGCCTTATGTGCCTCGGCGGCGTGAATCATGGCAGGCGCCGGAACCTTGTATTACTCCCGCCACTTCACCGGCCGCTGCGGCGGATGCGCGCGCACCGCCGCTTCGTTCACCTCCGCCCCCCAGCCGGCGCCGGTGGGGATCAGCAGATGCCCGTCCTCGATCGCCGGCGGCGTGTCCACCAGCTCGTCCTTCCAGGTCACGTCCTCGATGTCGATCTCCATCACGCGGAAATTCGGCACCGCGGCGCACAGATGCGCACTCATCAGCGAGCCGATATGGCCGTTGAAATTATGCGGCGCCACGTTGATCTCATACGCATCCGCCATCGAGGCGATCTTCATCGATTCAAGAATACCGTTCCACGCCACATCGATGATTGCCACATCGACCGACTGGTGCTCGAAGAACGGCCGGAACTGCCGGCGCCCGTACAGCGACTCGCACGACGCGATGCGCGTGCGCGCGCTGCGCCGGATGGTGGCGAGCGCGGCCGGGTCGTAGCTGTCCACCTCCAGCCACACCAGGTCGAATTCCTCCAGCGCCTGCGCCAGACGGATATAGCCCTCGGTCTTGAAATTGAAGTTCAGGTCGAGGTGCAGTCCGACGCGCGGCCCCGCACCCGCGCGGAACGCCGACATCTGCGCGACCAGGCCGTCCACCAGCGAGCGGTCGATGTTCAGCGCCGGCCAGCCGGGGCCGTTGAAGCCGGGCATGTGGATCGTCGGCTTGTCCGTGTCGAAGCGCATGATGTTGGTCTTCAGGCCGCGGAAGCCGCGCCGCGCCACGTCCGCGCCGGCGGCCTCCACGTCGGCCAGCGAACGGATCGGATCGAAGCCGGTCCATCCCTTGATGTTGTCGGCGAAGCTGACGCGCCAAGTGCCGCAATGCGACCAGTAAAGCTGCAGCCTGTGGCGTATCGGGCCGCCGAGCAATTCGTAAACCGGAATCCCCAGCGCCTTCGCCTTGATATCGACCAGCGCGTTCTCGATCGCGGCGATCGCCTGCTGGTTCATGCCGCCCGGCGACTGGCGCGTCAGCCCGTGCAGGAATGCGGTGATTTGTTCCACCGGGCGCGGGTCCATTCCGACGATGCGGTCGCCGAGCTTGTGAATGATCGTGCTCAGGCCTTCGGCGCCGAAGTTCTCCAGGTATTCCGACCAGCCGACCAGGCCGTCGTCGGTGGTGATCTTCAGGAAGGAGAAGTCGCGCCAGCCGGCGGCGCAGTGCAGGTCTTCAAGCTTGGCGATGCGCATGGCGTGTCCTTCCGTATTCTTGCTCGTTGCGAGCACCGTCCTGCTTCTGTCATTGCTTCGTCGCTCTGCGCCTCGCAATGACAGAGGTGGTGGAGGAGCTACATCAACCGTTGCAGCGGCACCGTGGCGTCCGCCAGCTTCGCGGCATCCACCACCTTGTGCGACTTGATCAGTGCCTGGCCGGCGCGGATCTCGCGCGCGTTGGTCGCTGCGGTCACGCCGAGCACGCTGCCGTCCTCGGCGAGGTGCACCGCGACGAACGAACCCGCGGGGCCGCCCTCACGCACGATCGTCCGCGCCGCGTCCGCCGGCAGGCCCGCGACCTGCAAATTCACCCCGTGCTGATCCGTCCAGAACCAAGGCACGTCGTCGTATGGCGCGGCCTCGCCGCACATCGAGCGGGCCACCGCGATGCCGTGGTTCTGCGCGTGCCGCCAGGATTCCAGGCGCAGGCGGCGGCCAAACAGCGGATGCAGGAACGCGGTCACGTCGCCGGCGGCGAATATGTCGGGGGCACTGGTGCGGCCCCATTCGTCCACCACGATACCGCCCTCCAGCGCCAGCCCGGCCGCTTCCGCCAGTGCGAGGTTGCGCTGCATGCCCACCCCGGCCACCACAAGGTCGGCCGAGAAAACCCGCCCGTCGCGACAGGTCACCACCGTGCTGCCATCCGGGCCGGCATCCAGCCGATCGACGATTACCCCGAAATGCAGCGCCACGCCGGCGGCGCGGTGCAGGCCCTCGACGAATGCCGCGCCTTCCGGCGACACGGCGCGGCCCATGGCGCGCGGCAGCGCCTCCAGCACCGTCACCGCGCATCCCCGCGCGTGTGCCGAGGACGCGATCTCCAGCCCGATCACCCCCGCACCGATACACAGCACAGTTCGCGCGCTGCCGAGGCGAGCACGGATCGCGTGGGCATCCTCCAGCGTACGCAGATACAGCGCGCGGTCGCCGCCATGCGCCGGCAGGTGCCGCGCCGCGCCGCCCGTGGTCAGCAGCAGCCTGTCGTAATCCAGGCGCCGCCCGTCCGCGAGCCGTACCTGATGCGCATCGGGTTCCACCGCCTCGACCGGCGTGCCCAACATAAGCTCCACGCCATGTTCCGCGTACCGTTCCTCCGGATGAAAGAACAATACCGGCGGCTCGGGATCCTCGGTGAGCACGGCCTTGGACAGGGGCGGCCGTTCGTATGGCCGCCACGGCTCGTCACCGAACAGCAGAATGCGGCCGTGGAAGCCGGCCTGACGCATGGTGATGGCGGCCCACCCGCCGGCCTGGCCCGCACCGACGATGATATGCGTCGCGGCCATGTCGTTCGCTTACTGGTTGCTGGCTGCGGCACTTCCCGGCGGCGGCCTGGCCGGCAGCCAGGCGTCGGTCCAGGCGGTCTCGCCGGTGCCGGTGAATTTCAACTCGGTCTGCCCGGGCCCGTGGCGCGCGACGATGCTGATCGCGGTCGCGTGGTTGATCAGCCGGCAATCGGCCGGCCCGGCGGCCTCGCCACGCATCGCCGCCGCATGCCGCTGCAGGTCGCCCTGGGTCTGGCAGACCACGGCACCGGTATCGAGCCGCGGCCATGCCGCCGGCGGCGCCGGCACATCAGGCGTCTGCGGCTTGGGCGGCTTCTTGGCCAGCATGCCGCCGTAGTTGACGGTGGGCGCGGACTCGGCTCCTGCCGGCGAGACTGCCGGCAGGCACAGAGCTGCGGCGACCGCGAACCGCCAAAGACCGAACCGACGCATTTCCCCCTCCAAGCCAAGCCCCAACGCAGCATCTATGAAGCGCGCCAGCGGCGGGTTCAAGCGGAAGGTCCGGCCACCCGTCGCAAACCCGCCCCGGGGTTGCCCTTGGCGGAACGTCCAGGCGGGCGGAAACCCTCCAGGGGAGGCCGGGGTGCAGCCGCCGCAGTTTCCGGCCTCCTCCGCGGTCATTGGCCGGCGCCAATGCGGCGGGCCAGCTCCGCACGACACGCCGCCGCATCCGCCTGGCATCCGCTGTCCAGCCACCATCTGCGAACACTGCGCAGCAATGTGCCGACACGCGGCCCGGGTGGTACGCCGAGTGCCAGCACGTCGCGGCCCTCCAGCGGGAACACCGGGCGGCGGATCGTCGCCAGACGGTGGCGCAGCGAGTCCCAGACGGGGCCGGTACCGCCGGTCAGCCAGATGCGGTCGATCAGCGTGGCCGGCTCGGTGTCGGCCAGCAGGCGGCGCAGCGTCGCGTCGTCCGCGGTGGGATCGGCCAGGGGGGCGGTACGCAGGGCGAGCAGGCGGTCGCGCTCGGCGGTGGACAGGCGAAGGCGCTCGGCCAGCGCGGCGGGATCGCCGGTGAGCAGCGCTGCGAGGCGCAGCAGCGGATCGGCCGGCGCACCGGTGGCGACGATGCGGTCCAGCCGCGCGGGGTCGGCGCCTTCCGGCAGCACCGCCGGCAGCACGCCGAGCGTGTCCGCCAGCGCCACCGCCGGGCGTGGATCGGGCGCGGCGAGGATGCGGGTGAGTTCGTGCCAGACGCGCTCGGCCGACAGCTTCGCCAGGCCGGGGACGGCGGCGCGGATCGCTGCCACCGCGGCGGGATCGGGCGTGGTCGCGGTGTCGCGCGCGAGGAAGCGGAAGAAGCGGAGGATGCGCAGGTAGTCCTCGGCGATGCGGGTGGCGGGGTCGCCGACGAAGCGCAGCACGCCGGCGTGCAGGTCGGCGATGCCGTTGAAGTAGTCGAACACCGCGCCGTCGCGGGTCATCGACATTGCGTTGATGGTGAAGTCGCGGCGGGCGGCGTCGGCGCGCCAGTCGTCGGTGAAGGCGACGACGGCGTGGCGGCCGTTGGTCTGCACGTCGCGGCGCAGGGTGGTGACCTCGAAGCCGCGGCCGAAGCTGACCGCCGTGACGGTGCCGTGGTCGAGGCCGGTGGGCACCGCGCGGATGCCGGCCCGGGTGAGGGCCTGCATCACCGCGTCCGGCGGGCGCGGCGTGGCGAGGTCGATGTCGGCGACCGGGCGGTGGGCGAGCGTGTCGCGGACGGCGCCGCCGGCGATGCGCGCCTCGGGCAGCGCCGCCAGCACCGGGGCCAGCGCCGGGTCGGTCAGGAAGGCGGGCGGGGGGATGTGCAGCGCGGGGGTGTCGGTCATGGCGTGTGGGTCATGGGGGGGCGGCGTGGCCGGGGACGATGCGGCCGTTCCGGTAGGTGGGGGGGACGTAGTCGGCGTGCGGCCGCATGGAGTCCTCGGTGCGGTACCAGAGCAGCGCGAGGAACACGAGGGCGAGGGTGGCGGCGGCGAGGGCGACGAGGCGGGGCGACGGGCCGCGCAGGGGGGCGGCCACGCGCCAGAGGAGGAAGAGCGCGAAGGGGGCGAGGAAGAGGAGGAGTTCTGCGAGGCGGAGCATGGGGGGTTGGTAGCATGGGGGAGAGGGTGGGAGTGCCGACGGATGCTTCGGAATCCGAGGCAGACATTCACGCCGGGGCCGCGAGAGTCCGGGACGTCTCGTCCGCCTTGTCCAACGGACGGTGCGCTGCTGCACACGCGCGGTAGTTGGCGTCCAGTTCGGGCGCCATCAGCCGGAGCGCGGCAAGGCGGCGCGCCACGTCACGCACGTAGCGTACCTCAGCCGTCGTGAGCGCACGGCCGAGCAGGGTGTGCTCGCGGTAGGATAGGAACTTCTTCAGCACCTGATAGCCACCGATGGTGAAGTTCCAGACCGCATCGGGGATGTTGCGCCAATAGGCGGCATCGTTGAGGTAAATGTCGTTGGTGCGGGCGCCGAGCAAGGCGGCTTCCGCCTGGGCGGACGCCTCGCTCGGTGCGTAGTTGCGGGTAACGACGCGTCCGCGGCCCGGCATGACCGCACCGCCCTTGCCGGCATGGCCCCAGCCGGCGGTAAGCACGCGATCGGCCTCGGTCATCGCACTGCGGCCGCGCATTGTCGGCGTGCCGATGGTCTCGAGCGTAGGGTGAACGACGCCGTTATGGACGCCCGGTACGGCCGTGTCGGGGTCGAGCAATGCGGCAACGCTGGCGCCGAGCGTGGCGGACGCGCGCAGCAGGCCGGGGTTGTTCGGCAGCGGCACGCGCGGCCAGTCCTGGCGGATGCCGTCGGCGTTCTCGGCGAGCCACGCGGGCGAATAGCCTATGGCGAGCGCGTGATGCCAGGGAAGGGCTGCGGTGTCGTGGTGGGCGTCGGGATCCGGCAGGCCGAGCGCGCCAAGCCACGTGCGGACGGGAGCCGAGAGATTGGCTTTATCCGGCGCGGCAAGGAGAGGCAGCGGGTGCGCGTTGGGGTCGAGAAGGTGATCTCCCGGAAGTAGCGGCGTCCAGAAGATCGGCAATCCCTCGTCCGGTCGTCGGGAACGGAGACGTGTCACCACAAACCCGTTTCCAGGAAACGCGCGTGCCGCGAGTTCTGGGCGCGATCTATTCCAGATTGGCTGGAAGTTGGTGTGATACGCCCACCGAATTTCAAATGGATAAAGTGTGATGCGGCGCAATGCGCTTTCAGAGAACTGCTCATCTCGAAGCCATCGCTCGCGAGCGCTGGATGCGCTGAATCCCGCCATGTCTTCCACTGGCCCAATGCCTGCGTCCTTCAATTCGGCGAACGATGTTTTCGGATCGAAATATCGGCGCATCCGCTGTGCGAGTTCCTCCTGGTTCAGAGAGCGGAGAGCGCCGTGCCGCTTCTCTATCACGCCGCTGAACGGTGCGAGGCTGGATATTTCTGGCAGTGCTGGCCACGACCGATAATCGATTGCTACCGAACTGGGCCGCAATGAAAAGCGATTGGCGGCTGTGGGGGTCGCCTCAACATATTGCTGGTCAAAACCTTGCTCGTCGAGGCTCGCCAATAATTGCGCTCGCCGTTCGTCGGCTTTCGATGCGTTCGCACGATCGTTGAAGAGGACCTTGGAGTGCTCCGCCCGCGGCATCGTTCGCGCGAGCACTGAGATTGCGGTACCCTGGCGAATTCCAGGTGAGAATCCCTTCATCGCGAATATAGTCTCACTCGTCATGCCATCGGGGCCACGCTCGCTGCTTTTGCGGTCACCATGAAGCTCGTCGACCCAGATACGGTCGAACTCCGACAGGAGTCGTTTGCGCATCAACACGAATGAGGGATATGATATCCACGAATGATTGCTGATGAAACAAACGATGCCGCGGCCAGTACCCTCGGCAATGCGCCGCTCCGCTACTCGGAAGAATCGAACATAGAGTTCATCGAGGTTGAATTTGTGTATACCCCAATCGCGTTGCAACCCCTCCTTGTATGGCTCGACCAAGCCCGACTCCTCGGCGGGCGAGGTACCGGCGAACGCGTTGTACGGAGGGTTCCCGAGTACTACGAGGATTGGCCGCGCCTGCTTCACCCGCGCCGCCTCGTCGCGTTCGTCGGCAAGCGGCGGATAGGTGTAGCGAATCCCGCGCTGTGCCGTATCGGGCGCCTCGGTCTCTCGCGGTGCCGCCCAACCGGTCAGCGCATTGGTCAGATAGACCGCCGCGCGTTCGTCCTGACCAAGAGGCGCGCCTGCGCGACGCAGTGCATGACCCACTTGCCAATGCGCGATCACGTAGGGTGCCGGCATGATCTCGAAGCCGGCGACGCGCGTCATGGCTGCCTGCTTCAGGTCCTCGGCCGTCAGCGCGTCTTCGCCCTTCGCACGCAACGTGCGGGCGATGCGATCAAGCACCTCCACCAAGTACGCGCCGGTGCCGCAGCACGGATCGAGGATCCACACCGAGGGATCGGCCAGCCCGTCAGCCAGACCGAGGTCGCTGCGCAACACCTGATCAACCCGCTCGACCATGTAGCGGACGATTTCGCGCGGCGTGTACCATACCCCGAGTTGCTTCCTCAGTTCGGGATCGAACGCCGCCAGGAATGGCTCATAGAAATACCGGATTGCGTCAGCCTCTTCGAAGTGTGTGAAGAACGCAGTCGTATCCACCCGGTTCAGCGCCGCCGCCGCCCATGAGAGCGGTTCCTCCAGCCCGAGCGGCCGAAGGTACTGGGGCGTGGAGATGCGCTGGAACAGCGTATCGACAAACGGCACGTGCAGGGTCCAGCCGGCGGCGCGCCAATCGAAATTCGCCTGACCGTCCTGTGCCACCTCCACCCAGGCGCTGAACAATCCGTAGAACAGCGTTTGCACCAGCGTGCTGCGGAACAGGTGCTCGCCCTTTGGTCCTTCGAATTGCAGCCCCAGCGCCTCCTGCAATGCATTTCGCAATTCGGCGAACGCGGGAAGGCTGGCCTGCGCTTCCACCCGGGCCAGCGCATCGCGCGCGTAGGACGCGAGAAAGAACGCGACGTCTTCCGGCCGGGCGAGCGGCGCCTGGTGCAGCAGCACGCGTTCAAGGAACTCGGCGAAGCGTGCCGCAAGTCCCACCGGACGTCTTGTGCCGCGCGCCAGGGCGAAGAACGCGACGGCATCGGCGCAGCCGAAGCTGAAACTTTCCCGCCGCTCCGGCTGGCCCCGCGCATCCCGTCCCAGCAGTACGAAATCGCGATAGTTGGTGACCAGCACAAGGCCGTAGGCGGCGAGATAGCGGCGCACCTGGGCGCTGCCTGCCTTGACCGACAGGTCGGCCGGGATGTCGTCGACTTCGACGACGCCCCGCTCGGGCGCGCGGGCTTCCGGCCACTCCTCCAACGGCATCCCACGCGCCGCGACGAACAGGCCCATGTCGGGAAAGCCCGAGCCGCGGTTGCGCAGGTTCGGCACGCAGAAGACGCGCGGCTTGAGCCGCTCGCCCGCCGCGTTCAGCGCCCCGGTCAGCGCGCCGTAATAGCTGATCTCACCGGTTCCGGCGCGGGTGGCGCGGATGCGGGCGATTTCGGCGAGGTAGTCAGAAAGGATTTGCTGCGGCATCTGTCGGCATCGTGGCGGCGTCGGGCGCCGTTTCGCAATAGCCCCGGCGACCGCGACCGCATCGGCCGGGCGCGGCGCCCGCTGCAACCGCGTCTGATGCCCCGCACGCGACCGCGCTATACTCCCGCCATGTCCCGATTCGCCCCCCGCCAGCCGGACCTGTTCGCACCGGCTCCCGAACCCACCCCCGAGCCGCCGCCGCCCGCGCGCCCGCCGCTCGAGGAACTTGCCGAGCTGCTGGCCGAGTTGCGCGCCACGGAGCGCCTGCCGTGGCCGAACGTCCGTGCGGCCTTGGCCTTCGAGCAACACTGCCAGAGTCTCGCCTACAACGCCGGCCCCGAAGGCAAGAAGCTCGCCGCGGCCATCATGGATGAGGAGGAACGCTTGTACTGGCAAGATGAGCAGGAGGAGTCGAGGCGGGTCGCTGCTGCTGCTGCCGCGTTGCGTGCCGGCTAACGCTCTCCGCGCGGCCTGACCCGGAGACTCGCGCGATGTGCGGGGTTCGTCCGGACGGCGGCGAATGCCTCGTTCGCCGGCAGGTTCGCCGTTGGGCGTCCTGAAATTCATCCGTATCGGCCGGCCGGAAGGCGGATGGCCGATCCGCGTTCGGCAAGCTCGCGAAGGATGATCGACGGACGTAATGGACGCGGAGCGGCCGGACCTGGTCGGCGCCGCACGTCCGCGTACGAAACCACCGGGGCGGTCATCGCGTCTCACGCACGTCTCGTATCGCACCGCAAGAGA
This sequence comes from Acetobacteraceae bacterium, assembly GCA_036489395.1. Classification (GTDB taxonomy): domain Bacteria; phylum Pseudomonadota; class Alphaproteobacteria; order Acetobacterales; family Acetobacteraceae; genus JASHVB01. The sequence continues at coordinate 912 of DASXFW010000208.1, read as the reverse complement.
CACACCACCAAGAGGGGCAGCGCACCATTTCGCGGCACCCAGACAGGAGTCCGGAGCATAATCCGGAAGGACCCACGGCGCCGAAGCGGTGTGCGGCCAGCGCCAGCAGCACAGAAACCCCACAGACGGGGCAACGCAGGCGCAAATCATCGGACTCGGCCCGACCCGCCGCTCCGGAACCGATAAAACCACGTCCCGGCGTCCCCGCGGTCCCTGCGCTTCACGCACAAGCCGCCAACCGCCCCGCCGCAGCGAGCCAAGCCGTATGCGTCCAAACCGCCAAACCGCCTCCCGCACGCCGCGCCTCCGCCCGCGCGCGTCAGGCTCCGTCGTCGGAATCCGGTTCGCGGAAGAAGATCTCGTCGTCGTCTGTTCCCGCGGCCCGTATGATGTTGTCCATCGAGAGCCGGCCGTCCCTGCCGGTTATGCTCTCTAACGCGTGGAGCATCTCGGCATCGGTGCGGCGCGGCCGGGGCGGCGCGGGCGCGGGCCGGGGCGCGGCGGCCGGCCCGGGTGGCGCGGGCGTCGCCGGTGGAGGCGGCGGCGCGCGTCGCGGCACGGAGGCAAGCTCCTGCAACGCCTCCATCATGCTCTCCAGCGCGGCATGCTCTGTCCACGCATCCTGCTCCTGCGGGTCCTTGTCGCCATCGCGCTTGTGACGCACGGCCTGCACGCGCAGCAGCAGGGCGCGCGCGCCGCGCGACTCGCGCAGCATCAGGCCGGCCTGGCGATAGTTCTGCGCCACGATCTGCGGGTGATCGGCATAGAAGCTAAGGCACTGTTGACGAATAATCGCTGCAATTGACGCACGGTCGCATAATGTCGTCATGCCGACCACCGGGCACTTGACCCGGTGGTCGGCATGACGGGGCAAAGGCCGGTGCCTCACTCAACCGATTCGATTATTCATCA
>DASXFW010000140.1:0-2141 GCA_036489395.1 Acetobacteraceae bacterium | reverse complement strand
TGTCTTTGCCGCGATCTGCAAAGTCGTGGGTGACCGGGCCAAGCCCGGCCATGACACGGAATGGTACGAGCCATCCCGGTCGATTCGGTTATTCCGGCTCAGGTCCTTAGCCGGGCGACGCGACTACAGCCGATTTGGGTCGGCACGTGACGTTCAAACTGACGCACTGCTGCGACAGCTTATCGCGGATCCCGGGGCACCGGTCATAGCGCGTTCGACCCGCGGCGTGCTGCCCCACATCCATCCGTAGTTAATACCAGGCGCCGTAAGTTCTGACGTACGGCTGCACGACACAAGAGCCAGGACTTTCGGCCCCCGGTATAAAAGGAGTGAAGAATTGGTTTACCCGGGCTCGACGGGCAGCGTTGCGCAAGGCAAGGCCCTGGAAAACCCCCTGTCGTCATCCCCGCGCAAGCGAGGACCCGGGGGCCACAGGTCCTCGCTTTCGCGGGGATGATGAGACGGCGCGGTCCGGGTGGAAATGCTCTGACCCTCGATTGCTCAAACCTCGACGAACGCCGACGCGGGATAGCCTTGCGCGAACAAAAGTGCGCGCAGGCCGGCATGATCGACGCGGGCCCGCGCCGCGGCGGCGACGATCGGCTTGGCGCGGAACGCGACGCCGAGACCCGCGGCACCCAGCATGTCCAGATCGTTCGCGCCATCCCCCACCGCCAGTGTCGCGGCGAGCGGCAACCCACGTTCCTGCGCCAGCCCGATCAGCGTCGCGAGCTTGGTGTCGCGGTCGAGGATCGGCTCGGCGACCTGCCCTGTCAGCACGGCGCCATCGTCCAGCAGCGTGTTGGAACGGTGCAGGTCGAAGCCGCACAGTGCGGCGACGCGGCCGGTGAAGAAGCTGAACCCGCCGGATACCAGCGCCGCATAGGCGCCGTGCGCGCGCATCGTCGCGACCAGCTCCCGGGCACCGTCGGTCAGGTGGACACGCTGCCAGGTGCGCTCCAGTGCATCGACCGGCAGGCCGCGCAGCATGCCGACGCGCTCGCGCAGGGCGGCCTTGAAGTCGAGCTCGCCGTTCATCGCCCGCGCGGTGATCGCGGCGATGCGGTCCTTCAGGCCGGCGAAATCGGCAAGTTCGTCCAGCGTCTCGCCTGTCACGATGGTGCTGTCCATGTCGGCGACCAGCAGGCGCTTGCGGCGGCCTTCCGCCGGCGTAACGATCGCATCGATGGCGGCGCCGTCCAGCGCGGCGCGGACCACATCCATGTTGGGAGCGGTGTGCAGCGGAATGTCGGCGGCCTCGCCCGCGGACAGGATGATCGGCATGCGGCCCGACACCGCGTCGCGCAGGCGGGCGATCGTCGCGGCGGTCAGCTCGGTCGCGGCGCGGTTGGCGACAAGCGTCAGGACGTAGGGCATGATCCGGCGCTGTCTGACAGCCGGCACCGGCGGGTGCAAGCCAGTCCTCGCGGGGCATGGAGAAGCCGCGGCCGCTGTCGCGCCATGGGGGAGAAAGCCGATGCCAGCCGATGCGGAAAGGCGCTACGACCCGATCAATCTTGCCGGCAAGTTCGCGTTGTTCTCCGAGCAATGGCAGCCGAAGGTGATCGCCGAGCTGAACGACTACCAGTTCAAGATCGTGCGGCTGCAGGGCGACTTCATCTGGCACGATCATCGAACTACCGACGAGGCGTTCATCGTGCTGGACGGCGAGCTGCGCATCGATTTCCGCGATGGCGCGGTGACGCTCGGGCCGGGGGAGATGTTCGTCGTGCCGAAGGGCGTCGAACACAAACCGTTCGCGGCGCGGGAGGTCAGGATGCTGCTGATCGAGCCGCGCGGCGTGCCGAATACCGGCGACGCGGGCGGTGAGCGGATGGCGCAGAACGACGTGTGGATCTGATCCGAAATCGCTGGCGCGGGCACCACCCCAGGGCATCGATCGGGAATTTGCGCGGCAACAGTGAGAGGGCCGCAAGACGATCCGCCCGAAGCGTTCTCGCTCGACCGCCGCCCATTCCGGTCGCGATCAAACCGATCTAGTACCCCGAGTCGCTCATAATGACGGGTAAAGCCGCTTGAGCTTGATCCTGGCATCGGCGGCGGTGAACTGCCAATCCGCTGTCGCGTGATCGTTGTTGCGGCTGCGCTCCCAGGCGGCGACTTCGTCGATCAGGATCTGC
>DASXFW010000098.1:0-6391 GCA_036489395.1 Acetobacteraceae bacterium | reverse complement strand
CGCCAACGTGCTTCTGCACATAGGCTGCGTCGATCCGGATGGTTTCGCCATTGCGGTCCGGCGCTACGAACGAAATCTCGTCGAGCACGCGCTCCATCACGGTTTGCAGCCGCCTTGCGCCGATATTCTCGACCGACGAGTTGACAGCGACCGCGACGTCGGCGAGCGCGTCGATTGCCTCCGGGGTAATGTCGAGCGTCACGCCTTCGGTCTGCATCAGCGCGATATATTGCTTGATCAGCGATGCTTCCGGCTCGGTCAGGATGCGGCGCATGTCATCACGCGTCAGCGCTTCCAGCTCGACACGTATCGGCAACCGGCCCTGCAATTCCGGCAGCAGGTCGGAGGGCTTGGCGATATGAAATGCGCCCGAGGCGATGAACAGGATATGGTCGGTCTTCACCGCGCCGTGCTTGGTCGATACGGTGGTGCCTTCGATCAGGGGCAAGAGGTCGCGCTGCACGCCTTCGCGCGAGACGTCGCCGCCGCTGCGGCCATCGCGCACGCAGATCTTGTCGATCTCGTCCAGAAATACGATGCCGTTGTTCTCGACGGCATTGACCGATTCCTGCACCAGCTGATCGCTATCCAGCAGCTTGTCGGATTCCTCATTGACCAATAGTTCGTGGGAATCCTCGACCGTCAGGCGCCGGGTCTTGGTCCGGTTGCCCATTTTGCCGAAGATATCGCCGATCGAGATGGCGCCCATTTGCGCGCCGGGCATGCCGGGAATTTCAAACATCGGCATGCCGCCGGAGGATTGCGTCTCGATCTCGATTTCCTTGTCGTTGAGCTCGCCCGCGCGCAGCTTCCTGCGGAACGAATCCCGCGTCGCAGCGCTTGAACCGGCCCCGACCAGCGCATCGAGCACGCGGTCCTCGGCGGCGAGCTGGGCGCGCGCCTGCACGTCCTTGCGCTTGCGCTCGCGGGTCTGCGCGATCGCGACCTCGACGAGGTCGCGGATGATCTGCTCGACGTCGCGGCCGACATAACCGACCTCGGTGAACTTTGTCGCCTCGACCTTGATGAAAGGCGCGCCGGCGAGTTTGGCCAGCCGCCGCGCGATCTCGGTCTTGCCGACGCCGGTCGGCCCGATCATCAGGATGTTCTTCGGCAGCACCTCTTCGCGCAAGGTCCCGGTGAGTTGCAACCGCCGCCAGCGATTGCGCAGCGCGATCGACACCGCGCGCTTGGCGTCGCCCTGGCCGACGATGAAGCGGTCGAGTTCGGAAACGATCTCGCGCGGCGAATAGGTCGGGGTTTCCATGGTTCAAATGGTCTCGAGAATGACGTTGGTGTTGGTATAAACGCAAATCTCGGCGGCGATCTTCATCGCGCGGCGGGCGATTTCCTCGGCCGACATGCCGCCGACCTCCAGCAGCGCGCGGGCGGCGGACAGCGCGTAGTTGCCGCCGGAGCCGATGGCGATGATGCCGTCGTCCGGCTCCAGCACGTCGCCGTTGCCGGTCAGCGTGAAGCTGCGATCCTTGTCGGCCACCGCCATCATCGCTTCCAGCCGGCGCAGGTAGCGGTCGGTGCGCCAGTCCTTTGCCAGCTCGACGCAGGCGCGTTCGAGCTGGTTGGGAAAGCGTTCGAGCTTCGCCTCCAGGCGTTCGAGCAAGGTGAAGGCGTCGGCGGTGGCGCCGGCGAAGCCTGCCAGCACCGCGCCATTGCCGATGCGGCGGACCTTGCGGGCGTTGCCCTTGATGATGGTCTGGCCGAGGCTGACCTGGCCGTCCCCGGCCATCGCCACGTGTCCATCCTGCCTGACGCACAGGATGGTGGTGCCGTGCCACCCGATCGGGTCGGCGGCGGCGGACTGTATGTTCTGCATGACGGTCGCAGATGGTGTGCCGGGATCGTGAGGGCAAGATGGGGGTGGGGCGGCAGTGGCGACCATGTTATTGTTCCTGCCCCGAGGCCCGGCAGTGCTCCAGCCCTGCCGGATCGCCATAGGATGTTAGCCATGCCAGCAGCGCCCGAGGTGATCGAGATCGCCGCAGCCGATGTGACGGAGGAGCTACGCCGCCGGGGTATCGGCTCCGACGAGCGGGTGGTTCTGATGATAGCGCCAGAACACGAGTGGCTGCCCGGCCGCCGGGAATCGCGCGTCAGGGTGGTGACAGCCGGACTCACCGACGACGACATCGATCGGCTGATCAAACAGGCGCAACAAGAGGTCGAGCCATCCCTTGAATGAGGGTGGTCATCGACACGAACGTCTTCGTCAGCGCAGCGCTCAAGGTCGGATCGCTCCCGGCGATCGCGGTGCATCTGGTTGGGCGATACCATGTCCTGCTGAAATCGGCGGCGACCGAGCAACAGCTTATCGCCGTCCTGGCCCGACCCTATCTGGCGTCCTTGATCACCGCCTCGACACATGACTGGATCGGAGAACTGCTGGCTGCGGCAGAGCACGTGGCGATCGCAGAGCGGACCGTCGCCTGCCGCGATCCGACCACGATAAGTTTCTCGAATTGGCGGTCAGCGGTAGCGCCGATCTAATTGTGAGCGGCGACAAAGACCTGTTGGTGCTGCACCCGTTTCGCGGCATCCCGATCGTCGCACTGGCAGCTTTTGTGCTGGGTGCGTAATACCTCGGCGGACACCTGGCACCGCGATGCGTCCTTCGCACCGCATTACGCCCCCCACACTGCATAGAGTTGCGCGCCTGGGCTCCACCTCCCGTCCATCCGCGCTTGACCCGGGACTTCCATCGCCGCATCCCACGGGCGCCCCATTCCCCTCGTCACCAGCCGGAGAATTCGCAGGATGCCCAACCCCATAGCGGCCGAGCTTGCCGCACGGCTCGACCGCCTGCCGTCCAGCCGTCACGTCTGGAGGCTGGTCACGCTGATTTCCCTCGGCGCCTGTTTCGAACTCTACGACTTGTTCCTCACCGCCTACATCGTCCCCGGCATGGCTCGCGACGGCCTGTTCTCGCCCGCGTCGCTCGGAGCGTTCGGCATCCTCGCACCGCTCAAGATCGCCGGCGCCGGCACCTTCGTCTTCGCATTGTTCGCCGGCCTGTGGGTCGGCACCATGGCGTTCGGCTGGGTCGCCGACGCCTATGGGCGCCGCTTCATCTTTACGTTCTCCCTGGTCTGGTATTCCGCCAGCACGCTGATCATGGCGTTCCAGACCACCGGATTCGGCGTCGATCTGTGGCGCTTCATCGCCGGGCTCGGCATCGGCATCGAGCTGGTGACGATCGACACCTACATCTCCGAGCTCATCCCGCGGCACGAGCGCGGACGCGCCTTCGCCTACAATCAGTTCGTCGCGTTCCTGGCGGTGCCGCTGGTGGCCTGCCTCGCCTGGGCATTCGGTCCGCAGCACTGGCGCTGGGTGGTGATCCTCGGCTCGGCCGGCGCCGTGTTTGTGTGGTGGCTGCGCCTGGAGCTGCCGGAATCGCCGCGCTGGCTCGCGCGCCACGGCCGCCTCGCCGAAGCCGAGGCCGTCGTCGCGCGCATCGAGGCCGAAGTGGCCAGGGAACATGGCACATTGCCGCCGATCGGTGCGCCGCAGCCGGCCGATGAACGCGAAGGCAGCTTCGCGGAGATCTGGGAACCGCCGTACGGGCGTCGCACCATCCTGCTGTCGGTGTTCAATTTCTTTCAGACGTTCGGCTATTACGGCTTTGCCGCCTGGGTGCCGACGCTGCTGATCGCCAAGGGCATCAACATCACCAGCAGCCTGGAATATTCGTTCATCATCGCCATCGCCAATCCGATCGGCCCGGCACTCTGCACTCTGTTCGCCGACCGGATGGAACGGAAATGGCAAATCTGCCTCGCCGCCGCAGGCATCGGCTTGTTCGGATTGCTGTTTGCCACGCAAACATCTGCGCCAGCGCTGATCGTCCTGGGTGTGCTGGTGACGCTGTCGAACAACTGGCTGTCCTACGCGTTCCACGGTTACCAGGCGGAGTTGTTCCCAACCCGCATCCGCGCCCGCGCGGTCGGCTTCGTTTATTCATGGAGCAGATTGTCGGCGGCGCTGTCCGGGCTGGCGGTCGCGTTCTTCCTGACGGTGGGCGGCGTGGTCGCGGTGTTCGGCTTCATCGCGTTCGCCATGTTTGTGGTGGTGGTCTCGATCGGTGCATTCGGTCCGCGCACGCGCAACCTGGCACTGGAAGCCATCTCCACGTGACAGCGGGTCGCCGTTCGTCGCGTGGCACATCAACCTTTGTCCGCCGCATCGATCGGCGGCAGGAAGCCCTCCCGTCGCAGCCGATCGATGGCCCGAAATATCCCGATCGTATCGTCGGAAAGTTCTGGTACATCGGCGGCGATGGCCAGCGCCTGGTGCATCGGCACGGCGGCATAGCCGGTGAACGTCAGCCATCGGGCAATCATCGCCTCGTGCCGGTCCAGCTCGATCCGATGACCGTCGCGCCGCCGGCGCAGGATGAACCGCCCCTGTGCCAGCCGAACGAACGTAACCAGGTCGCGACGCAGTGCCGCCGGCGTCCAGTCCTGTTGCAGCAACAGACGGTGCGCATCCGTCAGCGTGACGCGGGCGCGGCTGTCATCCGCAAAGCGTCGCAGGCGCTGAAAGATCGCCCGCAGGCTCGCGATGCGTTCGTCCTGCCGGATGGCGCTGGTAAGCTGCTGATCCGACCAGACATGATAATGCACGTGCGCGCCGGGGACGTAGCGGAAGCGCAGTCCAAGCAACGCGGCCAACGCGCTGTATTCGACATCCGTCGCGACGCCGCGCGCGGGCCACCATGCCTGTACCCTCTGCAACAACTCGGCCGCGCTCCGTCGCAGCAGGTAGGAATGCGGGGGGTACCAGATGCCGGTAAGCGTGCGCAGGACTTGGTCGTTGGTCTGCGTCGGCGTGTGTCGCCGGGTCCGGTCCGGCCGGCCCGCCCACAGCCAATGCACCGACCAGTCGCCATAGGCAATATCGTCGGCCGGTGACGCGTCCAGCGCGGCGACCTGCAGCGCGATCTTGTCGGGATCGAGGCAGTCGTCGGCGTCGAGCCACTGGATGTAGTCGCCGTGTGCCAGGCCATAGCCGAAATTGCGTGTATGGTTGACGCCTTGCGCCGCGCATTCCGTCACGACGAACGGGCGGGCGTCGGCACCAAGCACCTGCTGCGCCACCGCGGCGCTTCCATCGGTCGAGTTGTTGTCAACGAAGATGATCTCCAGTCGAGGCCAGGTCTGGCCAAGCACCGACTCCAGCGCCGGACGCAGCATGCGCCCCGCGTTGCGGCACGGAATTACCACGGACACCAGCGGCAGAGTCATGTGCGCGGACGGTTGGTTGCTTCCTGCGGGACATGATAACACCAGGACCGAACCAGCGGACGGGGGACTGCCATGGCACGGCAGCTTAAAGTTGCGGTCCAGATGGACCCGATCGAAAGCATCAACATCGACGCGGACTCGACCTTCGCGCTGATGCTGGAGGCGCAGCAGCGCGGCCACCTTTTGTGGCACTACGAAGTCCGCCACATGGCCCTGCGCGAGGGCGTGCAACGACAGGGAGCCCGCCGGGAGGAGCGTTTGTTCGCGCGCGCCCGCCCTGTCACCGTGCGGCGGCAGCACGGCGCGCATTATGAATTCGGCGAGCTGGCGCAGCTCGATCTCGCCGGCATGGATGTGGTGCTGATGCGGCAGGATCCGCCGTTCGACATGGCGTATATCAGTGCGACGCACCTGCTGGAGCACATTCATCCGCGGACGCTCGTGGTGAACGATCCCACCTCGGTCCGCAATGCGCCGGAAAAGCTGCTGGTGACGCATTTCCCCGATTTGATGCCGCCGACCATGGTGACGTGGGACCTGGAAGCGATCCGCTCGTTCCGCCAGGAATACAAGGACATCATCGTCAAGCCGCTGTTCGGCAACGGTGGTGCCGGCGTGTTCCGCATCAAGCCGGACGACGAGAATCTGGGCGCGTTGCTGGAAATGCACTTCGCCCGCTCTCGCGAGCCATTGATGTTTCAGCGCTACGAACCCGCGGTGCGGCAGGGCGACAAGCGCATCATCCTGGTCGATGGCGAGCCGATGGGCGCGGTGAACCGCGTTCCCGCGGAAGGCGAGGCGCGCAGCAACATGCATGTCGGCGGCCGGCCGGAGAAATGCACGCTGACCGCGCGCGACCGGGAGATCTGCGCCGCGATCGGTCCGATGTTGCGCGCGCAGGGCATGATCTTCGTCGGGATTGACGTGATCGGCGACTGGCTGACCGAGATCAACGTGACGTCGCCGACGGGCATTCAGGAGATCGACCGTTTCGATGGCATCAACATCGAGGCGGCGATCTGGGACCGTATCGAGGCGAAAATGGGGTAGCGCCGGTCACCCCGCCCTGTCATCGCGAGGAGCGGAAGCGACGAAGCAATCCCGGTCACGATGAGCCCTCGGCTCATCAT
>DASXFW010000252.1:0-48108 GCA_036489395.1 Acetobacteraceae bacterium | reverse complement strand
GGGGTCCAGGGGGCAAAGCCCCCTGGCGGGTTTCAGGGCGGAGCCCTGACCTTCCTTCGGTTGCTCAGGAATGATCCTGGTGTCGATTGGGGCGAATCTGCCGGCGCCGGATGGCGCGCCGCCGTTGGAGACGTGCCGGCGCGCTGCCGTCGCCCTGGACGCGTTGCCCGGGCTCCGGCTGCGTGGGCTATCGCGCTGGTACGAGACTGTGCCGGTGCTGGCGCCCGGCAAGCCGCCTGGTTCCCAGCCAGCCTATGTGAACGGGGTAGCGCACCTGGCCGGAGCGCCAGTCGATCCAGCTTTGCTGCTGGCGCGGCTTCAGGCGATCGAGGCGACGGCCGGACGCGTGCGGAGTGTGCGGAATGCACCACGTGTCCTCGATCTGGACATTGTCGCGATGGGCAGGCTGGTGCGGGCGGCGCCCGATCCTGTGCTGCCGCACCCGCGCGCGCACCAGCGGGCTTTCGTGCTGGTGCCGCTGGCCGAAGTTGTGCCTGGCTGGGTGCATCCGGTTTTGGGGCTGACGGTAGAGGCGCTTGTCGCCGGGCTGCCGGACCAGGGCGTGCGGGCTCTGTGACGAAGGTCCCGGGTGAGGACGATCCTGGTCCGGCGGGTTCGTTGTGCGTGCGCCTCGTGCAAGCGTGCCGGACCCGAAGCGCCGACACGCCCGCCCGCACGTGCTCTGCCGCTCTTCCTTGCAAATGGCCGGCCGCTCGCTTAGATCAACCGTTCACCCCCCGTTGATCCGGAGCCAGAGCGCATGGCGCGCGTGACCGTCGAAGACTGCGTACAGAAAGTGCCCAATCGCTTCGAGCTTGTTTTGCTCGCGGCCCAGCGCGCGCGCAACCTGTCGCGCGGCGAGGAACTTACGATCGATCGCGACGACGACAAGAACCCCGTCGTCGCCCTGCGCGAAATTGCCGATGAGACGATCGACCTGAACCGGATCGAGCAAGACCTGGTCAAAAGTCTGTCCCGCGCACCGGAGCCGGAGCCGGCGGACGAGGAGGTGCTCGACCTCATCCCCACCGACCAGAACATCTTCGGCCTGCAGGACGTCACCGCCGAGGAAGAGGCCGCCGGCCTGCCGGTGGAGAACGAGGATATCTCCGCCGAGGACATGGAAGCGGCCATCGAGGCTGAACTCGGCGGCCGCAATCGGTAGCGGTGTATGAACGCCCGGGGCGAGGCCAGCGCGGCGACGAGGCCCGGGCCGGCCCCGGTGTTCGCGCCTGACGGCACGGCCCAGCCTGCCGCCGCGGTCGAGGCGCCGCCCCGTCCCGGCATCGTCCGGCAGTTCGAGCTGACCGAGAAAATCCACGCCTACGACCCGAAGGCGGATACCGGGCTGATCGATGCGGCCTATGTGCTGGCCATGCAGGCGCACGGCACGCAGCGGCGCGACAACGGCGATCCTTACATCACGCATCCCGTCGCGGTAGCCGACATCCTGGCCGGTTACCGGCTGGACACCGCGTCGATCGCCACCGGCCTGCTGCACGACGTGATCGAAGACACGCCGGTCAAGCTGCCGGAGATCCAACAGCGCTTCGGCAAGGAGATCGCCGGCCTGGTGGATGGTGTCACCAAGCTGACCCGGCTCGAACTGCAATCCGACCGCACCAAGCAGGCGGAAAATTTCCGCAAGCTGGTGCTGGCGATGAGCCGCGACATCCGCGTGCTGCTGGTGAAGCTGGCCGACCGCCTGCACAACATGCGCACGTTGCATTTCGTACGCGACGCTGACCGCCGCCACCGCATCGCGCGCGAGACGATGGAAATCTACGCGCCGCTCGCCGAACGCATCGGCATGGACGCCGTGAAGACCGAATTGCAGACGCTTGCCTTCCGTGAGCTGGAGCCGGAGGCGTTCGCCACCATTCAGGCGCGGCTGAACTTCCTGCGCGGCCAGGGCGCCGATGTGATCGAGGAAGTGCGCCAGGAGCTGCGCCGCGTCTGCGAGGAATTCGGCGTGCAGGTGGTCGAGATCGCCGGACGGGAGAAGTCGCTCTACTCGATCTGGGAGAAGATGCATCGCCGCAACGTCGCGTTCGAGCAACTGTCCGACATCATGGCGTTCCGCATCGTCGTGCCGACGCGCGAGGCCTGCTACATGGCGCTGGGCGCCGTGCACAACGGCTATCCAGTCATCGCCGGGCGGTTCAAGGATTACATTTCCACGCCGAAATCGAACGGCTACCAGTCGCTGCACACCGGCGTGACGCTGCGCGAGCCGCGCAACCAGAAGATCGAGTTGCAAATCCGCACGCCGGAAATGAACGATGTGGCGGAGAATGGCGTCGCCTCGCACTGGCTGTACAAGACACACGACGCCAAGGCCGATGGCCGCGAGGTGAAGCAGTTCCGCTGGGTGCAGGACCTGCTGGACATCCTGGACAATTCCGCCGCGGCAGATGAATTCCTGGAGAATACCAAGCTCGAACTTTACGACGACCAGGTGTTCTGCTTCACGCCGAAGGGGCTGCTGGTGCAGTTGCCGCGCGGCGCGACATCGGTGGATTTCGCCTATTCGGTGCACAGCCAGGTCGGCGATTCCTGTGTCGGCGCCAAGATCAACGGCCGGCTGATGCCGCTGCGGCACCAACTGCAGAACGGCGACCAGGTGGAGATCATGACGGCGCGCGGCGGCACGCCCTCGCCGCAGTGGGAGCGCTTCGTCGTCACCGGCAAGGCGCGCGCGCGCATCCGCCGCTTCATCCACCAGCAGCAGCGCGAGGAGCATCTGAACAACGGCCGCGCCGAGCTGACCAAGGCGTTCCGCCAGGCCGGCGTGGACGGCTCGGAAAAGGCTCTGGAACCGGCTCTGAAAGCGCTGAAGTTCGTCTCGCTGGCGGATCTGCAGATCGCTGTCGGCAACGGCAACCTAAGCGCGCGCGATGTGGTGAACGCCGCGTATCCCGAGTTGCGCCAGGCGCCACGCGTGCCGCGGATGATGCCGATGCTGCCGCCGCGCACGGCGCGAGGCACGGCGGCGCGACCCGATGCCGGAATGCCGATCACCGGGCTCGTGCCGGGCATGGCGTATCATTTCGCCGGCTGCTGCCATCCGGTACCGGGCGACGAGATCGTCGGCATCGTCGCCACCGGCAAGGGCGTGACGATCCACGCGCGCGAATGCCAGACGCTGGAGGGCTTCGCCGCCACGCCGGAACGCTTCATCGATGTGGATTGGAACTACGAGACCCTGGCGAAGGGCGGTACCGACGCGAAGCATCCGGGGCATACGGCGCGGATCAGCGTGATCTCCGGCAACGATGCATCAACGCTGGCGAACCTGACGAATGCCATCGCCAAGCAGGACGGCGCGGTGGCGAATCTGAAAATCCTGAGCCGGCATGAGGATTTCATGGAGTCGCTGGTGGACGTGGAAGTGCGCGACGTGACGCACCTGTCCAAGGTGATCGCGGGGTTGCGCGGCGCGAGCGGCATCAAGGGCGTCGAGCGGGCGAAGGCATAAGGCCCGGCGCGATAAGACCTGATTCGCGCGGACCGCCCGCGTCCCGTTATTCACGAAGACATGCCGACGGCTGGGGCCAGCGGCTTCACCATCTGCACGATGCCGCCGACATAGGCGTCGTCCCAATCCTCTTCGGCGAAACCCGCCTTGCTGTAGAATCCCGCCGCCTCCGGCGTGGCATAGACAACGGTCTTCGTGCACCCCAGCGCGACAGCGAATTCCTCGGCCAGGTGCAGCAGCGTCGCACCGTGGCCTTGTCCTTGCCATACCGGATCAATCGCCACCAGGCGCAGCGCCGCATGCTCTGAAGACACCACGTCGATGCGGATCGAGCCGATCGGCTTCCCGTCCAGGCAAAGCAGCCGGGGATGGTGCCCCGGCGCCACTTCGTCCTTCAGCTCGACGGCGTATTTCAGCGCCTCCAGCAGCACGTCGCGGCGGATGCGGTGATAGGTCTCCCACTCTTCCGCGGATTCCGGAATCCGCAGGCAATACAGGCCACGTGTGCTGGACGCGGACATCGCGGCCAATTCAGTCATCGCGCAATGTTTCCCCCTGCTTTCGCGCCGCAGCCCCGCCAGTTTGCTTGGCTGCGCCGTCTGCCTCAAGCCCCGCGCCACAGCCGGATGCGGCCCCGGCCGGTTGGACAGTCCCGGCCCACCGCGCTACACGCCGCGGCGATCACCGTCCAGGGAGACGATCTTGCGGCTGTCCGCCTACAGATTTGGCCGGCGCCGCGCGGTTGGTCTGGGGTGCTCTGTCCTGTGCGCGAGCGCATCGTTGCGGCCGCTGCCCGCCGCGGCACACGCCATCCAGATCGCCAGCCAGCCACCGATCGGCGGCAGCATCGCAGCCGGCCCGATCGCCGTCGATCTCCACTACAACAGCCGCATCGACCGGGTCCGCTCGCGCCTGACCCTCATCCACCCGGACCACGCGCAAACCACGCTGGCGATTTCTCCGGACGGCACGCCCGACGAAATCCGCACGTCAGCCACGCTGACACCAGGCGACTACACGCTGCGCTGGCAGGTGCTGGCGATCGACGGTCACATCACCCGTGGCGATATTCCCTTCACCGTCACAGGCCCCTGACGCGTGGAACTGCTGATCGATTTGTTCGGCTACCTGTCGATCGTCGTCCACGGGCTGACCATTCTCGCGCAGTCGATGGCACTGGGCGGCGTGTTCTTTCTCGCGTTGCTGGCACGCCCGCTCGCGCCACATCTCGGCACCGCCGGCGCGGCGGTGGTGCAGGGCACGCAACGCATCGCCGCCTGGAGCGCAATCGCACTGCTGCTGTGCGAAGCCACCACAGTGGCGCTGCAAACCGCCGTGCTGGCCGGCACCATCGATCTGCCTGTCATCCAGGTACTGGCTGCGGAATTCGCCATAGCCGGCCTGATCAAGATGGCGATCGCCGGTCTGATCGCCGGTGTGTTGTTTGTGCGCCGCGCGCGTGCACCCGTGGCGTTGCTGGTGGCGCTCGCATTGCTGGAACTTGCCGCGGCGACGCTCACCACGCATGCGGTCGCGCGCATGACCGACCGCACGCCGCTGGTGATCGTCGAATGGCTGCACCAGTTCGGCGCGGCGCTATGGGTCGGTGGAATCCCCTGTTTTCTGCTGGCACTTTCACGCGTACGGGGCGGCGACGCGTGGCGCCTGGTCGGCGCACGCTTTTCGCGCATGTCGATGGTGGGCGTCGCCTGCATCCTGGTCAGCGGCGTCACCATGTGCGTGTTCTATGTCGGCGACGCACAGGGCTTCTACGGCACCGCCTACGGCGTGATGGTCGGCGCGAAGATCGCCATGTTCCTCATGCTGCTCGGACTCGGCGGCATGAACTTCCTTTGCGTCGAGCGTCTGCGTAACGATCCGGCCACCCCGGTCACCCGCCTGCGCCGCTTCGCCGAAGTCGAGATCGGCATCGGCTTTTCCATCTTCTTCGCCGCCGCGTCGCTTACCTCGGTGCCGCCCGCGGTCGATCTGACGGTGGATCGCGTGACGATCTCCGAAATCATCGCGCGCAACACGCCCGAATGGCCGCGGCTGACCAGCCCCGATCACGACGCGCTCGCACTGCCCGCCTTGCAGGCGAAACTGGACGCGGAAGCCGCGCATCGTCATGCGGCACCGGCGCAGGCGTTCGAACCTGGCTCGGGCGACCTGCCGCCGCGCAATGCCGCCGACATCGCGTGGTCGGAATACAATCACCATTGGGCAGGCTTGTTCGTGATCGCGATCGGCGTGCTGGCCCTGGCGCAGCGTGCCGGCCTGCGTGCCGCCCGTCACTGGCCGCTGCTGTTCCTGGGTCTGGGCGTGTTCCTGTTCTTTCGTTCCGACCCAGAAACATGGCCGCTCGGCGATATCGGCTTCATCGAGAGCTTCCGCGACGTCGAAGTGCTGCAGCACCGGTTCTTCGTGCTGCTGATCGGCGTATTCGCCCTGTTCGAATGGCGCGTGCGCGCCACGGGCTGGGACAACCGGCACGCCGCGTTGGTGTTTCCGCTGATGTGCGCGTTCGGCGGCGCCATGCTGCTGACGCACAGCCACGCAATTGCGAATTTAAAGGACCAGTTGCTGATCGAGCTGACACACACGCCGCTTGCCCTGGCGGGTATCGTCGCCGGCTGGGCGCGTTGGCTGGAGCTGCGGCTCGATCCGCGCACGGATGCAACCGCGATCCGGGTCGCAAGCTGGACCTGGCCGCTTTGTCTGCTGTTCTGCGGGCTGCTGCTGCTCGGGTATCGGGAGGCGTAGGCCTGTCGTTGCGTTGCCACCGGCCAAGCGGCGTAACAGGAAACTGGAGCCCCTCTGTCATTGCGAGGCCGTTTGGCCGAAGCAATCCCGTTCGTGACGAGCCGCCGGCAGCTCGTCACGAACAGGATTGCTTCGGCCAAGCGGCCTCGCAATGACAGGGGGCTGCCGTTTCACCCAGAGCGGGTCGGACGCCACCGGCCGGTGGCCAACTCGCAATGACAGAAGGACATGACAGAAGGACGCCCTCGGCGACCTCCCGTGCCGCGTCGGCAACCGCCGGCGATACATCCGCGCCGACATCGAAGCGCGCCCCCTCGATCGCATACACGACGCACTGCCGCGGCAGGCAGCCAAGCATGCGCGCCAACGCAATCGCCTCGGCAACGCCAAGCCCGTGCGAGGACGCGGCACGCCCCGCCGGCAAAGCCTCGCCCGCCGCGCAATCCACCCGATGGATGGTGCCGGCCGATGCGCCCGACACCGCCGCGTCAATCACAAACACGCAATCCACGCCTGAGAACGCTTCAATCACCCCGGCCGCGCCGCCATCGCATTCCGCGACCACGACATCCGCCGGCACGCGCCCGCGCAACAGCGCGGCGACCAGCCGCCCGGCGCCATCATCGCCACGATCAGGATTGCCGACGCACAGCACCAACCGCCGAGGCGGCTCAGCCACGCACCACGTCCAGTTTCAGAAAATGCGTCGCGCACGAAATGCACGGATCATGATTCCGCACCGCCTGCTCGCACAGATGCCGCAGACGGTCGTCCGTCTCATCCAGCCAGCCGGCGGCAAATTCGCGCAGATCGTCCTCGATGCTCGGCTGGTTCTGCGAAGTGGGCGGCACGATCTTCGCGTCCAGGATCGATCCGTCCGCATCCAGCCGATAACGATGATACAGCATGCCGCGCGGTGCCTCGGTCGCGGCGCAGCCGATGCCGGCGCGCGGCGGCGTGTCCACGAAGGAACGATCCGGCGTTTCGTAGGCATCGACGATGCGCAATGCCTCGTCGAACGCGTACACCACTTCCACCGCGCGGATCACGATGCTGCGGAACGGATTGTTGCATGTCGGCCCCAGCCCGCCGTCGGCCGCGGCCTGCTTCGCCAGCGGCGACAGGTGTTGGTAATTCAGGCTGTAGCGCGCCAGAGGTCCCGTCAGATACGCGCCATGCCCGATGTGCCGCGAATGCAGTGCGTTGGAACGCCTGACGTGGAATTCCTCGAAATGCGCTTCATAGTGCTGGGGCGTGATGTCCAGCCCCTTGTTCGACAGCACGTGGCCCTCGTTGAACGGGTATTCGCCCCCACCGCCGACGGATACGAACTCATAGTCCCGCTCGCAATCCGGAAAATCGAACCCGGCCACCAGCTTTACCGTCGCCAGCGACGCATCGCGCCCGCGCGCCAGCCCGTCGCGCAATTCGCGCAGCTCACGCTTCGACGGCGCGCGATAGAACCCGCCGACTCGCACGTTGATCGGATGGATCTCCCGACCGCCCAGCACGCGCAGGATCTCGTTGCCCAGCTTCTTCAACGCCAGGCCGTCACGGACCACGTCGGGATAATCCTTCGCCATCTCCACCGCGCCCTCGTAGCCGAGGAAATCCGGCGCATGCAGCATGTACATGTGCAGCACGTGGCTTTCGATCCACTCGCCGCAATACAGCAGCCGCCGCAGTTCGCGGATCTCCGGCGTGATCGTTACGCCGAGCGCGTCCTCCATCGCGTGCACCGCGCTCATCTGGTAGGCGACGGGGCAGATGCCGCAGATGCGCGCGGTGATGTCCGGCGCCTCCATGAAGGAACGGCCGCGCAGGAACGCCTCGAAGAAGCGCGGCGGTTCGAAGATGCGCAGCTCCACCTCGCGCACGCGGTCGCCGTCGATCACCAGGCGCAGGCCGCCCTCGCCCTCCACGCGGGCGAGCATCTCGACGGTGATCGGCTTACGAGCCATGGCGCGAACTTTCCTCGTGGAACGCCTCCGCGCCGGCATTGAACGTGCGGTACACGCGTTGCAGATCGCGCTGGTCCGCGCCGTTCTCCGCCAGCTTGCGGCTCAGCGACACGGTATTCGGCGTTTCCTTCGGTCCGTAGCAGCCGAAGCAGCCGCGGTTGTAAGCGGGGCAGATCGCACCGCAGCCGGCATGCGTCACCGGCCCCAGGCACGATTTCGCCCCCCGCACCAGCACGCACACCGTGCCGCGCGCCTTGCATTCCATGCAGACGCTGTGCGGCGGGATGTTCGGCTTGCGGTGGTTGAGGTAGGCCGCCAGTACTTCGACAAGCTGCTGCTTGTTGATCGGGCAGCCACGCAGCTCGAAATCGACGTTGACATGCGCGCCGATCGGCGTGGAGGTGGCCAGCGTGTCGATGTATTCCGGGTGCGCGTAAACAATCGAGGTGAACTCGCGCACATCCTTGAAATTGCGCAGCGCCTGGATGCCGCCGGCGGTGGCGCAGGCGCCGATGGTGATCAGCGTGCGCGACTGGCGGCGCACGGCGTGCAGCCGTTCGGCATCGTGCGGCGTGGTGACGGAGCCTTCGACCAGCGACACGTCGTACGGGCCCTTCATCACGCCGCGCGTGGCTTCGGGGAAATAGGCGATGTCGATGGCGCCGGCGACCGCCAGCAGCTCGTCCTCGCAGTCCAGGAGCGAGAGTTGGCAGCCGTCGCAGGAGGCGAATTTCCAGACGGCCAGCTTGGGTTTGCGGGTCATTTGCG
Organism: Acetobacteraceae bacterium; assembly: GCA_036489395.1. Taxonomy (GTDB): domain Bacteria; phylum Pseudomonadota; class Alphaproteobacteria; order Acetobacterales; family Acetobacteraceae; genus JASHVB01. The sequence goes on along the minus strand of DASXFW010000252.1, from coordinate 39,138 downwards.
GGCGGGCCCCGACCGTGAAGTGTGTGCGTGCCGCGGGTTGCGATTCAACGCAGAGTCCGCAGAGAACCGCAGAGCAAGCATTGTCGATCCAAGCGTGGCCCTGCGACAGGGACCACGCTCGGATCGTGAATTTCTTCTCTGCGAACTCTGCGGTTCTCTGCGAACTCTGCGTTGAGCATGAACGATCCGTGCCGCACTGGCCCGCGGGAGAAGCCGCGCCATTCCGCTCACCTGCCTCATATTTCCCGCATCCCCATCAGCCGCCGCACCCGGTCATAACGCACGACCGCGCCATCCTTGCAGGCGAACAAGCCAGAGAACTGGCAATGCCCGCACAGCCCGATAGCGCATTTCATGTTGCGCTCCAGCGACACCCAGATCGATGACTCCGGCAGTCCCAGATCGTGCAGCCCCGCGGCGGTGAAGCGCATCATCACCTCTGGCCCGCACACCAGTGCCGTGGCATTCGCGACATCGACCGAAACGCGCGGGATCAACCGTGTCACCACGCCGACATTGCCGCGCCAGCCGACACCCGCATGATCGACCGTGACCTCAATCTGCAGATCCAGCCGCTTGCGCCAGGTCTCAAGCTGCCGGCGGTACAGAATCTCCTCCGGCCCGCGCGTGCCGTACAGCACCACCACCTTGCCGAAACGATCGCGGTTTGCCAGCAGGTGATAGATCGATGGCCGCAGCGGCGCCAAACCCAGCCCGCCGGCCACCACCACCACGTCCTGTCCGGCCAGTTCCTCGGTCGGCCATGCCGAGCCGAACGGCCCGCGCAGCCCGAGCACGTCGCCAACCTTAAGCTGCGTCACCGCCTCGCTGACCGCGCCGACCGAGCGCACCGTCTGCACCAGCCGGCTGCCGTCGCTCGCATCGCCGCTGATGCTGACCGGGATTTCGCCCACGCCGAACGCATACAGCATGGTGAACTGCCCGGGCCGGTAACGCGGCAGTGGCGCGCCGTCCGCCGGCACCAGCTCCAGCGTCGCATGGCCCGGCAGATCGCGGGTGCGCTTCCGCACGCGCACGATGCGCGGCACCATCGGATCCGCCGCGGCGAGGGCGGCTTCAGCGAGCGCGGCCATAGACATCCAGCATTTGCAACCGCGTCGCCTGCAGCCGCGCCACCAGCACCGGCAGAAAGCGTTTCAGCAGCTCGTAACCAAGATCGTGGTCCGCTTCGCACTTGTCGCGCAGGCAGCGCGCGTCGAGCGCGATCGCGCGCGTCAGTTCGGTCGCGCGCGCGTCGTAGCCCCAGCGATACGGCGGTAGCAGCCAGGTCAGGCCGACGATCTCGCCCTCGCCCACCGTTTCGAACTGGACGGCGCCGCGGCCGGGCGTGGCGAGCTCCAGCGCGACACGGCCGTGCCGCACCAGGTAGATCCAGTCGGCGGGATCGTCGGCATGGAACAAGTACTCGTCTGGCCGGAACACCGTGTTCTTGGCGCAGCCGGCCGCCAGTTCCACGAACGGCTGGCCCAATCCCGCGAACAAGCGGTGCTCGGCCAGGATGCGTTCAAGCCCCTCCATCGGTTCCTCCCGGCGCGTCGCGTGGGGCAGCGATATCCCCGCGGATGGCGCGCACCTCTTCGGTGATGTCGATGCCGACCGGGCACCAGGTGATGCAGCGGCCGCAGCCGACGCAGCCCGAGGTGCCGAACTGATCCACCCAGGTCGCCAGCTTGTGCGTCATCCACTGCCGGTAGCGCGATCGCGGCGACGCCCGCACGCTGCCGCCGTGGATGTAGGAAAAATCCGTGGTGAAACAGGAGTCCCAGCGCTTCGAGCGTTCCGTCGCGCCGCTCAGGTCGTTGGTGTCAGTGACGCTCGTGCAGAAGCAGGTCGGGCAGACCTGCGTGCAGTTGCCGCAGGTGAGGCAGCGCGCGGCCACGTCGTCCCAGCGCTTGTGCTCCAGGTTGCCCAGCAGCAGGTCGTGCAGATCGTCCGAGCGCATTTCGCGCCCCATGCTGGCGGCGGTGTGCGCACTGATCTGCGCCGCGCGGTCGGTGTCGCGCGGTTCCGCGGCGCGGTGCGGCAAGCGGGCCAGCAGCGCGGCGCCGCGCTCGGTGCCAGGCTCCAGCAGGAATTCGTGCGTCTCGCCGACGAATTCGGTCAGCGCCAGGTCGTAGCCGGAGGCAGCGCGCGGGCCGGTGTTCATCGACGTGCAGAAACAGGTGCCGCCGGCCTGGCCGCAGTTCACCGCGACGATGAAAACGCCGTCACGCCGCGCCTGGTAGTGCCGATCGACGTACGGGCCTTGCAGGAACACGCGATCCTGGATGGCAATGGCGTGCAGCTCGCATGACCGCACCGCCAGGAAGGCGAAGCGCTCCGCGGGCGGGGGCGGTGTCACAACCCGGATGCCATCGGCGTCCTTTTCCGCCCGCCAAAGCTGTTGCAGCGGCGGATGCAGGAACTGTTTCCAGGCGTGCGGGCCGACCGCGTAACCGAACACCGCATCGTCGTCGCGCCGGACCACGCGGTAGTGGCCGCCGTCCTGCCGGTCGGTCCAGCCGGCGGGAAGGTCGTCCACGGCCTCGATGTCGTCATAGACGATCGCCTCGTCCCGCAGCGTCGGGCCCAGCACGCGGAACCCATCCTCCCGCAACGCCGCGATCAGGGCGGCCAGTCCGTCCCGGGTGATCACGCCCGGCTGGTGTAGCATGCCCTTATCCCTTTTCGCATCGGCTGCGGTTTACAATGACAGGTTGTTTTTGAAAAGGTTGTTGTGCGTGAAAGTTGCATATCGCAACGGTCGCCACATCATCGCGCCACGCCGCGGGTCTCCTCCAGCAATGCTGCCACCTCGGCATCCTGTACGCACGGAAACTGCCGATAGAACTGCCCGACGCTCATGAATCCCTCCGCCGTGCCCAGGCACACAACCTCATGCGCTTCCTGCTCCAGGGCCTCGAGCGCCTCGATCGGCGCGACCGGCACGGCCAGGATCAGCCGCGCCGGCCGCATGCTCTCGACGGCTCGCAACGCTGCGCGGGTGGTGATGAAAAGACCGACCCCATCATCGACCACGATGACGGTGCGACCAGTCACCTCGGTCAGCGGACGGTCGCCGAAATACCTGCGACGCCGGCATTCGAGCCTCGTCTGCGCGGCCGTGGCCGCCTCCGCCACGTAGTCCATCGGCAGGTCCAACCGACGAATGCACGGGGCGTCTATCACGAGCTGCGGCTCGGCCGCGGCCCCGACAGCGCCAACGAATACGTCCGGTTCGCCGGGTGCGGTGATCCTCTCTGTCAGCACGAGGTCGAAATCGGCATCCAACGCCTGCGCGATCTCCAGCCCGACCGGCACCCCGCTCGGCGGCAGCGCCAGCACCACCGGATTGAGCTGCCTCAACGGCAGCAATTGCTTTGCCAGGTGCCGCCCCGCCTCATGCCGGTCCAGGAACCACACGCCAAACCCCGCCTCGCTCGTTCGGGGTATGGGGCGCGTTTCCGGCCGGAACGGCATTGATCAGGATCAACCTAGGCCGAATGGCCGGGCCGCGAGCGAACCCCTATCGCGACGGCGGCGGGGGTGGCGGCGGATACCCGGGAGGCGGCGGTGGCGGATAGCCTGGGGGAGGTGGCGCAGACATGGGCGCATAGCCCGGAACCTGGTTGCCGTGGCCGTACATGCACTGCGAGTAGGCCATGTCGTAGCGCTGCTGCAGGCTGTACTGCGCGTACTGCGCCGGCCCGGAGCCAATCGCGGTGCCGGCTATGGCGCCGGATGCCGCGCCGACCGCCGCGCCGCGTCCGCCGCCGATCGCCGCACCCAGTCCCGCGCCCAGCAGCGTGCCGCCGATGCCGGTCAGTATCTGCTGGTTATTGGCTTGCTGCGAGCCGCCGGCGGTCTGCTGGCTGGCGTATTGCTCGCACACCGCCTGGTCCTGCTGGAACACATCGAATGGCTTGCCCGGCGCAGGCATGACCTGGACCATCGGACCCATCGGCGGCGTGACGCAGCCGGATAGCAACAGGGCCGTCGCCACGATCGCGAGGCCCGGATTACGCTGCGACATGGCTTTGGCCCTTTATCTTGGCGGCGTTGCTGGAACCTGGCGCCACGGGATGCTGCAGGATGCGACATAAGGATAATAGCCCTGCGGATTGTCGCAGTAATACCAGAACTGTGCGGGGGGCAGGCCGGACGGCACCGGTGGCGGCTGCTGCACGACGATCGCAGGCGGGACGTAGGTTGGGTACGGATAGATCGGCGCCGGATAGAAATACCAGCCGCCATCAACCACCCACCACCAGGCAAAGCGGCCGTCGTGCCATTCATGCTGCCAGCCGCCGCCGCGCCAGACATCGCGGTCGTGCGGACTGAAATGTCCGTAGTCGCCGCCGTGGAAGTCCCGGCCGCGTTGCGCGTGTGCCGGCAGCGAGAGTGCGAGACCGGCCGCGGCCACGGCGGCAATCAGGCTCCGGCGCAAGGCAGAGTGTGGCATCGGCTGGCCTCATTGGTTGCAGATTCGCAGCGTAGCGGTTTGGTAGCCTCGGACCTTGACCTGGATCAAGCGGGCGCGCACGGCGTCGTGAGGCAGCGCGCGTTGGCGCGGTCACGCCCGGCAGGGTAGTCTGGCACCCACCCATGAGACCGACATTCCCGATCATTGTGCGGCGCCTGGCGCTCGGCATTGCCCTGGCTGTGCCGCTGCACGCGATGGCGCACCCCGCGGCGCCGCAGCCTGGGCCGCCGCCTTCGCCCGATGCCGCGGCAGCACAGGTGCAGGCATGGCTGGCCGAGCGGCTTGGTCCGCATGCCGCCGCCGATCTGCGCATCCACGTGACGCCGGAGGACGACCATCTGCGGGTTGCCGCCGCCGATCCACTCGTCTCCGGCGAAGCGGAGGCTACGGCGGCGCTGCGTCCAGGGCCGAACGGGCGGTGGGTGATGGATCGCATTCGCATCCCGGCCGCCACCTTCACGCTGCCGGGCCCCCGCGGGCCCGCGGCCTATGCCTTCAGCATCGGCGCGCAGGATTCGCACGCCGTCGTCGATCCCGCGTTGGCGGCGCCGTCCAGCCTGGACCTCGACCTGAGCGATATGGGGCTGACCAGCAACGGGCCGGGGCTGCATCAGGCAGAGCATGTCGGACGGCTGGCGGTGCACGCGCGTCTGACGCCGCACGGCGATCGTCTCGACTTCGATCAGCAGACGACGCTGGCCGGCTGGCACAGCGCGTCGCGGGTGAGCGGCAAGGTCGCGACCGTCGCCGCCGACCAGGTGCAGGCGAGCAGCCATATCGGCGGCCTGGATCATCGGCATGCCGAGGCGCTGCTGGCGGCGGTTGCCGGACTGCTGGCCACGCTGCCGGCCGACGCGGCGGCAGCGGAGCGCGGTGCTCCGCTGCCGGCGCCGGCACACGCGGCGGTGCTTGCCTGGATCGACGCACTGCGCGGGCCGGTGGCCGACACGCACGGCGCGGAGACGGTCAACGGCCTTACCGTCACCGTCGCCGGCCAGGGCGAGGCACATGTGCGGCAGATGCGCATGGCGGCGGATTTCAGCGCGGCGCGCGGCCTGGTGCACGGCTGGTTCGACGTCAGCATCGACGGGCTGCATGTGAGCGGTTTGCCGAAGGATGAAGCCGCGCTGGTGCCGACCCGCATTGCGCTGCACCCCACCGTCGCCGGGGTGCGGCTGGCGGACCTGACGACGCTGATGCAGGAGGCGACGGAGCCCGGCGCCAGCCCCGACCGGCTGCGCAATGACGCGCAAACGCTGCTGATGCATCCGGGCGTGACGCTGGGCATGGAGTCGATCAGCCTCACCCTGGGACCCGCGACCTTGTTCGGCCACGGCCACGTCACGCTGACAGAGCACGACGGCTACGCGATCGACGCGCATTTCATCGCCACCGGCTTCGACACGCTGATGGCGCAGGCGGCGACCAATCCGGCCATGCGGCGGTCGCTGCCGGTCCTGGCTGTGATGCGCGGCTTTGCCCGGCAGGAGGGCAATCGGCTGGCCTGGGACGTGACAGAACACAACGGCGCGCTGACGGTGAACGGCATTCCGCTGTCGGCGAATGATCAGGCGGACAGCCGGTAGAGCACCACGTCGCGCTCGGTGCGGTCCTCAAGTTCCAGCGTGGTGGGGACCTGGTAGCTGGCGAACGGCGTGAGGCCGTCGCGCGGCAGGTAGGCCCGCCCCGGGTCGGCGATCCACACCTCCGCGCTGCGGGCCATGCGGCGCAGCCAGGGCAGGATGTGGCCGGTCATCGGCGCCTCGTAGCAGACGTCGCCGCACAGGATCAGGTCCCAGCGCGGTTCGGCGCCGACAACGTCGGCGGTTTCTGCAACGATGCACGCGTGGTTGTCGGCGGCGTTCAGGTGGATTGCGGCGATGGCGAGGGGGTCAATCTCGGCGGCTTCGACGAGCGCGGCCCCGGCGCGCGCGCAGGCGATCGCGGCGATGCCGCCGCCCGCGGCGAAGTCCAGCACACGCTTGCTGGCAACGGTCGCGGGTTTGTCGAGTATGTGGCGCGCCAGCGCCTGACCGCCGGGCCAGGCGAACGCCCAGAACGGCGGGTCGATGTTGCGGGTGGCGAGCCATTCTTCGCTCGCCTGCCAGATCGGGGTGATCTCGCTGGCGAGGTGCAGCGCGAGCTCGGGCACCAGCGGGGCGCGGCTGAGGACGGTGTGGGTGAGGACGAACTCCTGGTCGTGAGCGAGGGAGCTCATGCGAGTTGCCGCCGGCCGGCGGCGATCGCCCCGGTCTGGCTGAGAGCGTAGTGGAGCTTCCCTCGGCCCACGGGGGTGATTTCTGCCATGGCGAGTCGGCCACCGGCCGGGGAAGGCCCGCCCTGGATGACACGCCGTCTTTCTGTCATTGCGAGTTATACCAAGTGCCGAAATGGCTGACTCTTCGGCCCACGCCCCCACCGTCATGCCGACCACCGGGTCCGGTGCCCGGTGGCAGGCTCCGGTCGGCATCCACGCCTTTGCGGCATGCAGCAACCGTAAGTCGTGGATGCCGACCTTCGTCGGCATGACGTGGGGGTGACGCCGGCCGTTTCATTCCGGGGCGGGTCTGCCTCGGCTCGTGGCAACGTGCAATGACGGGAATCCGTTGCCTCATGCAGTGCCTGCCTGCCACCCTCGGCGCAGGACACGCGCGGTCGCAGCGGCTCACATCCAGCCCAGCAGGATCGCCAGGCCAACCGCGAGGCCGGCCTCGCGGTTGGCGCGGAACAAGCGCAGGCAGAGCGCGGGGTCGTGGATGTCCAGCGCGATCACCTGCCGCGCCAGCAGCGCCGCCGGCAGCAACAGCGCCGGGTAGAACCACACGCCCAGGCCGCGCAGCGCGCCGGCCAGTACCAGCATCAGCAGCGTGCCGGCGTAGCAGGCGGCCAGGAACGGCCGGGTCCTTTCGCCGAACAAGCGGGCGGTGGATTTGACGCCGACCAGGGCGTCGTCCTCGCGGTCCTGGTGGGCATAGATCGTGTCGAAGCCGAGGTCCCACAGGATCGCCGCGCCGTACAACACGGCCCAGGCGGCATCGAGGCGATCGGCCCCAGCGGCGTAGCCGAGCGGGGCGCCGAAACCGAAGGTGAAGCCCATCGCGAGTTGCGGCCACCAGGTGACGCGTTTGGCCAGCGGATACAGCGCGACCAGGACCAGCGACGCGGCGCCCAGCGCCTGCGCCAGGCGGTTGAGCTGCAGCAGGATCAGCAGGCCAATCGCCAGCAGTACGGCGAGGAAGATCAGGGCCTGGCGGGGTTTGAGAGCGCCGGAGGCCAGCGGTCGGGCGGCAGTGCGCGCGACGAGGCGGTCGATGTCGCGGTCCCACAGGTCGTTCACCACGCAACCGGCGGCGCGCATCACCAGGCTGCCGATGCCGAACAGCAGGATCAGGCGGACGGCTTCGGCGGATGACGGGCCGGACAGCAGGATTCCCCACAGGCCGGGCAAGAACAACAGCCAGGCGCCGATCGGGCGGTCGAGGCGGGCGAGCAGGAGGTAGGGCAGCCAGGAGCGGGGGAGGCGGGAGACCCAGCCCTCGGCGGCGATGTCGGTGTGCGTGGGCATGGCGGGCAGTTTGGGCGGGGTGACGGTGCGGTTCAATGCGGGTTGCCAAGTGGGTAATCAGGTAGGCCGGTGCGGTGGGATCGGTCCGTATTTTACACAGAATTCCACAAAGGCCGGCACAGAGTTTCACAAAGAACGAAGTAATGCTCCCTTGCAACATGTTCCGTAGGGGGCCAGTCGCCGCCGCTGCGAAAGGCACGGATCAGATAATTCTTTGTGTAGAATCTTCGATCGCCTCCTATCGGCACGCATAATCGCAGAATACGCTGAACTCAGGGTTCCTTCACGACACCCTCTGCCGCGAGTGCGGCAATACGAGCGCCGTCACACCCGATGGACTCCAGTATTTCCCGCGTGTGCTGCCCCAGCGACGGTGCCGCTGAACGCAACCGCCCCGGCGTATCCGACAGCCGCGGAATGACGTTGTGCATCAGCACCGATCCCGCTTCCTCATCCGGCAACTCGACGATCACGCCGCGTGCGGCGACATGCGGATCGTCCAGCAACTGGTCGATCTCGTACACCGGATTGGCGGTGACCTCCGCGGCTTCGAAGATCGCCATGTTGTCGTCCAGCGTGCGCGCGGCGATGAAGTCCGCCACTGCGGCGTCGCATTCGTCGATGTTGCGCACGCGGTCGGTGTTGGTGCGGAAGCGCGGATCGTCGATCATTTCAGGACGCCCGATGGCGCGGAACACCCGCTCCGCCATCACCTGCATCGAGGCGGAGATCGCGATGAACCGCCCATCCGACGTGCGATACACGTTGCGCGGCGACGTGGTCAGGGAGCGGCTGCCGGTGCGCTGCGGCTTCTCGCCCGTCACGCGATAGATTGCCGAATCCGGTCCCAGCACCGACACGATCGGCTCCAGCAGCGGCAGATCGATCACCTGGCCGTGCCCGCCATGCTCTACCACGCGCAGCGCCACCATCACGCCGTACGCGCCGTACAGGCCGGACACCATGTCGGCCATCGCCAGCGGCGGCAGCACCGGCGGGCGGTCCGCGAAGCCGTTCTTCGAGGCGAAGCCGGACATCGCCTCCACCAGCGTGCCGAAGCCGGGGCGGTCGCGATATGGGCCGTCCTGGCCGAAGCCGGTGATGCGCACAATGATCAGCTTCGGGTTGCGCGCGTGCAGCACGTCGGGCCCGAGGCCCATTTCTTCCAGCGTGCCCGGGCGGTAGTTCTCGATCAGCACATGCGAGGTTGCCAGCAGATCCAACAGCACGTCGCGTCCCGCCTGCGGGCGCAGGTTCAGCGCGAGACTCTTCTTGTTGCGGCCATAGACTTTCCAATACAGGCTCTGGCCTTTCCAGCGCCACGCGCGCAGCGGATCGCCGGTGCGCGGGTCTTCGATCTTGATGACCTCGGCACCCTGGTCGGCGAGTTGCAGGCTCAACATGTTGCCGGCGACCAGGCGCGAAATATCGACCACGCGAATGCCGGACAGCGGCACCGGGGCATCGGGGGCGAAATCAATCCGTTGCAGCATTGATGAACATTCCGTGCAGGGTCGCCGATGCTGCCACAGCGAATGCCGTCCGGCCAGTTGCCCAACTGCGCCGGAACGCCTACTGAGCCGCGCGAAATTGCCAGACCACGATCGCAGGAGGCCCTTCATGGCGACCGAGCGCACGCTCTCTATCATCAAGCCCGACGCCACGCGGCGGAATCTCACCGGCCAGATCAACGCAGCGCTGGAAGGCGCAGGGCTGTCGATCGTCGCGCAGAAGCGCGTGCAGCTCACCCAGGCGCAGGCCGAGGCGTTCTACGCCGTGCACAAGGAGCGGCCGTTCTTTGGCGGGCTGGTCAGCTTCATGATCTCCGGCCCCGTCGTGGTGCAGGTGCTGCAAGGCACCGACGCCGTGGCGAAGAACCGCGAGGTGATGGGCGCCACGGACCCGAAGAAAGCGGCCCCCGGCACGATCCGCGCGCGCTTCGCCGAGGACATCGAGGCCAATTCGGTGCACGGGTCTGACAGTGCGGAGAACGCCGCGAACGAGATCGCGTTCTTCTTCGCCGGGATCGAGATCGTTCCCTAATGCCGCAGGGGCATCGTCCCCCCTCCCCTTGAGGGAGGGGGAATCATGTGCCTACAGCAGGAACACCGCCATCCCGACCAGCAGCACCACCATGAAGATGACCATGCCCAGGGTGGCATTCATGAAGCTGCCCCAGAACTGCTGACGGTCCTCGAGCAACGCCTCCGGATCGGTGGAGACCGTGGTGGTCGGATGGGTCATCGTGCCGTGGTCTGCCATCTGCTGCCCCGAACTCGCCGAACTTGATCCGCCGCCGTTCTAGGCGAGGCCGCCGCTGCTCGGCAAGGGGTTGCGCAGCGCCGCATCGGCCGGCGCGGGCGTCGCCGCACGTCCCATCGCAAACGCGCGCAGTGCCAGCGGGTAGATAACATGCTCTTGCACCAGCACCCGCGCTGCCAGCCGGTCCGCATCGTCATCCGGCAGCACCGGCACCGCGGCCTGCGCCAGGATCGGCCCTTCGTCCATCACGTCGGTCACCAGATGCACGGTGCAGCCATGTAGCTTGACGCCGGCCGCAAGCGCCCGCTCGTGCGTGTGCAGCCCGGGGAACGCCGGCAGCAGGCTGGGATGAACGTTCAGCATCCGCCCATGCCAGGCGCCGACGAAGAACGGCGTCAGAAGCCGCATGTAGCCGGCCAGGCAGACGATCTCCACGCCGGCCCGGCCCAGCGCGGTATCGATGGCGGCTTCGTGCGCGGCGCGGTCCTTGCCGTAACGGCGATGATCGATCGACAGGGCATCGACGCCAGCCTCGGCGGCCAGCGCCAGACCAGGTGCGTGCGGGCGGTTGGACACCACCAGGACGATCTTGGCCGGATAATCCGGGTCGCGCGCCGCATCCAGTAGCGCGGCCATGTTGCTGCCACGCCCGCTGATCAGCACGCCGACGCGGCGCCTCATGCCGGCCAGCCGGATGGCAGGTCGATGCGCACCACCGCCTCACCCTCGCCCGCCTCGATCCGGCCGATGCGGGTGACATGCTCCTGCGCCGCCACCAGCAGCCGGGTCGCGGCCTCGACATCCGCGTCGGCGACCACCAGCGCCATGCCGACGCCACAGTTGAACACGCGCAGCATCTCGTCCGAGGCCACCCCGCCGGTGCGGGCGAGCCAGGGAAACACCGGCGGTATTGGCCAGTCCGGCCGCAGCACTGCGACGCAGCCGTCCGGCAGCACACGCGGCAGATTGCCGGGCAGGCCGCCGCCAGTGATATGCGCCGCCGCCTTCAGCAGTCCGGCGCGGTGGAGCGCCAGCAGCGAGCGCACGTAGATCCGCGTCGGCACCATCAGCGCCTGGCCCAGCGTCTGCCCGGGTGCGAAGGGCGCAGGGGCCGTCCAGCTCAGGCCGGTCGCGTGTACCACCCGACGCACCAGGGAATAGGCGTTGGAATGCACGCCGCTGCTTGCCAGCCCGAGCACCACGTCGCCCGGTGCCACGTCGCGCGGCAGCAGCGTGCCTCGCTCCGCCGCGCCGACCGTGAAACCCGCGAGGTCGTAGTCGCCGCGGGCATACATGCCGGGCATTTCCGCCGTTTCCCCGCCGACCAGGGCGCAACCGGCCTGGCGGCAGCCCTCGGCGATGCCGGCGACGACGGTGCGCGCGGATGCCACGTCCAGCTTGCCGGTGGCGAAATAGTCGAGAAAGAACAGCGGCTCGGCGCCCTGCACGACAAGGTCGTTGACGCACATGGCGACGAGGTCGATGCCGACCGTGTCGTGGATGCCGGTCTCGATGGCGATCTTCAGTTTGGTGCCGACGCCGTCGGTGGAGGACACCAGTACCGGATCGGCGAACCCCGCGGCCTTGAGATCGAACAACGCGCCGAAGCCGCCGAGGCCGCCGAGCACGCCGGGGCGATCCGTGGAACGGGCGAGCGGCTTGATCGCTTCCACCAGTGCATCGCCGGCGTCGATGTCCACGCCGGCATCGCCGTAGGTGAGGCCCTGGCCGGGTGTCGGCCGCTCGGTCATGGCTCCAGGTGCCGTCGGTGAAGCGGCGACCTGAACGTGTCATGACACGGAAGCATCTTCGCCCGCTGACCTCGCCTGTCGCGTATGATCCGGGCCGCCACGACCCACGAGCAGCGACCCACGCGCATGTCTGTATCGCCACTGGTCACGGCGGCCCTCGATACGCTAAGCGGGGAATACGGTAGCTGACACAACCATGGCCGGCCCTCCCGGCGCAACCTCCGAGGGCAAACCAGAGGGAGACCCGGGCGAATGCCCGACGGAACACAGGTCAGCCGCAGTGCGTCCAACGCCCTGCTTACGCTGCCCAACGTCATCACCTTCGCCCGGCTCTGCGCGGTGCCGCTGGCCTTCGGGCTGGTGATCGACCGCCACCCCGCGTACGCCTTCTTCCTGTTCGTCGCGGCCGGTCTGTCCGACGCCGTGGACGGTTGGCTGGCCCGCCGCTGGGGCGGCAACCTGGTCGGCGCGGTGCTGGACCCGGTCGCCGACAAGGCGCTGCTGGTGACGATGTACGTCACCCTCGCCGTGGTGAAGGAGCTGCCGGACTGGCTGGCCATCCTGGTCGTGTTCCGCGATCTGATGATCGTCGGCGGCGTGATCGTGCTGGGCGTGCTGGGACAGCCGGTTACCATCCGGCCGCTGGGCATCTCCAAGCTGAACACGGTGCTGCAAATCCTGCTGATCGCCCTGACCTTGCTGCTGGCCGGCTTCGGCCTGTCCATCCCCAAGGTCACATGGGCGCTGACCTGGGCCGTCGCCGCCACGACACTTGGCTCCGGCGCCGCCTATGTCTGGGTGACCGCCCGTGGCCGATGATCCAGTTGACCTGCGCCAGCTTCCGGCCGGAGTGCCTGACGCGACGTCACCCGTCGCGAGCCCGGTCACCGTTGAATTCATCCCGGCGCCGTCGCACAGGCCGGCACCCACGCGCGCCCAGCGTATCACGCTCGGCGTCGCCTTGCTGGTCGTGGCGTGGCTGGTGCTGGAGTTATTCGCCTCCGTGCTGGCACCGTTCGCTGCCGCCGCGGTGATCGCCTACGCGCTCGACCCGCCCACCACCTATCTCACGCGGCTCGGCATGCCGCGCGGCCTGGCGGCGCTGGCGATGATCCTTACGCTGCTGATCCTCCTGCTGCTGTTCGCCCTGCTGCTGTACCCGCTGATCCTGTCGCAGATCGGCTTGTTCCTTGGCCGCGTCCCGCAATACGTACAGTTGCTGCAGGGCTGGGCGCGCGAGGTCATCACCAACCTGCAGGACAGCTTCGGCAACGACGTGGTGAACAACAAGCTGCGCGACCTGGTCAGCAGCCAGGCGGGCAACATGCTCACGGTGGTCGCCTCCACGCTCACCGGCGTCATCGGCAGCGGCATCGCCATCTTCAACGTGCTGACCCTGGCGGTGGTGACGCCCGTTGTCGGCTTCTACCTGCTGCGCGACTGGCAAAAGGTGATCCGCCGCATCGATTCCTGGCTGCCCCGTCGCTACGCCGGCGTGATCCGCGCCCAGGCGCGCGAGGTCGATCGCATCCTGTCCGCCTGGGTGCGCGGCCAGGCGATGTGCTGCCTGATCCTCGCGCTGTACTATGCTGTCGCGCTGAGTCTGGCCGGGCTGGACCTTGGCCTGATCGTCGGTATGGCTGCCGGGCTGCTGTCGTTCATCCCGTATGTCGGGTCGATCACCGGCGGCGTCACCTCGATCGCGCTGGCGCTGGCGCAGTTTCCCACCTGGCATGGCGTGATCGTGGTCGTGTGCGTGCTGGTGGTGGGGCAGGTCCTGGAGGGCTACGTCATCTACCCGCGCTTCCTCGGCGACCGGGTGGAGCTGCCGGCGGTCTGGGTGATCTTCGCGCTGTTTGCCGGCGGCGCCGCGTTCGGCTTCCTTGGCATCATGCTGGCCGTCCCCGTGGCCGCCACCATCGGCGTACTGTGCCGGTTCTGGTTGCGCCGCTATTTGGCTAGCCAGCTCTACCTCGATCCGCCCACAAGCTGATCGACACCGCCAGCCGCTCGATCCCGACTCACCGCATGACAGGAGATTGATCCATGCCCATCCCGGCCGCTCGCGCCGCCGCCTGGCAGCCCTACATGTTGAGCGTGCTGCGCATCATGACCGGTCTGCTCTTCATGGAGCACGGCATGTCGAAGTTGTTCGGCTTTCCCCCGGGACCGCATGCGCATTTCCCGATGCTGCCGTGGTTCGCCGGCGTGCTGGAGTGCTTTGGCGGCGGCCTCGTTGCCGTTGGGCTGTGCACCCGACCGGTCGCATTCCTGCTGTCCGGCGAAATGGCCATCGGCTATTTCATGTTTCACTTCCCGCGCGGTTTCTTCCCCCTGCTGAATGGCGGCGATGCGGCGGTGCTGTACTGCTTCGTGTTCCTGTATCTGCACTTTGCCGGAGGCGGTGCCTGGAGCCTGGACCGGCTGCGCAACCGATAGCCAGGCGTTACCCGGAAGTCGGACATACAGGCGATAATCCAGCGATCATCGTTCCCCCGCGCAAGTGGGCACCCAGCCAACATGGGTCCCCGTCCCCGTCGTCATGCCGACCACCGGGTCCGGTGCCCGGTGGCAGGCTCCGGTCGGCATTCACGAATTCTCTTGGCTGTATGCGGCGAAGTCGTGGATGCCGCCCCCGTCGGCATGACGACGGGGCGCCGGCGAGTACGTCGCGCTGTCCGACACCTGGTGTAAACGCACCTTTGTCCTCGTACTTGCCGCGTGCCGTAACCGGGCGCGATTCCCGCCGTTGCCGTCATCGGATTCACTGATTACGCTGTCGTCAACGTCGAATCCGTCGCCAGGGGCAGGCGAACGCGAGAGGGAGCGCCATGTTCGGTAACCGCGAAGGTCCGGAACTCTTCCGCCGCGCCGTAGCGTGGCATTGGCAAGCGATCGGCGGCGTCGTGTTCTCGGCGATCGCGGTTGGCTTGCTGGCCGCGTCGAGCTCGGGGCAATCGCCGGGACCGCTTGTGGCCATCCAAATGCTGATCGCCGTGATCGCGGCGGTCGGCGGCGGCCTCATTGCCGGGCTGTCGGCCTCGGTCGTCGTTGTGCTGCTGCACGTGCTGCACCTGGCTCCCGGGCAGTCGGCCGACGGCACATCCTTCGCGATCTTCGCGATTGCCATCCTGATGACCGGCGTTCTCGTCGGCTTGGCACGCGAGGACCTTGGCCACATCGGTCACGAGCTCGCCACCACGCGGAACCTGCTGAGCGCCTCCAACGCCCGTATCGAGCGCGCCAAGGAAACCGAGGCGATGCGGGCGTATTACGACCCGAAGACCGAGCTTCCCACGCGGCGCCTGGTGGCGGACCGGTTCAGCCAAATTCTGCCGCAGGCGCGGCGCACCGGCACGTATGCCGCGCTGGTGTTGCTCGATCTGAACAAGTTCAAGGAAGTGAACCAGAACTTCGGCTACGACACCGGCGACGAAGTGCTGCGACAGGTCGGCCAGCGGCTGAGCACGGTGATGCGGCGCGGCGATACGGTCGGCCGGCTTGACGGCAATAAGTTCATCGTGCTGCTGACGGCTCTGTCCGATCGCGGCGGCGTCGATGTCGCGGTGCAGAAGCTGAACGATGCACTGGCCGAACCGTTCACCGTTGGCCGCCCGGCGCGGGATCTGTTCGTGTCCGCATCGATGGGCCTCGCGGTGTTCCCGGACGACGGTGAGGACTGGGACGCGCTGTACAGCGTATCGGATGAAGCCCTGCGCATCGTCAAGGGACCGCGCGTGGAGTGATATAATACCAGGCGTCGTTGACGCTGACTCTTGTGTCATGCCCGGGCCATGTCCTTGGGCTTGACCCGAGGATTGGCCCGGGCACCCACGACTCGCAGCGTGTCGGCGGCAAAGCCGTGGGTGGCCGGCCGGAGCTTGTCCTCGGGCGCGCCTTTGGTGCGACCCGTGGGCCGGCCATGACACATGGGTCAAACTTTCCGACGCTTGGTATAGGTTACCCTCCCCTTTTGGGAGGGGGATTGACTCAGGATCACTCGCGCAGCGGCACCCGCCAGATCTCGGTCGCGTATTCGCGGATCGACCGGTCCGACGAGAACCAGCCCATGCGCGCGGTGTTGAGCACGCTGGAACGCCACCACGCCGCGCGGTCGCGCCAGCGATCGGCGACGCGGCGCTGTGTCGCGGCGTAGGACGCGAAATCGGCGGTCACCAGGAAGCGGTCGTAGTTGCTGAGTTCCTCCACCAGCGGCATGAACCGCCCGCGTTCGTCCGGCGAGAACACGCCGTTGCCGATCGCATCCAGCACTTCGCGCAACGTGTCGTTCCCGGCGACGACCTCGCGCGGCGAGAACCCGAGGCGGCGGGTTTCCTCGACCTCGGCCGCGGTCAGGCCGAACAAGAACATGTTCTCCGGTCCGACGCGTTCGCTGATTTCGATGTTGGCGCCGTCGAGCGTGCCGATGGTCAGCGCGCCGTTCAGCGCCAGCTTCATGTTGCCGGTGCCGGATGCCTCCATGCCGGCGGTGGAGATCTGCTCCGACAGATCGGCGGCGGGGATGATCGTCTCGGCCAGGCTGACGTTGTAGTCCGCCAGGAACACCACTTTCAGCCGGTCGCGCAGCGTCGGGTCGTCGTTCACCACGCGCGCCACGTCGTTGATCAGCTTGATGATCAACTTGGCGCGGTGATAGCTGGCGGCCGCCTTGCCGGCGAAGATCTTGACCCGCGGCACCCAGTCTCGCGTCGGCTGCGCGCGCATGGCGTTATACAGCGCGACGGTTTCCAGAATGTTCAGAAGCTGCCGCTTGTATTCGTGAATCCGCTTGATGTGCACGTCGAACAACGCGTCGGGGTTCAGCGCGATGTTGAGCCGGTCGGCCACGACCTGCGCGAGCTTCAGCTTGTTCTCGCGGCGGATGGCGATCAGCCGGTCGTGCAGCGCGGTGTCGCCGGCGAGCGGTACCAGTTTCTCCAAGGCCGCGGGATCGTCGAACACTTCCGGACCGACGACCTCCGCGAGCTCCTGCGTCAGTACGGGATTGGCGTCGAACAACCAGCGGCGGAAGCTGATGCCGTTGGTGACGTTGACGATGCGGTCCGGGAACAAGCGGTTGAACGAGTCGAACACGGTGGCGCGCATCAGGTCGGTGTGCAGCGCGGACACGCCGTTGACGCGGCGCGAGCCGAGGAACGCCAGCGCCCCCATGCGCACGCGCCGTCCGGAATGCTCGTCGATCAGCGACACTTCGTCCAAGGCCGGCATGTCGGCGCGAGTGGACGCGGCGATGCCATCCAGATGCTGGCCGTTGATCTGGTAGATGATCTGCATGTGCCGCGGCAGCAGGCGTTCCATCAGCGGCACCGGCCAGCTTTCCAGCGCCTCGGGCAGCAGCGTGTGGTTGGTGTAGCAGAAGGTGTTGGTGGTGATCTTCCATGCCTCGTCCCAGACGAGGCCATGCACGTCGATCAGCAGGCGCATCATCTCCGCCACCGCGATCGACGGATGCGTGTCGTTGAGCTGGATGGCGCACTGGTCGTCCACGTTGTGCACGTGGCCGTATTGCCGGATGTGGCGGAACAGCAGGTTTTGCAGGGAGGCGGAGGAGAAGAAGTATTCCTGGCGAAGGCGCAGCTCCTGGCCGGCCGGCGTTTCGTCGCTGGGGTAGAGGATCTGCGAAATGGCAGTGGCGCGTGCGCTCGCGGCAATGGCGCCGACATGGTCGCCGCGGTTGAACGCTTCCAGCGCCAGCGGATCGGGCGCACGCGCGGACCACAGGCGCAGCGTGTTCACGTGGCGGCCGCGCCAGCCGACCACCGGCGTGTCGTAGGCGACGGCGACGACGGTTTCCTCGGGATGCCAGATGGCGTGGCGCGTGCCGTCTGCCCCGGCGGTGAATTCCACCGAGCCGCCGAAGCCGACGCGATGGCTGATGTCCGGCCGCGCGAATTCCCAGGGATTGCCGAAGGACAGCCAGTTCTCCGGGAACTCCTGCTGCCAGCCGCCGCGGATCACCTGGCGGAACAAGCCGTTGTCGTATCGGATGCCGTAGCCGTGCGCGGGGATGGCGAGCGCGGCCATGCTGTCCAGGTAGCAGGCGGCGAGCCGGCCGAGGCCGCCGTTGCCCAGCGCCGCGTCGGGTTCCATGTCGCGCAGATTGGCGAAATCCACGCCAAGCTCGTGCAGTGCTTCCCGCACCGGCTCGACCAGGCTGAGATTGCTGAGCGAATCGTACAGCAGCCGGCCCAGCATGAACTCCAGCGACAGGTAATAGACGCGCTTGCGGCTTTGCAGATACGCGTCGCGCGAGGCGGGGACCCAGCGTTCCACCATGTGGTCGCGCACCGCCAGCGCGGTGGCGATGAACCAGTCGCGTTCGGAGGCGACGATCGGATCGCGGCCGACGGAGTAAGTGAGCTTCGCGACGATGCTGCGGCGCAGGGCGGCGACATCCTCATCCTGCGACGGCAGGGCGATACGGGAGGCGACGCGGCTGGTGCCCCGGCTTGGCGTCCCGGCCTGGCTCATGACGGCATCCTTCCTGGCCCGCTGGCCCGCTGTGGTGAAACATGCTCCCGGATTATCGGGCTCTGTCCGGCAACGGAGTTGCGGCCACGAAAGCCGCATTGCGTGCCGGATTTGCGGCAAACATGAGCCGGAGACATGGAGAGTTGCACCGCAGCAGGGGACGTGCCGGACGTTGTTGCAAAAAGTGGTACCAGTCCCACGCTGCCTCCCGGCTTCTTGTTTGCAAGATCGGTGGTTCTTCTACACGGTCCCGTGACGGACGGAAACCAAGAGTTTAGCGAATGAACCCGCCTGGCGTCAGCCACAAATCCACATTGCCCTGCACGCATAAGGAGTAAATGCCATGCCACTCTCGGGTGTCCGGGTGCTGGACCTCACGCGCGTCCTGTCCGGTCCGTTCTGCACCATGCTGCTGGGCGATCTGGGCGCGGACGTGATCAAGGTCGAGGCACCGGAGGGCGATCCCATTCGCACCCAGGGCGCCATGCGCGACGGGCTGTCCTGGTATTTCGCGGCGTTCAACCGCAACAAGCGATCGGTGCGCCTGGATTTGCGGCAGCCGGAAGGCCGCGCAGTGCTGGCGCGGCTGATTGGGCAGGCCGACGTGCTGGTGGAGAATTTCCGCCCGGGCGTGCTGGCGCGGCTGGGCTTCGACGAGGCGCGGCTGAAGGCTCTGCGCCCCAGCCTGGTGATTTGCAGCATCAATGGCTTCGGCAGCACCGGCCCGTATCGCGATCGCCCGGCGTTCGATTTCATCGCACAGGCAATGAGCGGGTTCATGAGCGTGAACGGCCGCCCCGACGATCCGCCGTTGCGCTCCGGCGTGCCGATCTCCGACCTGATCGCCGGGCTGTATGCCGCGCTGAGCGTCTGCGCGTCGGTGGTGCGGGCGCGTGCGACGGGGCAAGGGCAGCGGGCGGAGGTCAGCCTGACCAACGGGCTGATCAGCATGCTCGCGTATATCGCCAGCGATTACTTCGCGACCGGGCGGGTGCCGCCACGCAGTGGCAACGATCATCCGATCTCGGCGCCGTATGGATTGTTTGCGACGCGCGACGGCGAGATCGCGATCGCACCGCCCGGCGACGAATTCTTCGGCCGGCTGGCGGATGCGCTGGGCGAGCCGGGGCTGAAGACCGATCCGCTGTATGCGACGGGTGCGGCGCGGGTGGCCAATCGCGCGCGGATCAACGCGATCGTCGGCGGGAAACTGGCGGCGCAGACGACGGCGCACTGGGTCGAAGTGCTGAACGCGGCGGGGGTGCCATGCGGGCCGGTGTACGGCGTTGACGAGGTGTTCGCCGATCCGCAGGTCATGGTGCAGGACATGGTGCTGGAGGTGGAGCATCCGGGGCGGGGGACGGTGCGGATGCTGGGGTTTCCGATGAAGCTCGCCGACACGCCGTGCCAGGCGCGGCGGCCGGCGCCGGAGCTGGGCGAGCATACGGACGAAGTGCTGGCGGAGGTTGGGTATGGGGAGGCGGAACGGGCCACGCTGCGGGCGGGGGGCGTGGTGTGATGGCGGGGCGCGGAAGGATTGGCGTACGCGAGCCGCCGGCCCGCGCCTATTGCGCCGTCATGCCGCCATCGATCACCAGTTCCGAGCCGGTGATCCAGCATGCTTGGTCGGACTCAAGGAACAATACGCCGTTGGCGATATCCTCGGCGGTGCCGAGCCGGCCCATCGGCGTGCGATCCGCCTGGGCGATCATGTCGGTGCCCTCCACGGCCGTGATCGCCTCGACACTCCGTCGCGTTCAGGACTCTGGACGTACGGGAGGAGGCCGGCGGCGGCGTGGAGGCCGCTCGACGGCAACTTCGTGGTAGCTTCCGGACGTCACGAGACCGAGGGTTTCCAAGATAAACCCGATGGAGCCCCGAAGCGTCGGCCAGTGATTGGTTGATACCACCACGAGCGACACGCGGCGCCCGGACAGGTTTTGCTGGTAGCAAATGTTCGGATCCGCGGTGATCACGATCCCGAAACCGGCCGCCTAGGCAATGGTCAGCAGCTCGCCGTTTCCAATCCGGTCCCACCCCATTTCGACCGCGTGCCTGACGTCGTGGCCAGGAAGCAGATCGCGGAGATCGAGAGCAGGATTATGGTCAAGAAGGATGCGGGACAAGCGCTGCCTGATGGGCGTCGTAGAAGGCAAACAGCGTGCGAATGGTCTCTGGGGCCACCCCGTGGTTGCGTGAAAGCCAATCAATCCCCTCGCCGCGATTGATCAGAAGGTCCTGGGGACGCAGGCGCGTGCCGCGCAACACCGGTTGGCCGCCCACCCTGCCGGGCACCGTCTCGATCAGCGCGCATTCTGTCCAGTCGATGTGCTTCATAGTTTTAATATAGCACCGCAGAGGCCGAATGTCCCGGCTCGCACTCACCCGCTTTGCAGAGCGTCCTTGATCGTCGCGGGCCGGCGCGCAATCGCCTGCAGATAAGCGGCCGCAGGCGCGTCGGGATGCCGCCGGCCTTGCTCCCAATTCTTCAGCGTGGCGAGCGGGATCCGATAGGTTGCGGCGAACCGTTCCTGCGACATATGCAGGGAGCGGCGGATGGCGCGCACGTCGGGCACCTCGATCAAGTGCTCGCGCACGCCGGACTTGCGGCCTTCGGCATACGCCACCGCGTCCGACAGGCTTTCGATCAGTTCATCGCGAAACTTGCTCATCGTCTCATCACCTCCGCCAAGTCTGCCTGCCATCGCTTGCCGCGTCAGGCGCTCGGGCTATCCTTGCCGCATGTCCCAGGCTACCGCACAGCCGCCCGTATAAGGCCGCCAGGATCACGCGCCGGACCGGGAGTCCTGGGCCGTCTGGTCGCCGGCGATAGAGAGCCGCACATGAGCGAAAACACCGATTGGACGCCGATCGTCAGAGCATCCCAACAGGCGAAGGTCGCCGCAGAGGCGGCGGTCGCGTGGGCGAAGCTATTGGAGAGCGAGGCCGGTCATCGTCTCTCGGCCATGGAGGCCAGGCTTGGCGCGATCGAGGGGAGAATTGCCAATCTCGCCGCCGGCCAGAACACCCACGAGCTGGCGGTCATGCGTATCGCCGACACCCAGGCCGATCATACCGCCCGGCTGACCAGGATCGAGACGCTACCGACCGAGATCGTGCGGAATCTGGGCGCATGAGGAAGCAGAGAAGCGCCGCTCCGACAGGTTTTGCTGGTAGCGAGGCCAAGCGCGTTCGCCTCGGCGACGCACTGTCGGCCTTGGGCTGCAAGGTCGGGCTCACGGATCAGGACATCGCGGCCATCGAACAGATGCGGGACAAATTGCCGGCGAATCCGACGAAGTGCGGCTCATCAGGAGGCGCTATCGGACTCCTCAGGAGGCGCTATCGGACTCCCGCCCTGATCGCCGCGCCTCTCAACCCACCGGCACCCCGATCGCCTTCAGCCGCGCGTCACTCACCCCCGCCCGGCAGACGCGGCAATCGCCTCATGCTCCTGTGGCGTGCGCAGCGTCAGCGCCAGCGCGTGCATGCCGCCGGCGAACTCCGCCGCCAGCATCGCGTGCACCGCGCGGGAGCGTGCCACGCGGTTCATGCCGGCAAACGCCTGCGAGACCAGCAGCACGTTGTAGTGCGTCTGGCCGCCCGGCTGCGCGCCGGCGTGGCCCGCGTGTCGCGCGCTGTCGTCCTGGACGCGGAGCAGCACCGGCGCGAACGCTCCTTCCAATATGGTTTGCAGCCGATCGGAACGGGAATGCATGCAGCCCATATCGGGCATGACGCCGGTTTCGCCAAGCCGCCTGTTGCCAATCCGGCCGCGCGTCGCACATAAACGCGCCCATGACCCGACGTCCCACGCGACCCAGGGCCTACGCGCCCGACCCGGCCGCACCGGGGCGGACCTGCGACATGCCCGGATGCACCGCCCAGGGGGAATACCGTGCCCCCAAGTCGCGGCGGAACCTGCAGGACTACTGGTGGTTCTGCCTGGAACATGTGCGCGCCTACAACGGCTCCTGGGACTACTACAAAGGCATGTCGCCGGGCGAGATCGAGGCGCAGCTTCGCTCCGACACCTCCTGGCAGCGGCCGACCTGGCCGCTCGGCAAGCTGGGCAGCGCCGGGAATTGGGAGCAGGAGTGGGTGCGCGACCCGCTGCATGTGCTGTCGGCGGGGCGGGTGAAGCGCGGCCAGGGGGCGCCCTCCACCACGGCGCCGACCGAGCTGCGAGAGCCGCTGCAAACGCTCGGCCTGTCGTGGCCGACCACGCTGGACGCGGTGAAGGTGCGCTACAAGGAACTGGCCAAGCGGCACCACCCCGACGCCAACGGCGGCAGCCGGGAGTCGGAGGAGCGGCTGAAGACCATCAATCTCGCCTATGCTGCGGTACGATCCCGGCTGATTTCTGAGCCGCGGCTCGCCGCGACCGGTTGACACGCGTCCCCGGGCTTGCGCCGCCGCGCGCGGGGGTTACACTTTTCCAGGAAACACAGGACATGCCTGACCGATGAACAAGGTTACCGCCCTCGCCGAACTGCGCCCCACCTCCGCGATCGATCTGCCGGACACCGAGGTCTCGGCGCGCGAGGCCTTCGGTGTCGATACCGACATGGTCGTTCCCGCCTTTTCGGTGCGGACGGAGCATGTGCCGGACATCGACAATGCCTATCGCTTCGACCGCGAGACGACGCTCGCGATCTGCGCCGGCTTTGCCTACAACCGCCGCACGATGATCCAGGGCTATCACGGCACTGGCAAGTCCACGCATATCGAGCAAGTGGCGGCGCGGCTGAACTGGCCGTGCATCCGGGTGAACCTGGACAGCCACATCAGCCGTATCGACCTGATCGGCAAGGACGCCATCGTCATCCGCGACGGCAAGCAGATCACCGAATTCCGCGAGGGCATCCTGCCGTGGGCGCTGCAGCACGCCTGCGCGCTGGTGTTCGACGAATACGACGCCGGCCGCCCCGACGTGATGTTCGTCATCCAGCGCGTGCTGGAGGTCGAGGGCAAGCTGACCTTGCTCGACCAGAACCGCGTCATTCGCCCGCACCCGTCGTTCCGCCTGTTTTCCACGGCGAACACGGTGGGGCTGGGCGACACGACCGGGCTGTACCACGGCACCCAGCAGATCAACCAAGGCCAGATGGACCGCTGGAACATCGTCGCCACGCTGAACTACCTGCCGCACGGCATGGAGACCGAGATCGTGCTGGCGAAGATGGCGATCCCCGAGACCGACACGGCAACGAAGAAGCGGGTCGAAAGCATGGTCGCGCTGGCGGACCTGACCCGCGCCGGCTTCATCAATGGGGACATCTCCACGGTCATGTCGCCGCGCACGGTGATCACCTGGGCGGAGAACGCGCGCATCTTCGGCAATGTCGGCTTCGCGTTCCGCGTCACATTCCTGAACAAGTGCGACGAGGCGGAGCGTTCCACGGTGGCCGAGTACTACCAGCGCTGCTTCAACGAGGAGATCCCGACCGGCGGGTTCACGACACGGAAGTGACGGCGCATCGCGCCGTCATGCCGACCACCGGGTCAAGGGCCCGGTGGCAGGCTCCGGTCGGCATCCATGATTGTGCGTGGACGCGGCCGGTTCGGCCCCCGGATCGGAGGCCGCCGGTGATGGCCATGTGTGCGGGACGGCAAGCTAGTGAAGCTCGAAGACTTCTCCAATTTGTTTTTTGTCGTCTCGGTCCTGGTGCCGGGATTCATCTACAGCGGGGTGATGTCGGTATTCGTGCCAGTGCGGGCGCACAGGGAACGCGAAGTCATCCTGCTCCGCTACCTGACGGCAACCGCGTTCAACTATGCGATCTGCTCGCCGCTCATTTACCTGCTGATCTTTGGCGTGGTGTTCCGAGACCGGCCGGTCGGTCAGGCGCTATGCTGGTTCTTCATCGTTTTCACGGCGCCGATCGTCCTGGCTCTGGTGCGCGCCTGGACCATCCAGCAAGACCGGCTCGCGGGGATATTTCGGAGCCTCGGATTGCGGGCGATCAGCCCGATACCGACCGGGTGGGACTGGATATTCGGCACGACCGAACCCTGCTACGTACTGATTACACTGACAGACGGGACAGAAATCGCTGGATACTTTGGCCGGCGGTCAATGGCTTCTTCCGATCCGGACCGCAAGGATATCTACATCGAAAAGGTCTATGCGGTGCCCGAGGAGGGAGGGCCATGGATCGAAGTGCAGCGATCCCTGGGCATGCATGTGGACGGCTCGCAAATCGCCTATATTGAGTTCAGGAGGTAGTCAGTCATGGCCGACCGTGAGAGACAGGCGAAGCGCGACGAATACCGGCCGATCACAGAAGGCTATCAGCCCGGCCAGCCTCAACCGATCCGGAAGGGTTACGTGCCGGCCTCAGACGGAGGCGAGACCGTTCAAAGCGCGCCGCTACCGCCCCCTAGCGGTGGTTCGAGTGCAGCAAAACCCGCACAGAAGAAAACATCTTAACAGGCAGCCAGATTACCCCGGTGGGTGGTGAGCGAGAATGAGCGGCACAAGCAAGCAGGACAACGCCCGGACCGAAGACTTCAAGCGCGCCACTGCCGGCGTGCTGCGGGCGATCGCCGAACAACCCGACGTGCAGGTAGCGTTCCAGCCAGGCCCCTCCGGCCTGTCCGGCAAGCGCGCCCGCCTGCCCTTGCCGACCCGCGCGCTGCCGGCCGCGGAAATGGCCCGCCTGCGCGGCGCCTCGGACTCCATCGCTCTGCGGCTGCGCCATCACGACGACACGCTGCACAACGCCCGCATGCCGGCCCGCCGCGAGGCGAAGGACGCCTACGACGCACTGGAACAAGCCCGCGTGGAGGTGGTCGGCTCGCGCTACATGGACGGCGTGGCATCCAACCTGCGCGCCAAGCTGGCCGAGGAATGCACCGCCGAAGGCTACGACCGCATGACCCGCAAGGATCAGCTTCCGGTCGCCGCCGCCCTCTCCCTGCTCGCGCGCGAGGCAATGTCCGGCCAGGACTCGCCGCCCGAGGCGAAGCGCATCCTCGACATGTGGCGCGACACGCTGGGCGACCAGGCGGACACCGCGCTGGTCGATATGAGGACCGCGCAGGACGACCAGAAGGCGTTCGCGCGTGTCGCCCGCCGCCTGCTGGCCGCGCTCGACCTGGCGGAGGCGGAAGCCGACGCCGAACCCGAGGACCAGACCGAGGACGGCGAGGACGGCGGCGAACAATCCGGCGAGCAGGACCAGTCGCAGGAAGGCGACGGGCAGAGCCAATCGGAATCCGAATCGATGCTCGGCGCCAGCCCGGAGGAGATGGAAGGCGAGGCAGCCGACGACGAAGGCACCGAGTCCGACGACGACGCGGCGGTCGCCGAGGGCGACGACCGTCCCGGCGGCCCGCAGCCTCGTCGCGAGAGGCCGAACCCCGACGATGCGGCGGTGTACCGCGCCTACACCCGCCTCTACGACGAGGAGGTCGATGCCGAGGAGCTGTGCGATGCGGACGAGCTCACCCGTCTGCGCCAGCAGCTCGATCAGCAGTTGCAGCACCTACAGGGCGTGATCTCCAAGCTCGCCAACCGCTTGCAGCGCCGCCTGCTGGCGCAGCAGACCCGCGCGTGGGAGTTCGACCTGGACGAGGGGCTGCTGGACGCGGGGCGGCTGTCTCGCGTCGTGGTGAACCCGATGCAGGCGCTGTCCTACAAGCGCGAGCTCGACATGGAGTTCCGCGACACGGTGGTGACGCTGCTGATCGACAACTCCGGCTCGATGCGCGGGCGGCCGATCACCGTGGCGGCGATGTGCGGCGACATCCTGGCCCGCACGCTGGAACGCTGCGCGGTGAAGGTGGAGGTGCTCGGCTTCACCACGCGCGCGTGGAAGGGCGGGCAGAGCCGCGAGCGCTGGGTGCAGGAGGGCAAGCCACGCAATCCCGGCCGGCTGAACGATCTGCGCCACATCATCTACAAGGCCGCGGATTCACCGTGGCGGCGCGCGCGCAAGAACCTTGGGCTGATGCTGCGCGAGGGTCTGCTGAAGGAGAACATCGACGGCGAGGCGCTGTTGTGGGCGTATCGCCGCCTGCTGATGCGGGGCGAGCACCGCCGCATCCTGATGGTGATCAGCGACGGCGCGCCGGTCGATGACTCGACGCTGTCGGTGAACCCCGGCAACTACCTGGAGAAGCACCTGCGCGAGGTGATCCGCGACATCGAGGCGCGCGACCAGGTGGAGCTGATCGCCATCGGCATCGGCCACGACGTGACGCGGTACTACCGCCGCGCGGTGACGATCGTCGATGCGGAAGAACTCGGCGGCACGATGATGCAGAAGCTGACCGAGTTGTTCGACGAGGACGCCGCGGCGGCGTGGGCGCGGGCATCGAGCGAGCGGGCCGCGATTGTGGTGTAGCGGACGGCCACGTGTACCTGTCATTGCGAGGCCGCTTGGCCGAAGCAATCTCGTTCGTGATGAGCCGCTGCTTGTCATGAACGAGATTGCTTCGGCCAAGCGGCCTAACAAGAAACTCAAGGTTCCCCCCTCCCCTTGAGGGAGGGGTTGGGGGAGGGGCGCGTACATGCACCGACCGCGGAGGTACACCCCTCCCTCAAGGGGAGGGGGGAACCGACGTCAGGCCGCCGACGCCGTTTCATCCAGGGCGGGTCGGCCGAAGGCCGGTGGCCAACTCGCAATGACAGACAGAGACAGCCCGCCGCTTATACCGCCGGTTCGGCCGTCACGCGAGGCACGTCGGTGCGGGGCTGATCCGTCAGCATCTCGATCTGCCCGGTGATCTGGCCGCCGTCTTCAACTTGCAGCCGCCGGCAGCGCGCCTTGCCCATCACCTTGCCGCTGGCGCGCACGATCAGTGCCCCGCGTGCAGTCAGCGTGCCGTCGATGGTGCCGGCGATTTCCGCGTCCTCCACCTCGACCTCGCCCTTGAACACGCCGCCGGGGGCGATCGCCAGTTCGGTCGCGTGGATCATGCTGGCCTCGACGGTACCTTCGACCACCAGACGCTCGGCATCCTGCACCGTGCCCTGCACGCTGATGCCGCGGCCGACGACAAGGGTGCGACGTTCCCCCGGCTCGCGCACCGGGGCGGGCCGCGGACTGGGCATGCCGGGGCGCGGAAGTCCAGCGGGCGGAACAACGGTAGTGGGGCCGGTGGGCGCGGTGGAGAAGGGCGGGCGGGCCATGGATTGCGCCTCCTTGGGCGGGGCGGGGCGGAAGGGAGGCACGCCCAGGCCGGTGTCTCCCTGGGCATAGGTGGAGCCAAAGATCTGGGCCGGATGGACCGTGCTTTCGAACGAGCCGCCTTCCGACATTTCGTCCGGGCCGGGGCTAAGGCCCGCCGGCAGTGTTCCGCCAGGACCCGAGGCAGGCTCGTCTGGCTTGCGGCGCTTGAACAAGGTTCCCCCACTTCGCTGGCTGACAGGGCCGAGTCCGTTGGACGCAACCGGGGTAACACGGGTGCATGTGATATAACAACCGCTCGCTGGCGGTTATCCACAACGATCGGTATCAGTAACGGCGGAGCCCTGCCGTATTCGAAAGTGCGCTGTCCAGCACATGCACCATCGCGGCGGTGGCCAGTATCGGCAGCAAAAGGTTCACCAGCGGAAGATACGCCGCCGCCGCCATGATGCCGCCCTGTGCCAGTACCTGCCAACGACATTGCCGATACAGCGACTCGGCGGCGCGACGCGGCATTCGCCGCATCGCCACCGCAACGAACATGCCGCGGCCGAGCGCATAGGCGCCGACCGCCCATGCCAGCACGAATCCGATGCCCGGCACGATCAGCATCAGCACCAGCGCGAGCATGCTGAGCAGCAGGATGCGCACAAATACAATCAGGCCGTCGGCGAGCTGCGCCATGATCGGGGCGCCGGGCGCGGGGGGCAGCAGCGGGTAGTAGCGACGCTCCACCGCGGCGGCGATCCGGTCGAAGTAGAGCGTGCCGATCGCCGCCGCGAGCGGCACGAACAACCACAGCGCCACCAGCGTCGCGCCGATCGACGCCAGCACGTCGGCCGCAAAGCCGAGCGGCCCGTGCACCGCCAGGACGCGCTGCACCGCCCAGACGGCGGCGACATGCAGCGCGACGAAGCAGACCACCGACCACGCCAAGCAGCGCAGCAGCACGCCGAGGAACGAGCGGTCGCCCAGTTGGCTGACGGCGCGGATCGTCGGGGTCAGCACAGCCAGGTCGTGGTAAACGCAGTCAAGGCTCGATCTGTCCCTTACCGTTCAGCGCCGACACGATGATGTCGATGCCCTGCGCGTGCCAGCGCTGCACTGCCTTATGATCGGCGCCGATCGCCGCGCCAAGCC
The DNA here is from genome assembly GCA_036489395.1 of Acetobacteraceae bacterium. GTDB lineage: Bacteria > Pseudomonadota > Alphaproteobacteria > Acetobacterales > Acetobacteraceae > JASHVB01. Next base: position 10,308 of record DASXFW010000252.1, on the reverse strand, counting down.
GGCGCCAGGGGAACAGATGCCGATCGGTGACCGGATGCACGAGGCAGCGGGCACCGACGATGCGGCGCAGCACGTAGCGGTCCAGCGGAATCAGCGGGATCCAGGCCAGCACCTCATCCATTCGCGTGATGCGTTCCGATGACGGCACGGGAGGCCGGACACGCGCCTCGGTCCAGCCATAGGATTCGAGCGCGGTGCGGACGATCTCGATGGATGAGCTGCGCAGCCTGGTGGTCCAGCCGGTGCCGGGCAGGGCGAGCAAGGTCGAGCCGGCCTCCTCGAGGAGATAGACCACCAAGTCGGCGTCGAACGGTTTGTGGTCCGGCGTGGCGTGGCGCGACGCGGGCGCCGCGGCAGCATGCCGCGGGCGGAGGGTTGCCATGTTTTGCTCCTTTTGGGTGAGCGCGGGCTGGATGGGGCCGAATGGGATGAGGGCAGCGGCGCTCAGCGCCGGAACACGGGCAGCGGGTACGGCTGGCCTTCCAGCACCGTGCCGGCATTGATGGCGTCCCAGGAGCGCGGATCGCCGGGGGGCATTGGTTCGCGTTCGGGGTCTTCGGGCTCGGGCACGAACTCCGGCGGCAATGGGCGGACACCGATGTGGCGGCCTCGCTCGATGACCGTCCAGCGGCCGAGGCCGAGCACGGCGGCGATTTCGTCCCAGGTGGCGCCCTGGGCGCGCATGCGGCGGAGCTGGGCGTCCTGGGGTTCGGTCCAATCTTTTTTTGCTGGCATGGAAAAGGGCCTTGGCTGAATGAATGAAAAGCGAACTCTCATAGGTTAGTATATCTATCTATTAACGTCAACATAAATAACAGACAGGCCGGCCGTGGCCGCGTATCGCCACGTACCGAAGGGGATGCCGCCGGTTTCTGCCGGGGCGTACGGGGTGCCCGCCTCCCTGTCGGATCGGGCCGGAACAGGCTCTGTCGGAACAGGGTCTGGCGCTGTTAGCGAAACTGACGTAGGATGCCGCGCATGAGCGACCCCATGCAGATCGGCACGCGCATCCGCGATGCGCGGCAGGACAGAGGCTGGACCCAGGAGCGGCTTGCCGAGGCGGTCGGCGTGTCGCGCAGTGCCGTCGCTCAGTGGGAGACCGGCCGCGCCGGTCAGCTCACCGGCCACCTCTCGCGGATCGCGGAGGTGCTGGACGTGGGCATCGAGCACCTGACGCACGGCCGCAACAAGCGTGCCTCTGCGCAGGCGGGCACCGGCGACGAGCTCGCGATCCTGCGGCTGTACCGTGAGCTGCCGCCGGAGGATCGTCAGCTTCTGCTGCGCACCGCGCGGCGGCTGGCGAAGCGGTAATCTGCGGTTCCAGGCGCGTCATGGCCGGCGCCGGCCAGGGCACGAAGAGCAAGTGTCGCCGGTGCCGGGCATCAGTGCATCGGGTCACATCTCCCGCATGGCGCCCCGATAGCTCTCGCGCAACGGCCCGATCAGGTAATCGAATACGGTCCGAGGCTTCGTTGGCACGATGACCTCCACCGGCATCCCCGGTCCCAGGCGCCGCAGCAGCGCACCGTCGGCGCGGTCCTTCCGCAGCGCGACTTCCGCCTCGAAATAGCTCTGTCCGGTCTTCGCATCGGTGATCCGGTCCGCCGACACGACCGTCACCTCGCCGCGGATCGGGGCCGTGTCGCGCGGATTGAAGCCAGTGGCGACGACCTGCGCCGCCTGACCGACATGCAGGTACTCCACGTCCTGCGGGCGGATCTGCGCCTTTGCCACGATCGTCGCCGACGCCGGCACAATGTCCATGATCGGCCGGCCTGGCTCGATCACGCCGCCCTTGGTGAAGATTGCTAAATTCACCACCTGCCCGGAAATCGGGGCGCGAATCTCCAACCGTTGCAGCGTGTCGCGATCCGCCGCCAGCCGCGGCAGCACGTCGTTGATGCGCAATTGCGCCTCGCGCAGCTCGGTCGTCGCATCGGTCTGCGCGGCCTGGCGGATACGCAGCTTTTCTGCCGCGAACTCGACCGCCTGCGAATCGAACCGCGCGACGTCGGACAGTAATTGCCCGGCCTGGCCGCGCAGTGCCTCAACCGAACGATCCAGCTCCAGCAGCCGGTTCTTCGGTGCCAGCCCGACATGTTCCAAACCCGCAACCGCCTGTTCTTCCTGCACTGCCAGCGCCAGTTGCCGCCGCGCCGACTCAAGCTGCTCTTTCGCGCCTTCCTCCTGTGCACGCGTCTGCACCACGCGCTGATCCACCACGTCGAGCTGCGCCTTCAGCAGGTCGCGGTGATTGCGGAACACGATGCGCTCGCGGTTCATCACCGCCGCCGCCACCGCATCGTCCGGCGAGAGGCTTGCCGGAAAGTCGATCGCCGCCGCGCCGGCCAATTCTGCCAGATCGCGCGCGGACAATGCTTCGTTGGCCAGCAGCTCCGAGCGGTGCACGTCGTACGCCGCGCGGGCCTGCGTGTCGTCCAGGCGGATCAGCACCTGGCCTTGCTGCACGACGCTGCCTTCCTGCACCAGCAGGGCACTGACGATGCCTCCGTCCCGGTGCTGCACGGTCTTGCGGTTGCCGACCACGGCGAGAGAGCCTGATCCGATGACGGCGCCGTTGAGCGGGGCGAGATACGCCCATGTGCCCAGCCCCCCGAAGAACAACGCGATGGTAACGACGCCGAGGATGATCGGGGCACGTATGCCCGCCAATGCGCCGGGGCGGCTCGTCATAGCCGGCCTCCTGCCACCGCGGCCGGCGCGTGCTGCACCATGAATTCCGTCGCCCGCTGCACCGACACCAACTGCCCGTCTCCCATCGTCGCCACATGATCAGCGATCCGCACCAGGCCCACCCGGTGCGTGATCATCACGACGGTGCATTTGCGCTGCTTCAGCGCGGCCACGCAGTCGTGCAGCGCCGCCTCTCCTTCGGAATCGAGATTGGCGTTCGGTTCATCCAGCACGACGACGCGGGGCGATCCCAGCAGCGCACGCGCCAGAGCGATCCGCTGCCGCTGCCCGCCCGACAGGGTCATCACGCCGTCCTCCAGCATCGTCTGATAGCCATGCGGCAGTCGCACGATCATGTCGTGCGCGCAGGCCGCCTTCGCCGCCGCCACGACGTCCTCGTCGCCCGCGGATCCGAAGCGCGCGATGTTGTCGCGGATCGTTCCGGGAAACAGCGCCACGTCCTGCGGCAGATATCCAATCGCGGAGCCAAGCTGCGCCGCGTCCCATGTCGCGAGGTCCGCCCCGTCCAGCCGCACGGCGCCGCTGTCCGGCCGCATCGCGCCCACCATCAGCCGCGCTGCCGTTGATTTCCCGGCCGCGCTCGGCCCGATGATCACCAGGGCCGCGCCAGGCTCGATCCGGGCGGTGAGGCCTCGCACCACGGGTCGCAGGCTTCCCGCCGGCGTCCACGACACGCCCTCGATCGACAGCTCCCCGCGCGCGGCCGGCAGCGTCACCGGGCGCGCGGCGACGCCGTCTGCCGCTGTCAACGCGCCGATCCGTGCCAGCGCCTCCTTTGCGGCCAGGGTCGGGCGCCACGCGATGATGATCGCCTCGACCGGAGCCAGAGTCCGGCCCAGCAACAGCGATCCGGCAAAGATCGCCCCACCGCTGACCTGATCGTGGATGGCCAGCCACGCACCAACGCCCAGGATCGTCGATTGAAAGAACAGCCGCGCGCATTTGCCCACGGAACCCAGGACCAGCGTGCGCCGGCTCGCGCGCATCTGCGCCGACAGCATGTCGCCGCGCAGTGCCTGCCACCGCTCTGTCAAAGCCGCACCCAGGCCCATGGTGCGCGCGCAATCGGCGTAGCGCGTCACGGCCTCGCTGAACTGATAAGCCCGTGCCGCCCGTTGCCCCGCCTCGCCCATCGGCCGGCGTGCCACGTGTTCTGCCGCCACGGTCAGGCCGAGCAACACGCAGGCGGCGCCCACCGCGTACATCCCCATCAGCGGATGCAGCAGCGCGATGGCGGCGAGATAGATCGGCGCCCAAGGCAGGTCGATGAACGCCAGTGCCCCCGAGCCGGCCGCAAACTGCCGCACCGTATCGAGATCGCGCGCAATGTGTACCGCCAGCGGCTGCTCGCGCGCACTCCGCGCCGGCGTTGTCACATGCGCCATCAGCGCACGCCCAAGTCGGTTCTCGACAATATCGCTGACGCCGGCCAGCACGCGGCCGCGCACGCCGTCCAGGATCGCATAAGTCGCGTAGCAAAGCCCGACGATCAACGTGAGGTACAACAGCGTCGGCACGCTGCGGCTGTGCATGACGCGGTCATACACCTGCATCATGTAGAGCGGTGCCGCGAGATACAGCAGGTTTACGAAGAACGAGAATCCCGCCACCCACGCCAGCGGTGGCGCTATGGCGCGGATGGTCTGCCGGACCGGCGTGGTGGGGCTCATGCTCATTGGTGCCGCCCTCACGCGTAGTGCTTCACGAAGATCTCGGACGCATCCAGCGACGCCGGATGCGTCGCCGTACCACCCAGCGTCACCAGAACGATCGTGCTGGTGCCATCAACGTAGGACAGCGTATGCACCGAGGGATCGTAGATCAGCTCCGGATTGCTCGGCGTCGCCGGCTGTGACCCGAGCGTGTAGAGGTTCATGAACTCGCCGGTGCCCACCTGCACGTCGCCGGATGCGGCAAAGCTGACGTGATCGGTCGATGCCGCGGTGGTCAGGATCGTTTGCTCCAGTGCGATGATCGGCGCCGACTCGTTGCCGCCCGACGGGGTTTCGGTCGCCACGACGTTGATGCCCTGTCCGGATTCCGCCGCCGAGATGGTGAACCCGGGCGATGCGCTGGCGGTGGTCAGCACCGTGCCGGTGGCCGAATACAGCGTGACGGTGGCGCCGCTGACGCCCGTGCCGTCGATTTCGACGTTGTTGCTGACCTCGCTGACCGTTACGCCGGTCGGTATCGCCGACCATGCATGGCCCGCGGGCAAGACGTTGTCGGATTGCAGCGCGGTGTATTCCGTTGGCGACAACGACAGCGCATCCTGCGTCAGTGTCAGCGAATGTCCCGCCGTCACCAGGCCGGAACTGAAATCGCCGATGGCGGCAAGCTGCTGCGCGTTGACCGACGCATTTTGCGTCATCGTCAACGTATTGCCGTTCAGGTTGAAGCCGGAGCCAAGACCGGCCAGCGTGGTCAGCGTGGCGGCGTTCGCATAGTCGTTCGACGCCAGGTAAAGCGTGTTGCCGTCCAATGCGAAATGCTGCAACCCGACAAGCGCTACCGCCGTCGCAGCAGACACGTCGGCATCGCCGTCCAGCGTCACGCTGGTTGCATTCAACTCGGCCTGGTCGTTGGCGGTGTTCAACAGATATGACGCGCCATCCACGATCGACAGCGAGAACGACCCCGCGGTGTAACCGGGCAGCGTCACCAGGGCCTCGGCAGTCCCCGCGTCCAGCGTTTCATCGTCCGACAGTACGACGTGCACGAAGCTGGTGAAGCTGCCGGTGCTGATGGCCGGCCCCAACACGTCGTCGAGCAAATCGGTGGACGTGTCGCTGATCGTCAGGATGGTACTGCCGGTGAGCACCAGCTTGCCGGTCGCCATCAACGTTTCCGCGCCGGCAGCATTTGTCGTGTCCGGGCCGGCAAGCGTGATCTGGTTTGCCAGCGTGATGGCATCGGAATAAGTCGGGTTGAGCAGGTTTACCACTGTGTCCTGCAGCGTTACCTGTCCGGTGCCGCGTGTGAAGTGGATCGCGCTCTCCAGCGCGAACAGGGATTCCAGTGACTGCGCGTTCACCGGTGCCTCGGTGGGCGCAAGCGTGGTGCCGCCGGACATCGCTGCCAGGGCCGTGGTGTTGCCGGAGTAGGTCAGGTTGCCGACGGTATCGGCCACGACGAGCTGGAAGTCGCCGTGCAGGCCGGTGTTGGCAGCCCAACTGGCACTGTCCTGCGTCAGAGTCTGAACGTTGGCGAGGGTGTCGGCGATCGTCTCGACCCCGCCGGTGAAGCTGATGTTCGCGGCCAGAATGCCCGCGCCGGAGCCGGTCTTTATCAACGCAAAGAACTCGGTTGCCTGCAGGACGGAAATCGCCTCGCTGTCGGTGATCTGCATCGTGCCGGTCAACAGCGGCGAGCTCGCGCTGAGCTCCGTCACCACGTTGGTGAACGTATCCTGAATCTGCGGCGTGACCACTGCCAGCGCGCCAGCGGACAGCCCCGATAGCGTCGATACCGACCCGGACACGCCCACCGAGAACCCGCCCAGATGGAGCGCGGCGCCGAGTGCCCCCAGTGCGTTGGCTGCGGTAACGCTGACGCCGGTCACGGATGCGCTCAAGGTCAGCGTGAACGCACCTGCGCTGAATCCATGCAGCGCCCCGAGCGTCGCCGCCTGTGCTTCGGTGACCGCCGAACTGCCGGACAACTGCCAGGCCACCGGCGTGATGCTTGGCGAACCCATAAGCTGCGCGTTCGCGCTGCCCGCGATGGTGGTGGCAGCATCGCGCACCGTCACTGTCACGCCGCCGTTGAGCGCCTGCACGCTGAGGTTCAGCAGCTCGCCATAGACCGTATCCGTTATCGTCGCCGAGCTGCTGACGTACAGGTGGTCAAACAGCGTCAGGTTCGCGTACAAGGTTGCATAGCTGGTGTCGAAATGGGTGGCGGTGTCCTGCACGATCAGGGTGTTGGGACTACCACTGAGCGGGTTCTTGCTGAAGTTCGGAATCGTCGTCAGTGCGGCCGCGGTGGCGGCGGTGACGGTGACCGTGCCGTTGGTGGTCTTCAGATAAACCGCAGTGATCAGCGAAGTGTTCTTCACCGCCGCGAAGTAGCCATCCACAGTGTCGGTCAGGTGCGTCGCGGTATCCGATACGTTGATCGTGAAGATGCCTTTTTCCAGATCGCTCAGCAGCCCCAACGCGGCGGCGTCGGATGCGGTAATGGTGGAGGTAGCCGACAATTCGACGGTATGCATATTCAGGAAGCTTACCCCGGTCCCGCCGTTCAGCTCGATCGCCGCGGCGATCTGCGAGCCGGTGTCGGAGATGATCAGCGCCCCGGCGGACAGGCCCGGGAGCTCCAGAAGGTCGGTCACCGCCGAGGCACTCAGCGGCCCGCCATCGGTAATGTGCGTGGAGACAAGCTTCGTGCCCATCGCAATCAGCTCTGGCGCATAGGCCAGGATATTCGCCGCGAGGTCGCTGACGCCGACCGACGTGGCCAGCGCAATGCCGGACACGTTCGCCGGCGCCAGAATATTCGCTGCGTTGTCCACCACGTTGACCGTCGCGCTGGTCTGCGTGCCCTTCAGCACGCCCGCGAGGGTCGTTGCGTCGGCCGCATCCATGCCCACGACATTGGCATCGAGCTGCACCGTCGCCGCGTCCGTCAGCACCGCCGCGTCGGCGCCATTGGCCACCGTGACGATATTTGCACCGCTATCGGCAATGATCAGCGCGCTCTCGTCGAACTTGCTGGTCAGCACGTCATAGATCGAGGCGGCGGTCAGCGCACCGACTGTCGCGTCGTTCGCGGCGACCGAGCTGATCTTGGTGAGGCTGCCGAGGATTTGCGACGAACCCTCAAGCCCCAGGTCCGTGTTGATCGCCGCCGCCGCATCGGCCACGCTCATGTGCGTGAGCGACGTCAGCGGCGCGATGTTGGTGATGTCGGCGACCGTGACGCCGGTCACCACCAGGCTGCCGGGCACCAGCTTGCCCAGCACGCCGAGCACCGCCTCGGCCTCGCCATCGGTCAGCGACACCTGCGTGTCGCTCGGTGCGATGCTGTTGATCTTCGCGGCATTCGTCGTAATCGTGGAACCGTCGATCAGGTCGCTCTGTATCGTCCCGGCGAGGTCCGACACGGCCATTCCCGACAGTGTCGCGCCAAGTGTGTGGATGTGCGCGACATCCGACAGCGGCACGGCGGTCACGGTCAGGCTGAGATTCGGCAGCCGACCCAGCGCCGCGAACACCACATCGGCGGTGCCGTCGCTGATCGACACCGCGCCGCCGCTCAGCGTGATGCCGCTGATCTTGCCCCGGTTCAGGAAGATCGACGAACTCGCACCGTTGCCCAGGTTGGTGCTGATCGTGCCGCCATCGTCGTGCACGGCCATTGTGGTGAGCGTGGCCACCCCGCCGATCGTCCCCACGTCCGAGACCGGCACGCCGCTGACAGTCAGGCTACCGTTGGTAAGCTTCGCCAGGGCATCCAGCACGTCATCCGCCTGGCCGTCGGTCAGTGCCACCGTACCGCCGCCAATATCGATGCTGGCGATCTTGCTGACCGCCGTCTCGATCAGGCCGCCGGAAATCAGGTCGGTCTGCACGTTCGACGCTGAGTCGCTGATCGTCATGCTGGCAACCGACGCGTAGGCATAGAACGCGGGAATGTCGGTGCCGACCGGGACGCCGGTAATCGTCGTGCTGCCGGTCTGCAGAACCGCCAGTGCCCCGAGCACAAGGTCGGCCTCCGTGTCGGTCAGCGACACCGAGCCACTGCTGACATTGATCGTGGTAATGGAACTGATGTTGCTTTCGATGGCCGATCCGAGGCCATTCGCCAGGTCGATCGAGATCGTCCCGCCATCGCTGGTCACGGTCATGCTGCTCAGCGCCGTGCCGATCCCGGTGATATCGGTGATGTGGCCGATCGGCACGTCGTCCACAGTCACCGAGCCGGTGGGCATCGCAGCCAGCGCCGACAGCACCAGGGCCGCCACGCTGTATTCCAGCTCGATCGTGCCGCTGGTGATCGTAATGCCGGTGATCTGGCTGCTATACTCCGCGATCGCCGGCAACGCGCCGGCGATGTCGCTGCCGGTGTCGGTGATGGTCATCGTCTGCAGCGATGTGAGCGCGCCCAGCGCGCCGACCTGTGTCGCCAGCGCGTCCGTCACGATCAGGCTGGCGGCTGGAAGTTTCGCCAGCGCATCCATCGCCAGCGCCGCCGCACTGCCCGCGAGCGAAACTGCCCCGCCGCCGGAGATCGCGATCGTGCTGATGGACGTCGCGTATTGCTCCAGTATCGTGATGTTATTCGCAATGTCGGCGTTCGTGTCGCTGACCGTCATATGGTCGAGTGCGTTCAGTGCCGCCACGGCGCCGACATTCGCCGCCAGCACGTTGGTCACCACCAGCGTGTCGCTGCCCGCCAGCAGCCCCAGCGCATCCATGTCCACGGCGGCATAGTTCCCGCCGAGGGTGACCTGACTGCTGACGGTGATGCTTTGTATCTTGGCGAAATGCGTCTCCAGGTCATGCCCGCCGGTGGACAGGTCGGTCTGCACCGCGCCCCCGGTGTCGCTGACCGTCATGTGGATCAACCCGGTCAGTCCCGCGACAGTGGCAGCATTCGTGACCAATACGCCATCCATCACCAGCGACCCGGACGGCAGCAGCGCCAGTGCTGCGTACTGCACATGGTTCTGCTCGGTGCCGAGGATTTCCACCGGGCCATCGTTCACCGTTATGACGCCGATGTGGCTGCGGTAGATAAAAAGATCGGACGTCGTGTTCTTCACCAGATCATCGTGAATGGCGCTGGCCTCGTCGGTCACGGTCATGCTGGTCAGCGCGCCGAGGCCGCCGATGTTCGAAAGGTTCGCCACCGATACGCCGCTGACCGTCAGGCCCTGGCCGCCGCCGAGAATCCCCAGCGCATGCAGCACGTTCTCCGCCTGCTGATCGGTCAGCGGTAGCGAAGCGTCGGTGACGGTGATGCCAGTGAGCGTGCCCGCCGCGGCATATGTCTCCAGCGCCGAAGTATCGGCCACCAGGTCCTGGTGGACGTTGGACTCATTGTCGGACACCGTCATCGACAGCAGCGCGGTCATCCCGCCGTAGGTGCCTGCATTCGTCACGCTGGCGCCGGTGACGATCAGGCTGCCATCGGACAGCTTCGCCAATGCGTCGGTCACCTGCTGTGCCTGGGCATCGGTCAACGACACCGCGCCGCCGGTGACGGTGATGGTGGAAATCTGCGCCGCTTTCAGCTCCAACTCCGACGACGCTCCGCTTTGCAAATCCGTCGTGATGGCGCTGTGGTCATCGCTGACGGTCATGCTTGCAAGTTTTGCAATACCGGCGATCTGCGCGACATCGCCGACCCCGACGCCGGTGACATCCAGGCCGTCGCTGGGCAGCGTGCCGAGCGCGGTCGTATCGGCGGCCTTCGCCGCGGCGTCGGTCAGCACCAGCGGCCCGTCGATGATCGTCATGCCGGTGATCGACGTGGCATAGGTCGCCAACGGCGACCCGGCGCTCAGATTGGCCGCCAGCGTCGCCGCGTCGGTGCTGACCGTCATCGAGGCAAACGCAGACAGCCCCGTCGCCACCGACACGATGTCGG
>DASXFW010000011.1:0-7782 GCA_036489395.1 Acetobacteraceae bacterium | reverse complement strand
GCCACGGCTTCGTGTCTTTGTGTCTTTGTGGTGAATCTTGCGTACGGTCGTATTGCTCCGGCCCCGCGACCGTTGGCACAGCGACCAGACCGGAAATCGCCGCAGGCCGCGAAGATTCTTCAGATTAGCAGTGCAGATAGGACAGAGTCCGACTTGCGCCGACGCAGCCAATGTCAACACTGGCCCGGAGCGCCGTACGAACTCGGAAGCCCCCGTCCCATCTGCGTGTTTTGCGTCCATCGCCTTGCTTATCTGCGTTGAAAACCTTGCTTGCTTCGCCGGGTCCACACCATCCCTGCGTCGCCAAGCCGCGATCCCGCGTGACAATGGCAGCGCGTCTTACACCACCACCCCAACCCCCGCCGGCCGGTGCACCCACCAATCCGCGACGAAGCCGCGCAGCTCCACCGTCCCTTCCCGCACCGCCCCCAGCCGCTTCGCCACCCCCGCCGACCGCGCGTTCGCCGGCAGGATGAAGCTCGCCAACCGCTCGAAGCCGAACCGCGCGAACGCCCAGTCGCGCACCGCCGCCACCGCCTCCGCCGCCAGGCCGCGCCCGCGGAACGGCGCATCGAGCGCATAGGCCAGCTCCGGCTCCGGCCATTCCAGCGGATGCAGCAGGCCGATCCGCCCGGCGAACCGCCCCTCCGCCTCCACGGCGAACAATCCGTAGCCGCGCAGCCCCCACTGCCCCACCGCCATGGTCATCTGCATCCAGCATTGCTCGCGCGTGACCATCTGCCCGCCATACAGGAACCGCTGCACCTCCGGATCGGCGTTCATCGCCGCCAGCCCGTCCAGATCGTCCAGGCGAAACGCCCGCAGCACCAGGTGCTCGGTGCGCAGCGTCGGAATCTCGATCAGCATGCCCCGCTTGTCCCCTTCGATCCGAACCCTACGATGCCGCCACCATGCCGGACGAAGCCAGCAAACTGCCGTCGCTCGATGCACTCCTGCGTTCGCCAGACGCCGCGGTGCTGCTGCATCGCTTCGGCCGTCCCGCCACCAGCGCCGCGTTGCGCGCCGAACTGACCGCCCGCCGCGCCGCCCGCGCCTTCCACGCCCCGTCGGCCGCGATCCTGGATGCCGCCGCCGACACGCTGGCACGCGACGCCATCGCCTCCCAGCGGCCGGTGTTCAACCTCACCGGCACGGTGCTGCACACCAATCTCGGCCGCGCCCCACTGCCGCCGGAAGCCGCGGAGGCCGCCGCCGAGGCCCTCCGCTCCGCCACCACGCTGGAATTCGACCTGGCCAGCGGCCATCGCGGCGAGCGCGACGACCACGTCGCCCCCCTGCTTTGCGAGCTCACCGGCGCCGAGGCCGCCACCGTGGTCAACAACAACGCCGCCGCCGTGCTGCTGGTGCTGAACACCCTGGCCAACGGCAAGCAGGTCCCGGTGTCGCGCGGCGAGCTCATCGAGATCGGCGGCTCCTTCCGCATCCCCGACATCATGGCCGCGTCCGGCGCCATCCTCCGCGAGGTCGGCACCACGAACCGCACCCACCCGCGCGACTACCAGTCGGCGATCGGCCCCGACACCGCCGCGCTGATGCGGATCCATCCGTCGAACTACGCGATCTCGGGCTTCACCACCGCGGTGCCGACCGACGCGCTGGCCGGCATCGCCCACGCCGCCGGCCTGCCGCTGGTGGAGGACCTGGGCAGCGGCAGCCTGACCGACCTGGAGCGATTCGGCCTGCCGCACGAACCCACGCCGCGCGAATCGCTCGCCGCCGGCGCCGACCTGGTGACCTTTTCCGGCGACAAACTGCTGGGCGGCCCGCAGGCCGGGCTGATTGTCGGTAAATTTATTTTGATCAAGCGCATCAACGCCAATCCGATGAAACGCGCACTGCGGCTGGACAAGGCTCGGCTGGCAGCCTTGGAGGCCGTGCTGCGGCTTTATCGCGATCCGGACCGCCTGACCGATCGACTGCCTGCGGTCCGCCTGCTGACCCGTCCCGAAGACCAGATCCGCGGCACCGCCGAGCGCATGGCGGACGCCCTGCGACGGGCGTTCCCCGATCGGCCGGTCACGGTGGAGCCTTGCCGCAGCCAGATCGGGTCAGGTGCCCTGCCCGCCGATCTGCTGCCGTCGGCGGCGGTGACGATCGGCGGCAACGCCTTGGAAAACCTCGCAACTATGTTACGGCGCCTGGCGAAACCGGTGATCGGCCGGATCAATCGGGGCCGCCTGTGGCTCGACTGCCGCTGCCTGGAACCGGCCGACGAAGCAGCCTTCGTTGCCCAGCTTCCCGCCGGCGCCTGACCAGTCGATACTGCCCGGCGGAGGAGAAGCGGCCCCGGTGGGTCGGCCGGACTTCAAACCCGGTTGGGGCTGCCATGCGGTCCCGGGCAGGTTCGACTCCTGCTCTCTTCCGCCGGGGCGCTGTGTCTCCGCCGCCATCGCCATGTTGCAATGCGGCAACACAGCCGAACCATTTGCTTCACCTCCCCTCGTCTTCCTCGATTGCGAGAGATATGGTTTTCGTAGTGAAAGGGACCCGCGGCGCCTGCTGTGCCGAGGCCCGCTGTGCCGAGACTGCATCCGTAAGGGGAGAATGATCATGACGCTTCGGGGTACCCTCCTGGCGGCCAGCTTGCTGGCCCTGCCGCTCGCGGCGAGTGCCCAGCCGGTGACCGGCCTCTACATCAGTGGCGGCATTGGCGCGAACCTGCTGCAGGATGAGTCGGTGAAGTCGGTGGGCGGCGTCGCCACCTCGGGCATGAAGCTCGACACGCACGTTGGCCCGGCCTTCGTCGGCGCCATGGGTTGGGGATTCGGCAACGGGCTGCGCGCCGAGGTCGAGTTCGACTTTCGCAACAATCCGATCAGCGGCGCCTCCGACTGCCCGGGCGGCTGTTCCTCGGTACGCGGCAGCGAGAACAAATTCGGCCCAATGGTCAACCTCGCCTATGATTTCAACCTCGGGCCGATCGTTCCGTATATCGGCGCCGGTGTCGGCTATCAGTTCGCCGACGACGACATCAGCAGCGGCAGTTCGGTCCTGACCGACACCAAGGGTGCATTTGCCTATCAGGCCATCCTTGGCCTGGGCTTCCCCATCGCGGCGGCGCCAGGCCTGACGGTGGACGTGGAATATCGCTTCATGGGTCTTGCGGGTACGCGCGACTACGTGGAAGGCGCCAACACGGTCAGCCTCGGCAACGAGTACAACCACGCGATCATGCTCGGCGTGCGGTACAATATCGGTGTGGCGCCGGCCCCGATGGCCGCAGCTCCGGCCGCGGCACCCGCACCGGCGGTGCAGCCGGCCCGCTCCTACCTGGTGTTCTTCGATTGGGACAAGGCGACGCTTACCGTTCGCGCCCAGCAGATCATCAAGGAAGCTGCTGACAACTCGATGCACGTAAAGGTCACGCGGATCGAGGTGAATGGCTACACGGATACGTCGGGCACGCCGCAGTACAACATGGGCCTGTCGATCCGCCGCGCCGCGTCGGTGAAGGCCGAACTGATCCGTGACGGCGTCTCCGCGGGCGAAATCAGCACGATGGGCTTCGGCGAGACGCACCTGCTGGTCCCCACCGGACCGGGCGTGCGCGAGCCGCAGAACCGGCGCGTGGAGATCATCCTGCACTGACCGGCTGATCGCGAAGGCTGAACGGAACGGGGCGCCGCGAGGCGCCCCGTTTGTTTTTGCCGAATGGTGTTCGCAATACCCGCCGCACGAGAGAGCTTTTCAATTCCGCAACCATGTGGTTGCTTTGCCGCACCGTCACGTCGGGAGGCGACAATGCGATTCCGTGCGACATTATTGGCGACAGCGCTGCTGGCCGCACCGCTGGCGGCTCAGGCGCAGCCTTTCCACGGCGTCTATATCGGCGCCGGCGCCGGCTATAACCTGCCGGAGAACGATCCACTCGCCACCGGGGGCGATATCGAGCCGGGCGGCGGAGTCGTCGGGCTCGGCAGCATCGGTTATGGCTTGGGCAACGGCTTCCGTTTCGAACTGGAAGGGAACTTCCGGCAGGCCCCCCTGCCGTCAGAGTCGAACGCCGTGCTGACCGGCAACGGCGGTCACCTGGACACGTATGGCGTGATGGCCAACGCGTTTTACGACCTCGATATCGGGCTTCCGTGGCTCTATCCGTATGTCGGCGGCGGGGTTGGCTACGCATGGAGCAACTTCTCCCGCAACCGCACCTTCGCCGCCGCTGAATTCCCGTTGCTCAGCCAACACATCGACGGCACCGATGGTGCGTTCGCATTCCAGGCCATTGGCGGCTTGTCATTCCCGATTCCCAATATGCCCGGGCTGTCGGTAACCGCCGAGTACCGCTTCTTCGGCATTCCTGGCAGCGAGACCTTCGACGGCAGCAACACCGTCTCAGGCACGCCCGGGGCCGTTCCGATCGCGCCGAAGGTCCAGCATCAGTACAACCACAGCTTCCTGATCGGCGTGCGCTATGCGTTCGGACAAGTTCCACCGCCCTCGCCGGCGGTCGCACCTGCCGCGGCACCCGCGCCGGCGATGCAGCCGGCCCGCTCCTACCTGGTGTTCTTCGATTGGGACAAGGCGACGCTGACCGAACGCGCGCGCCAGATCATCAAGGAGGCGGCGGACAATTCGACGCACGTTAAGGTCACGCGCATCGGGGTGAACGGCTACACGGATACGTCGGGCACGCCGCAGTACAACATGGGCCTGTCGATCCGCCGTGCCACATCCGTGAAAGCAGAACTGGTTCGCGACGGCGTACCCGCAAGCGACATCGTTACGCAGGGTTTCGGTGAAACTCATCTGCTGGTGCCGACCGGAGCCGGCGTGCGTGAACCGCAGAACAGGCGCGTGGAAATCATTCTGCACTGACATCGGTTGCCTGCAGGAGCGATCGTTGGGGCGCCGCACGGCGCCCCGATGTTTTTGTGCAACACCTGTCGCAACCGGACAACAATGCGGCGTGATTCAAGTTGTGGTGATTTGCGTCCTCACACCCGATCGCGATTATCCCGCCCAGCCGCGCGGTCGCACGCCAGTACCGCCGCGATCGAGCGCGTGCATGCATAACGAGGAGAACATCATTATGCGATATCGGGGCGCCATCCTGGCGACAGCCCTTGTGGCAGCGCCATTGGCTGCTTTCGCCCAGCCGGTCAGCGGTCTCTATATCGGCGCGGGTCTCGGAGCCGACATGCCGCAGAACACCCGCGTCACGCCGTATCCGTCGGTTGCCGGCGGAACGCATCTGCGACTGGACCAGCATGTTGGTGTCGATGGCATCGGCAGCATCGGCTACGGCCTGGGCAACGGCTTCCGGTTCGAAGTCGAAGGCGATTTCCAGCGCAACGGCCTGGAGGAACTCGCGCGCACACCGTTCGCGGCCTCCATCGACGGCACGCTGCACAACTACGGTATGATGGGCAACGTGCTGTATGACATGGATATCGGCTCGCCGAGGGTCTATCCGTACCTGGGCCTCGGTGCCGGTTATCAATGGACCAAGCTTGACGGCATGACGGTCACCCAGGCCGGCGGTCCGTTCCGCGCGTCGTTTGACAACACGTCGGGCTCGTTCGCGTGGCAGGCCATCGCCGGCCTGTCGTTCCCGATTGCGTCGGTACCCGGGCTGTCGGCGACTGCCGAGTATCGGTTCATGGACATCCTCGGCGGCGAGCGATTTGACGGCAGCGAGGTCCCGGTCGGCGGCGGCGCCGCGGTGCCCGCGGTGTTCAAGCTGCACAACCAGCTCGACCACAGCTTCCTGATCGGCGTGCGCTACGCATTCAATGCCGCGCCGCCGCCGCCCGCCCCGACTCCCGCACCGGCGGCACAGGCGGCACCCGCACCGGCACCGTCGCGCTCCTACCTGGTGTTCTTCGATTGGGACAAGGCGTCGCTGACCGACCGTGCACGCCAGATCATCCACGAAGCGGCGGCGAACTCGACTCACGTGCAGTACACGCGGATCGAGGTGAACGGCTACACCGATACGTCGGGCACGCCGCAGTACAACATGGGCCTGTCGATGCGCCGCGCGCAGGCGGTGGAAGGCGAGTTGATTCATGATGGCGTGCCGCAGAGCGCCATCGACATCCACGGCTACGGCGAGACGCATCTGCTGGTGCCCACCGGTGCCGGCGTGCGCGAGCCGCAGAACCGGCGGGTGGAGATCATCATCCACTGAAGTTGCGTCCGGGTTGACGCGAAAGGGGCGCCGCGTGGCGCCCCTTTTTTGCGCGCTGCCCCTGTCATGCCCCGGCGGGCACGCGGCGCCTATCATTGCGAGGGGCGATTCCCCCCTGTCATTACGAGACCGCTTGGCCGAAGCAATCTCCCGCGGGAGATTGCTTCGACCAAGCGGCCTCGCAATGACAGGGGGCGCATGTTTCTTGCGAGGCGCGCTGCGCCGCAGCAATCTCGTGCCTGACGAGCGATCCTCGGCTCGTCAGGCACGGGATTGCTTCGGCGCAGCGCGCCTCGCAATGACACGGGACGACATGACACGGGACGACATGACACGGGACAAGACCAGGGAGCGTACGCGTGGATGAAGTCGATTGCATCGTTGTCGGTATGGGTGTCGTCGGGCTCGCCGTCGCACGCGCACTGGCGCTGGCCGGCCGCGACGTAATCGTGCTCGATGGCGCCGAGGGCATCGGCACGGAAACGTCCTCGCGCAACAGCGAGGTAATCCACGCCGGCATCTATTATCCGGCGAACAGCTTCATGGCGCGGTTCTGTGTCGCCGGCCGCCGCGCACTGTATGCGTATTGTGCGGACAAGGGCGTGCCACATCGCAACAGCGGCAAGCTGATCGTCGCCACCAACGCGGAAGAGGACGCCATGCTTGCCGGCATTCAGCGCCGCGCCGAAGCCAATGGCGTGGAAGGCATGCGCGTGTTGACCGCGACCGCGGCCGTCGCGCTGGAACCCAATTTGCGCTGCACCAGCGCATTGCTGTCGCCTGCGACCGGCATCATCGACAGCCACGCCTACATGCTTGCGTTGCAAGGCGATGCGGAACACGCCGGTGCTGTCTGCGTCTTCCTGAGTCCCGTCACCGGCGCGCGCGCGGCGAATGGCGGTCTGGACGTGTATGTCGGCGGCAGTGAACCAACCAACCTCCACTGCCGACTCCTGGTGAATTCCGCCGGCCTGCACGCACCGGATCTGGCACGTCGCATTGTCGGCATGCCGTCGGAGCGTGTGCCCGGTACCTATTATGCCAAGGGCAACTACTTTACGCTGGCGGGGCGTTCGCCGTTCTCGCGCCTGATCTATCCGGTGCCGGTGCCCGGTGGGCTCGGCGTGCATCTGACCATCGACCTCGGCGGCCAGGCGCGATTCGGGCCCGACGTGCAGTGGATCGACGAGATCGACTACACCGTCGATCCCGCCCGCTCCGACAGCTTCTACGCCGCTGTTCGTAAGTACTGGCCGGACCTGAGGGACGGCGCGCTACAGCCGGGCTATGCGGGCATCCGTCCCAAGACCACGCCGCGCGGCGCGCCGGCGCAGGACTTTGTCGTGCAGGGGCCGCAGACCCACGGCGTGCCAGGCCTGATCAACCTGTTTGGCATCGAGTCGCCAGGACTGACCGCGTCGCTGGCGATCGCGGACCACGTGCTGGAGGTGGCGGAAACCGGCTGACAACACATCCACCGCCGGCCTGCCAGCAATTCTCATTTTGGCATTTGCGGCGGTTATCGCTGGATATGGGGTTGATTAAGGCGCGGGGCGTTGGCCGGAGGCTGGCGTTGATCAGGGCGGTCGTGGTGGTGGCTGGACGAAGGCCAGGGTGCGCACGAGGTC
>DASXFW010000008.1:0-37684 GCA_036489395.1 Acetobacteraceae bacterium | reverse complement strand
GCCACGGCTTCGTGTCTTTGTGTCTTTGTGGTGAATCTTGCGTACGGTCGTATTGCTCCGGCCCCGCGACCGTTGGCACAGCGACCAGACCGGAAATCGCCGCAGGCCGCGAAGATTCTTCAGATTAGCAGTGCAGATAGGCCGGAGCCCGGCCTGCGGCAGCACGGCAAAAATAACACCAGATGTCGTACGTGCTGATGCGTGCGGCGGCTGACCCGCCCTGGATGAAACCGCGCTCTTCTGTCATTGCGAGGCCGCTTGGCCGAAGCAATCCCGTTCGTGACGAGCCGCCGGCCGCTCGTCACGAAGGGGATTGCTTCGGCCAAGCGACCTCGCAATGACAGGGGGATCCAGGAGCGAGGCGACGAAGCAGTGACACTGCCGCGGATGGCGCACGGATCAATCGTTCCGACACATGGTATAATACCACGTGCCGAAAAGAGCGGCGTACGCTCCGATGTCCGTCCCGTCATTCCGACATCTGGTATAACACGACCAAAGCCGGGTAGCCGCAGTGCCGCGGACTCCGCAGTCCGATCCGCGTGCATCAGCGCGCATCGCCTTGGCTGATCTGCGTAAAACCTTGCTTTCTTGCTTCCTTGCTTGCTTGCGCGGTCGGCCGCCGCCGCGCCGACCCCTCAGCCCGATCCTGCACATGCCAGACGCCGTGGCATTGCGAAGCGCAAAGCGTTCCACGTCATGCCACGGTCTCCAACATCCGCTTCAGAGCGGAATCACCAGCAGCGTGTCGATCTTATGGCTGTCCAGCACGACGATCCGTTCCCTGAAGCGGTACTGAGTTGCGCCGACATCGATGCGATCGAGGTAACGGCCGGTCGCAAACAGAGTCGTGTCGCCGTCATGCATGATACGGGCAGCGAAGAAGTTCGATTCCACGCTCGCCACGCCGCCTTCCAGCTTGCGGATCCGAATCGGCCCGACGATGTGCCGGTACCGGTGCGGCTCGAAGATATTGGCCTTACGCAACGCGAACACCCGATCGGCCAGCATGCCGCGCGATGCGGCATAGACGACGCCGTGCCGCAGCCCGGCTGCGTGATCGGCGCGGCTGGTAATCAGGTAGCGGCATTGTTCGGTGAAGAAGTCCGGCCACTCCTCCAGGCGGTCTTCATCGATGCAATCGACATAGGCGGCGATCAGTTCCTGTATGCCCAGCCGTACCGCGAGATCGTCCATGTCACGCCCCCTTTCTTTCACCTGTCATTGCTCTTTCATCTGTCATTGCGAGGCCGCAGGCCGAAGCAATCCCGCTCGCGACAAGCCGCCGGCAGCTCGTCACGAATGAGATTGCTTCGGCCAGGCGGCTAACAAGAAACCAGGCCTCCCCTCCCCTTGGGGGGTCGATTTGTACGCCTCGACCCCTCCCCCAACCCCTCCCACGGGGGGAGGGGGGAGCCTACGTTCAGCCGCCGACGCCGTTTCATCCAGGGCGGGTCCGCCATCGGCCGGTGGCCAACTCGCAACGACAGAATGCTTGCTCGGCGTGCGATGCGACCTTGCCCACGGCTCCCACCTCGCGTCTGCCGGGGAGACGCTACCAACCCCGGCAACACATCGACAACCGCTTGGGTCCGGCGGCAGAGTCCGGACAGATCATTCGCTGGGGATGCGGCCATGCAGATTTCCGGAGTCACAGCGCAGTTGCGCACCACGGACCTTATTCGCTCGATCGCGTTCTACACGACGAAGCTCGGCATGACGCTGGCGTTCCAGTATGGCGATTTCTACGCGGGCATCCGCGCCGGCGCGCAGTTCTTCCACCTGAAGCTGGTCGATGATGCCGATCCGTCGATCGCGTTCGTCGCCCAAGGCGGGCATTTCCATCTGTATTTCGACACGCCGGACCTGGAAGCAGCGGCGGACGCGATCCGACGCAACAACGTCCCGCTGCTGCAGGAGGTGCACGACACCGCGTGGGGCACGCGGGAGTTCGTGATCGAGGACGATCAGGGCCACATTCTCTACTTCGGGCAAAGCCGATGAACCAACGACTGGCGACGCGCATCGGCGGCATGGTGCTGCCGAACCCGGTGATCTGCGGCTCCGGGGAGCCGGTGATGACCGAGGCCGGCATCCGCGCCGCGCTGGCCGCCGGCGCCGCGGGAGTGATCGCCAAGTCGGTAAACGAACGCGCGGACGCTGCGGCGCAGCTCGATCGGGCGGATTACGCGCAGCTCGATGCGGCGGGCGCGCCGGTGGCGCACGGCGTGTCGGTGTTCTGCCGCTCCGGCCTGGCGCAGCGTGATCCGGCGGAATGGTTCGCGGCGCTGGCACCGATCGATCGCGACGCGGCGCGCGAGGGCCGTTTCGTCGCCGCCAGCATCGTGCTGGCCAGTACCGACGGCGCGGTCGAGATCGCCGGCTTGGCGCGCCGTGCCGGGCTGCGCGTGTTCGAGCTGAACGTCGGCGCGCCGCACGCCTCGGAGGCAACGCCCGGCGCCATCGTCCAGGAGACCGACCCGGCGCGGCTGGGCGAGCTTGTGACGCGAGTGCGTGCGGCAACCGACGGGATGGCGTTGTGGGTGAAGCTCAGCGGCCTGTCCGCCGGTCTGCCAGCGCAGGCTCTCGCCGCATCGCAGGCCGGCGCCGATGCGGTGTGCATGATGGGGCGGTTCATGGCGCTGGTGCCGGACCTGGACACGCTCGCCCCGGTGCTGGGTACGTCGGGAGCGTATGGCGGCGGCTGGGCGCTGCCGATCGTGTGCCGCTTCCTGGCGCTGAGCCGCCGTGCGGTGGGGCCGGCGTTTCCGCTGCTCGGCACCAACGGCGTGCGCAGCGGGGGCGATGTCGCGCGCATGGCTCTGGCAGGCGCGTCGGCCGTGGAGATCCTGTCAGTGGTGATGCACGAAGGGTTTAGCGGACTGACGCGGATCATCGCCGAACTGGATGCGTGGCTGGAGGCGCGTGGGCTGCGGTTCGCCGATCTGATGGGACGCACCGCCGACTCGTTGCAAAGTTATGGTGAGCAGCCGGAGCGGCCGGGACATTGGGAATTGTTTGTGCCGCCCGAAGTTCGGGTTCGGCCGTGAGGGTGCGGCAGGAAACAAGGTTCTCCCCTCCCCTTGTGGGAGGGGTCAGGGGAGGGGTGCATACGCATCCGGGGATCGCGCGAGTAAGCACCCCTCCCCCAACCCCTCCCTCAAGGGGAGGGGGGAGCCTCAGCGACATTCGCGACCGTTTCATTCCGGGCGGGCCGGCGCCAATTCCTATGACACAGCGCGCCGCATGGACAGAGGGCACCGCATGATCTTCGATCCCGGCACGGACATCCTGGGACTGGTGGACATCCAGCCCACCTTCATGCCGGGCGGCGAACTGCCGGTAACGGATGGCGACGCCGTCGTGCCCGTCGTCAATCGCCTGCTCCCGCGTTTCGCTCATGCCTTTGCGACGCAGGATTGGCACCCGCCAGGCCACAGCTCCTTCGCCAGCGCGCATCCGGGGCACAAGCCGTACGACACGATCGAGCTGCCCTATGGCACGCAGGTCCTCTGGCCCGACCACGCCTTGCAAGGCAGCGCCAACGCCGCGCTGCATCCGGCTCTGGACCAGACCCGGATCGAGGCGATCATCCGCAAGGGCTGCAATCCGGCAATCGACAGCTACTCGGCCTTTTTCGAGAATGACCACCGCACTCCCACCGGACTTGATGGCTGGCTGCGGCAGCGCGGCTTCCGCCATATCTTCCTGGCCGGGATCGCAACCGATTTCTGCGTCGGCTGGTCGGCGGAGGACGCCGTGCGGCTCGGCTACGCGGTGACGGTGATCGACGACGCCTGCCGCGGCATCGGGATCCCGACGAGCGCGGGCCACACCACGCTGGATGACTCACGCGACCGGCTGACGGCGCTGGGCGTGCGGTTTATGAGCAGCGACGAAATCCTGGCATGACGCCAGGCCGCCGACGGAGACGCCGATGAAGATGCAAGCCGCCGTGCTGCGCGCCCAGGGCCGGCCCCGGCCCTACGCGGTCAGCCAGCCCATGACGATCGAGACCGTCGAGCTCGATCCGCCCGGCCCCGGCGAGGTGCTGTACGAGATCGTCGGCGCCGGCCTCTGCCACTCCGACCTCTCCACCATCGAGGGGCTGCGGCCGCGCAAGCTGCCGACCATCCCCGGCCACGAAGCCGCCGGCATCGTGCGCGAGATCGGCCCGGAGGTGACCGGCCTGAAGCCGGGCGACCACGTGGTCAGCGTGTTCGTCACAAGCTGCGGCGACTGCCGCTACTGCAACGGCGGCCGGCCCAACCTGTGCATGAGTTCGTTCACCGCCCGCGCCGAGGGCACGCTGATCTCCGGCGCCCGCCGGCTGCACCTGAACGGCGAGCCGTTGCACCACTACTCCGGCCTGTCGGTGTTCGCGCAATACGCCGTGGTGTCGCAGAACGCGCTGATCCGCATCCCCGACGACGTGCCGCTGGACGTGGCGGCGATCTTCGGCTGCGCCGTGGTCACCGGTGTCGGCGCGGTGCTGAACACGGCGCAGGTACCGCCCGGCGGGCAGATGGCGGTCGTCGGCCTGGGCGGCGTCGGCATGAACGCCTTGCTCGGCGGCGTGGTCGCCGGAGCCGAACGCATCGTCGCGATCGATCTGAACGCCGACAAGCTGCGCATCGCCCGCGAGCTCGGCGCCACCGACACCTTCCTTGCCGGCAACGCCGACGTGGTGGCGGAGATCAAGGCGGCCACCGGCGGCGGCCTGGACTATGTGATCGAGACCGCCGGCGCGATCGAGGCGATGAACCTCGCCTACGCCATCGCCGCGCGCGGCGGCATGGTGGTCAGCGCCGGGCTGCCGGCGGTGGACCGGGTGTTCTCCTACCCGCACTCGGCCCTGGTGTCGGACGAGAAGTCGATCCGCGGCAGCTACATGGGAAGCTGCGTGCCGAAGCGCGACATTCCGCGCTTCATCGCGCTGTACCAGCGCGGCAAGCTGCCGGTGCAGAAGCTGCGCAGCGGCTCGATCCGGCTGGAGCAAATCAACGAGGGGTTCGATCGGCTGGCGGAGGGCGCGGTGCTGCGCCAGGTGCTGCAGCCGCATGCGTAGAACGCGGCGGCTGCCGGAGGCCGGGCCAACGTCGCGGGCGGTCGGATGGTGAAGGCGCTTCTGCTGCTGCCGGTCCTGCCGCCGATCAACCTGATCCTGGCGATCCTGGCGGGCCTGTGCCTATATCGCGTGTTGCCGCGATTCTCCCTCTGGCTGGTCCGCATCGCCGCCGTTCTGCTGTTCGCCATCACCCTGCCCGGAGTGTCGGAGACCGCGCTGTATTCGCTGGAAATCGGCCTGCCGCTCACCCCGCCGCCCGACAACCCGCCGCAGGCGATCGTCATCCTCGGGGGCGATATGCAACGCTCGGCAGGCCATTCGGGCGGCTACACGGTGGGGCGGCTGAGCCTGGAGCGCCTGCGTGCCGGCGCCGAACTGTATCGCCGGACGCATTTGCCGATCCTGATCGCCGGCGGCACGGAGAATCCACGCAGGCCGCCAGTCGCGGCATTGATGGCCCAGAGCATGACGCAGGATTTCCAGGTCCCGGTTCGCTGGGTGGAGCCGCGTTCCCGCGACACCTGGGAAAACGCCCGCAACAGCGCGGAGATCCTGCACGCGGCGGGTATCCGGTCGGTGTATGTCGTGACCCACGCGTGGCACGAACGGCGGGCGATCATCGCCTTCGCGCCGACCGGCATCACGGTGACCGCTGCGCCGGTGGTGCTGGAGACGCCGCCGCATTGGTCGCGGGACAATTTCATCCCCAGCGAAAAGGAACTCCTCGTTGCGTATTACGCGGCGCATGAATGGATCGGCTGCGCCTGGTACTCCCTGCGTTGACATGACCGGCGACGGTCCGCCGCGGCTGGAGACGTTCGCCTCGCCCGAGGCCCTGCCGCCGGACACCGGCGTATTGTTCTCGGCCGCGCCGGATCTTTTCTCCACGCGAGCCTGGTGGGACATCGTCCTTGCCCACGCGATGCCGGAAGGCGCCCGGCCATGCTTCCTGCTGTGCCGGCTCGGTGCGTTGCCCGCTGCACTTATCCCGCTCCGGTACCCGCCTGTCGGTCGCGCTCTTTCCAGCCTGACGACACCGTACACCTGCCGCTATGCGCCGCTGCTGCATCCGTCGCTGGACGCGTCCGCGCGGCGCGCGGTGTTCGCGGCGTTCGGCCGATTCTGCCGCGATTGGGCCACAACGCGGCTGGACGCGCTGCCGGCGGACTGGCCGGCGCTGGCCGACTGCATCGAGGGCGCCAAAGCCGCGGGGCTAGTGGTGCGGCGGTTCGACCATTTCGGCAATTGGCACGAGCCGGTGGGGGACCTGGGCTGGTCAGGCTACCTGGCGAGCCGGCCCGGCGCACTGCGCGAGACTATCCGGCGCCGGCTGCGCCGGGCTGAACGCAACCCGGACGCCCGGTTTAGCGTCGTGGCCGGCGGCAAGGAACTCGACGCCGGCATCGCGGCATTCGAATCGGTCTATGCGCGGAGCTGGAAGGAGCCCGAACCGTTTGCTCGGTTCAACGCCGCGTTGATGCGGCAGGCGGCGGTGCTGGGTGTGCTGCGGCTGGGAGTGCTGTGGACCGGGGCGCAGCCGGCGGCGGCACAGTTTTGGATCGTGGAAGGCGGTACCGCGACCGTCCTGAAACTGGCGCATGACGAGGCGCTGAAGGGCGACTCACCCGGCACCGTGCTGACCGCACTGATGCTGCGCCGGCTGCTCGACGAAGAGCACGTGGGGGAGATCGATTTCGGCCGCGGGGACGACGGGTACAAGCAGGGTTGGGCAGCTCAGCGACGGCAACGCATCGGACTGGTGCTGGCCAACCCTCGCCGGATCGAGGGGCTGGCGTTTCTGGCGCGACATGCCGCCGGGCGGGCCAGATCCTGGCTCAGGCGAACCGGTTCGTGACTTGGCCAGGTGCCCGTTGATCCCGGTTTCTCAAGCGATTGTCGGGAAATTTTACACCTTCGTAACGCGTGAGCGGCCGAGGCCCGGTTACCCCGGTCCTCGGCCGCGACGTTACGCGAATGTCGTGCTAGCGGCGGCGCCAGCGGCGCAGCATGCCCATTCCGACCAGACCCGAACCGAGCAGAGCAAGCGAGGCCGGCTCCGGAGCCGCCGGCGGAGCCGGGTTGTCGGGGTTATTCGGCGTACCGGGGAAGCCGACATACGTCACTTCGTCCACACCGTTACCGCATTCGTCGGTCGTATCGCCATTGACGCTGGTTGCGGAATAGTTCGTGCCACCCGCGTAACTCACGGGCGCGCATTCGTTGAAACCGTCATTAGATCCGTTCGGGTTAAGGTCTTCAAGCTCGAAGCTGACCGTGTACGTGTCGCCCTCGGTCACGGCGACGTTCTGGAAAAGACCCTCGTAGCCCTGTTCCGCGCCGTCCTGCCAGAAGTAGGTGCTGTCCCCGAACGTCAGGCCGCTTCCGCCGGGCTCGTCCGCCGCGCCGGGAGGGGCGACCGGAAAGCCAAAGCCCTCTGATGTCTGATTGTACGTGCACCAGACGCCGGCCGTGGCGCAGCTTGGATCGCTGGCTATGGTGATGCCGTCGTCGCCGTAGTTGGTGTTGCTGGCAACGTTGGTGGAAGCGTTGACGTACGCCGCCTGGAAATCCGGGTCATTGATGAGATTGGTCCCGGTCTCCAAAGTGGATCCCGCGACAAGCTGCACATCCGTGAAGCCAAAAAACCCAGGGTCGTTGCGGAACGCAAAGGTCAGCGTCGCGAGATTGCCGCTGGCGGTAAAAGTGGCCGAGTAGGTCTCGATGTTCGCCGTGCAGTCGGCGCAGCTTCCGTCCGGATTGTAGCTGCTGAGGTCGGCCGTGGTACCGTCCAGGTTGATGAGCGTCGTCCCGGTCGCAGGCGGAGCAGGAGGACCGAGATTCTGCGCGTGCGCCTGTGCGGCCAGAAGACCCGCGACCGCAGCGAACAGTAGCGCCTTAATGATTTTTGACATTCGCCACCTACCTTCTCGAACCAGTAACCAAACACGTTTATGCAAGTGCGATGCCACTCATTAAGAAGTAATCTTTTCAACGCGATACGGATGGTGCCGGGGCGTCCTCTTGCACAAGCGTAAAAGATTCCGACACTGATCCGGGTGTGTCGAAGGCGTCTTCATGGCAGCCCACACCTGTGCCGCTGCTCGTCCATGGTCGAGCAGAGGGCCTGATGCCGCGGGGCATCTCCGGTGCCATTGCATTGGCTGCCGCTGTCCGCAGGGGCAATACGGATCACCCGCTGGCGGGCGGCGCCCGTCAGGTCCGTGTCGCACCGCAGGCCCCCGGGCCCGCAATCGTTGTCGGATGCTAGTGACGCTTGCGCCGGCGCCGGCGCGCGAAGCCCAGCCCACCCAGGGCGACGCCGACGATGGCCAGCGATCCCGGTTCGGGCGCCGTCGAGATCGACTGCGCACTCAAGTAATAAGTGAAGGTGTCACCCTGATCGCCGAACGCAGCGCTCTCGTCGGTGGTGATGGTCAGGTAGGAGTCCATCCCCCCGCCGCCGACTTCGTTGTCGTTCACCAGGATCGGCAGGTAAACGTTGTCACCCTCCGCAATCACGTCGTCAGGCGTGTAGGGCGACCCCGGATTGAACGCCGAACTGCCCGGCACGCTGAACGCCAATGGGTCGTTGCCGCCGCCGATGCTGAAGTTGAGCAGGCTCAGATCCGTCAGCAAGGCGTTCCCGCCGTCGATGTCGGCGCTGATGTTGCTGATGTTCAGCAGCACTTCGCTGTACTGGCCGTAGGTCAGGTTGCCAAAACCGATCGTGCCGACCGCGCTGGCTTCCTTGACCGCCGTCGAGGCGGTGTAGGGAACTGCCGCCGGCGTCGTGATCGTCGTGTGCGGCCCGGACGTTGTGTGGCCGTCCGTCGTCGGCGCGTAGTAGGTGCTGGCGTATGTCGGCCCGACGCCGGTGCCAGTCAGCGTCGCGCTGACGCTCTGCGGCAGGTTGGTCTGAGCGCTGTTGCCGTTGCTGAAGCTCAGCGACACGGTCGCGTTGTTGGTGCCGCGCGCGGTCGGCGAGAAGGTATAGTTGAACGACTGCATCGTGCTGTCGGCGAGGCCCGTCGTCGAGGTGCCCAGCGTGCCGCCCGAGCCGTTGAAGAACGGCGGCGTCAGCGCGGTGACGGAGCCTTGCAGGTTGCTGATCGTCGCCGCGCCGGTGTTGGCGCCGCCAAAGGCCAGGTTGCCGTTGCCGGTGTTGTTGACCGTGAGGGCCGCCGTCCCGGTGCCTGCGTTCGCCCCGCCATACTTGTTGAAGCGCGAGATCGTATTCGCCGTGCTGACGCTGTTGATCGGTGCGACGCCGGTGCCGGTCAGCGTATTCACCACGTTTCCGGCCAGGTTCTGGCCGTCGGTGCTGCCGTTGGTGAACGTCGTGGTGACGATGCCGGTCGCGCTGCCGATGATCGTCGGCTGATACACGTAGGTGAAGTTCTGCGTCGTGCTGTCGGCCAGACCCGTGGTCGTGGTGCCCAGGCTGCCGCCCGTGCCGTTGAAGGACGGCGGCGCCAGCGCATTGACCGAGCCTTGCAGGTTGCTGATCGTCGCCGCGCCGGTGGAACTGCCGCCGAACGCCAGGTTGCCGTTGCCGTTGTTGTTGACCGATAGCGTCGCCGTGGCGGTCGATTGCACCAGCACATAGCCGATCTGGCCGGTCACGGTATTGCCGCCATAGCCGCCGGCGTTGCTGACCGACACGCTCTGGATCGGCGCCACGCCTGTGCCGACGATCGTCGCCGTGGCGTTGGTGTTCAGGTTGCGTCCATCGGTGCTGCCGTTGGAGAACGCGGCGGTCACCGTGGTCGTCGCCTGGCCGGTGATGGTCGGGGCGAAGGTATAGTTGAAGTTCTGTGACGTGCTGTCGGCCAGGCCGGTCGTCGTGGTACCGAGCGAGCCGCCCGCACCGCCGAACTGCGGCGGGGTCAGTCCGCCGATCGTGCCTTGCAGGTTGCTGATCGTGGCTGCGCCGGTGGAACTGCCGCCGAATGCCAGGTTGCCGTTGCCGTTGTTGTACACCGTGACGGTCGCGGACCCCGTCACCGTCGGCGCGTTGACCAGCACGTAACCGGCGTTGGTGTTCGACAGGCTCTGGATCGGCGCCACGCCCGTGCCGGTGAACGTCTCGGTCAGGTTGCCGGCGTTGTTGAGGCCGTTCCGGCTGCCGTTGGAGAACGTCGTGGTGACGCTGGACGAGGTCGTTCCGGTGATCGTCGGCGTGAAGTTGTAGGTAAACGTCGCGGTGGTCGAGCCATTGGTGGCAAGACCCAGGGCGGTGGTGGCGTTGCTGTCCTGCAGGCTAAACGGATTCGGCCCGCCGCCCGCAGCGCTGAACTGATTGCTGCCGGTGATCGTGTTCTGCGAGCCTTGCAGGTTGCTGATCGTGCCGGCGCCGGACAGGTTGCCGTTGCCGGTGTTCTGCACCGTCACCACGGCCGACGCCGAGTTCGGCGCGCTGTTCACCAGGACATAGCCCAGGTTAGCCGCCAGCGACGACACCGTGGCGCCGTTGCCCGCCTGCGCCACCGCGCCGACGGCGACCGTGTGGATCGGCGCCACGCCGGTGCCGACCAGTGTCGTGGTGTAGGTGCTGGTGGAGTACTGCCCGTTGCTGCCCAGGCTGTTGGTGAACGTGGTGACTGCCGTCGCCGTCACCGCGCTGCCGTTGCTGATCGTCGGCGCGAAATTGTAGGTGAAGGTCGAGGTCGTCGAGCCGTTGCTCGCGAAGCCCGCGCCAGTCGTCGCGTTGGTGTCCTGCAGGCTGATGGAGCCGCTGCCGCCGGTGAACACCGAGCTGCTGGCGCTGCCCTGCACGCCGTGCAGGTTGCTGTACAGCGTGCCGCCGTCGTCAACGTCCTTGCCGGCCAGATCGCCGTTGCCGGTGTTGTTCACCGTGACGGTCGCCGCCGCGGTCGGTCCTTGCACCAGGACGTAGCCCAAATTGGCCGTGGCGCCGGCGCCGCTCGCCTGCCCCGGGCCGGGCGAGCCGGTCACAGAAGCGCCGTGGGCTGCCCCGCCGCCGCCGGACTGACTGACCGACACGCTGGAGATGGGCGCCACGCCGGTGCCGACGACCGTCGCCATCTGCGTCCCCAGCGACACCGAATTGCCGGTGCCGTAGCTGAACGTGCCCGTGACGGTGGAGGAGACGGTGCCGATCGCCGAGGTCGGCGAGAACACGTAGCTGAATGTCTGCGTCGTCGAGCCAAAGGTGGTCGATGTCGTGTCCGGCAGTCCAGTGACAGTCAGCGAGCTGCCGCCGCCGCTGAACAACCCGCCGCCTGTCCCGCTCACCGTGCCGAACAGATTGCTGACCGAGCCGGTCTGCGACAGGTTGCCGTTGCCGGTGTTCTCCACCGTGACGACGGCCGACTTGCTGGTGCCGGCCAGCACGTAGCCGATATTGGTGCCCGCGATCGACGCGACCGGCGCCACGCCGGTGCCTGTCAGCGTGTAGGTGACGACCTGGCTGACGTTCCGCAGGTTCGTGTTGCCGTTGGAGAACGACAGCGTGACCACGGAGGTCGCCGCCGTCCCACTGACGGTCGGGGTGAACTGATAGGTGTAGTTGCTGGCAGTGGTGGCCGTCCCTGTGCCGGCATACGTCGAATCGTTCAGGCTGACGCTGTTGCCGGGATTGGCCCCCGCACCTGTGACACTGCCGCCGCCCGCGACAAGGCTGACGCTGCCATGCAGGTTGGAAACGCTGTACGGCTCGGTAGCAAACGAACTGCCAGTCCAGTACTGCGCCGAGTTGCCATTGCCGGTGTTGTTGACCGTTATGGTCGCCGCGGCGCTGGTGGGGGCATTACCGACCAGCACATAACCCAGGTTGGCGGTGTTGCCGGAGATCGTGCTGCCGTTGCCGGAGGCCGTGGTCTTGCCAATGCTCGTGCTTTGCACCGGCGCCACGCCTTTGCCGGTCAGCGTCACGGTAAGGCTCGTGATCTGCGAGGCCTTCGACGTCTTGTTGACCGCCGTCTCGGTAACGGTGACCGTCTGCGAGACTGACGAACTCGACGCAATGGTCGGCGAGAAGGTGTAGGCGTTGGAGACCGTCTGGCCCACCGCGAGCGCCGTCGTCTGCTTGGCGGTGCCGGTGAACGGGGTGGTCGCGTTGGTGAAGTTCAGGGTGGAGTTGTAGGAGGAGCCGCCAGTGGCTCCCTGTGTCGCGGTGTCCGTGATGGTATTGATCTGGCAGCCCGCGAACGCGGCACAGTTGACCAGGGTATTCCCGAACCCGAGGCTCTGGTTGATCGTGAAGAGCTGCGCCGACGCCGGAGAAACATCCAACGCCAGCAGCGCCACAAGCGACGTCGCCGATACCAATGAGGCCTTCACAGGACCCCCCCGATCATTGCGCTCGCAAACTGCCTCACGAATTGATCCTTGGCAACCATAATCGGCACCACCACCCTCTCGACGGACCCGGCTTCCCGAATCCCGTCTCATGCCATGAAGCACGTTTTATGCCATGGCGAAACACCTCATTTCATCAATAGCTTAACCATGCTGGACTGACCCCGATTCAGGCAGGTGTAAAATTCCCTGACTCCTGGCCGCTCAGGCCCCCCGGAACGGCGTCCCAGGCGCCCGTCCCCGCCCCGCAATGCCAGAAAAACAGCCCGAAGAGCCGCCGCCGGACTGCCTCCGGAGCCCACTTCCAGCCAGTGCAGCGGCGTTCGACCGCCTGCCAGGCTGAGCTTGTAGCGGTCGTCCCCCGCCAGAAAGTCATATGAATCACGTCCAAATCCGGAACAAAAGCGGATTACCTGATGGTGGCTGGTCAGACCAGGCTTCAAATGCGGGTCCAGATCGGCGTAGGCAAACCCGCTCTGGTATGCCATGACCCGTCCACGAAATTGGAAGTTGTAAAGATATCCGACACAACGCTCGCCCGCCGACACAAGCAGCACGTCGATCTCCCCTCGCCCGAACCCCCGATCGATCAGCCGGTGCTGGAACCGGCCAAAGAACGGATTGCCGAACGCACCGGCCGCGCCGCGCCGGACCCACGTCGCCTGGTGCAGCGTTGCCAGATCGTCGAGCCAGGCGTGTGCCTCTGCCGCGGTCGCTGCCCGCCGCACCGTCAGCGGCCCGGCCGCCGCGTACTCGCGGTCGGAGCGGCGTAGCTGATAGCGGGTATTGGCGCTAAGCCCGTCCAGGTAGTCGCGCCCCTCCCGGCGCATCCGCGCGAGATCCACGAACGGCGCAGGCAGGCTGCGGCGCAGCCGGACGGCTCCCAGGCGGCGAGCCGCCGTCAGCGTCCGATCATCGACCCCGCTCAACATCAGTCGGCGGGACAGCCAGGGGTGCGCCCGGTCGATCGGTGCACGCCGCGCCGCGCGGAGACAGGCGACGGTCACATCCGGCGGCGTGTCCGAAGCCAGCAACAACCCGTTGTGTTCGATGAACGGCGAGTCGAGCGTTTTGTCCCCGCTCTCCCCCAGCCATAGCGTGTCGCGCAGGCCGCGACGGCGATTGAACAGGGCCAGGGCAACGGTCTCGCCGGCAACCGACGCCTCCAGCAGGACGGGATCCGAGAAACGCTCCTCCGCGAGACAGCCGGTCCACGTCCAGCTTTGGAAAAAGGAGCACGCGGTGCGCGCCTCCAGCGCCCGCCAGCGGTCCCCGAGCGCGTGGAAGTCGGTCGGGCGCGAGAGCGAGATTTCCATCACCGCGCAACCGGAAGTGGTAGGCCGCGCCACACGGCTTCATAGGCCTGAAACATCGATGACTGATCGAACTCACGCACCGCCTTTTCGCGATTCGCCCGGCCGACGCGGGCCCGCAGGCTCGGATCAGCCAGCAGCTCGGTGAGCGAACGCGCGAGGTCGGAGTCGTAAAGTTTCCCGACAAAAGACGCGTTCTGCTCCGCCAGCATGGCCCGCACATCGCCCACATCGGTTGCCGCGACGGGCAGCCCGGCGGCCATCGCTTCGATCACCGCGAGAGGCATTTGCTCCGTGTCGGATGATAACGCGAAAACATCGAATTCGGCATACGATGGTGATGGATCATCGACATGCCCCACGAACGACGCGCGATCCGCAACGTCAAGGCTCCTGGCCAGTGCCTCCAGCTCGGCGCGTTCCGCACCATCGCCAACGACGATCAGCCGGGCCGGGGCTCCCAGTGAGGCGAATGCGCGCAACAGACGACCGAGATTCTTCTCTTTGCGTAACGCAGCCACCGTGCCGATCACGGGCACATCGCGTGCAACCGTATGTTGCCGTGGCGCAAAACGTTCGAGATCAATGCCGTTCGGCACGTAGTGCACGTTTTCCGGCCGCAATGCCCACATGTCCGTGGCAATTCGCCAAAGATTGCGTGACGGCAGCACGACAGTGCTGTGTCGCAGGACCAGGCGGCGGGTGAGCCCGCGGCGGCGGATTTGCGCGTCGCGTTCCTCCGGACCGAATCCATGCTCCGTATGGACGTGGCGCGCAACGGCGGGGCGATTGGCCATCGCCCACTCGATGGCGCCCCAGTTGCAGGTCACCATCACGTCCGGACGCCAGGTTCGCAGCAGCCGGCGAAATCGCAGCACGTTCGCCAGCATGCTGTCTTTTGGTGCCTCGACAGCCGGAAACGTCACGTCCAGCGACCTGTCCAGGCGCTCGCGGCAGGCAAGATTGCCGTCGAGCGAGACCACGATATGCCGGAACGCCGCGCCGAAATGATTGGCCAGCGCGGCAAACAGCACCTGTGCGCCGCCCACGGCGAAGGTCGGGAAGACATGCAGGACCAGCGGCGGTCTTTCCGATTGCGTCATAGCCCGATCAGCCGCGCGCCATCCTGCCCGCGATCAGCGCCCCGCCAGTTCCGGAAAGTCCTGCTCGCGGAATTCCTTGTCGCTGCGAACGCCTTGCTCCACGCGCTTCTCTTCCTCCTGGCGCAGCTCAACGCGGCGGATCTTGCCGCTGATCGTCTTCGGCAGGTCGCTGAACTCGATGCGGCGCACACGCTTGAACGGCGCCAGCCGTTCGCGCAGATGGCGGAAGATCGACAGCGCCGTATCGCTGTTGGGCGGGGTACCCGCGGTCAGCGTGATGTAGGCCTTCGGCACCGCCATGCGCATCGCATCGGGCGCCGGCACGACCGCGGCTTCCGCAACGGCCGGATGTTCGATCAGCGCGCTCTCCAGTTCGAACGGACTGATGCGGTAGTCGGACGCTTTGAACACGTCGTCCGCACGCCCAACATAGGTGTAATAACCGTCCGCGTCGCGCGTCGCGACGTCGCCGGTGCGATAGGCGCCGCTGCCGAGCGGCGCGAACGTGCCATCGTCGTTCTGGTAGCCGCGCATCAGACCGAGCGGCGGCGGATTGACGTCGATGCACACCTCGCCCTCATCGGCGGCATTATCTTCGGCATCGAGCAATCGGATGCGATAGCCGGGCGCTTCCTTGCCCATCGAACCTGACTTCACGGGCTGCCCGGGGAAGCAGCCGATCTGCAATGTGGTTTCCGTCTGGCCATAGCCGTCGCGCGGCGTCCTGTCCCAGACGCGCTGTATGTGCTCGATGATTTCCGGATTGAGCGGCTCGCCGGCAGAACACACCTCGCGCAGGGAGGTCTTGAACGACGCCATGTCCTCCTGCACGAACATGCGCCAGACGGTGGGCGGCGCGCAGATCGTGGTGACCTTGTTGTCGGCGATCGCCTGCAGCATGTCGCGCGCGTGGAACCGCGGCTGGTTGACGACGAACACCGTTGCGCCGGCAACCCAGGGTGCGAAGAAATTGCTCCAGGCGTGCTTCGCCCAGCCCGGCGAGGCGATGTTCAGGTGCACGTCGCCCGGCTGCAAACCGAGCCAGTACACGGCGGTTAGGATGCCGACCGGATAGCTCTGGTGGCTGTGCTCCACCAGTTTTGGCCGCGATGTCGTGCCGGAGGTGAAATACAGCAGCAGCGGGTCGGTCGCGTTGGTCGGTCCGTCCGGCGTGAATGTGGCATCGCCACGCAGCGATTCGTAGCTGTGCCAGCCGGCGGGCGCGTCGCCGACCGCGATGCGCGTGACCGTCGGGTCGAGCTCGGCGAATTTCGCCGCGTCGGATGCGTTGGCGACCATGTGGCGGACGCCGCCGCGCTCGAACCGGTCCTTCAGGTCGTGCGTGGTCAGCAGCGTGCTTGACGGGATCACCACGGCGCCGAGCTTCATCGCCGCCAGCATCGTTTCCCACAGCGGCACCACGCTGCCGAGCATCAGCAGGATGCGCTCGCCGCGCTGCACGCCGAGCGCGCGCAGGCCGTTGGCGATGCGGTTGGAGGATTCCGAGAGTTCGGCGAACGTGCGGCTCGCCGCGCCGTCGCCGACGATCTTCAACCCGAGGTTATTGGCCAGCGCGCCCTGCCCCAGCTCGGCATCGAACCAGTCCAGGGCATAATTGAAGTGATCCAATTGCGGCCAGCGGAAATCGCGATGCGCGGTGGCGTAGTCGGTGCGGTGCGCGAGCAGGAAGTCGCGCGCCTGTTTGACTGCGGCGGTTGACACGGCGGCCTCCCTTCTTTGGGCGTTATGAACCGGGTTATGCCATGTCGAGACGGGTCGGACCATAGTGGATGGCAATCAAAGATGACGAGCCGCAGCCAAGACCGCTTGCTTCCCCCCTCCCCTTGAGGGAGGGGTTGGGGGAGGGGTGGGCCATCCGCTGCGTCTCGGGCGTAGGGACCCCTCCCCCAACCCCTCCCTCAAGGGAGTGTTTGCTGACTCCCCAGCGTTCACTCGCGCTGCTGCCCGGCCAGCCAGCGGAACACGACGGAAAAGTCCTTGGCTCCGTCTCCGGAATCCACCACCGCCTGGTAGAATGACAGCGCATGCGCGGCGAGCGGCGTGGGCGAGCCCGTGGCATCGGCCGCAGCCTGCGAGAGCTTGACGTCCTTCAGCATCAGCGCCGCCATGAACCCGGGTGCGTAGTCGCGGTTCGATGGCGCGGCCGGCACCGGACCCGGCGCGGGACAATACGAGCTCAGCGCCCAGGAATTGCTGGTCGCCGTGCTGGTGATCTCGTGCAGCTTGCCCCAGTCCAGGCCGAGCTTCTGTCCCAGCAGAAACCCCTCGGCGACGCCGACCATGTTGATGGCAAGCATCATGTTGTTGCAGATCTTCACCGCCTGCCCGGCACCCGGGCCGCCGGCGTGGAAGATGTTCTTGCCCATCGCCTGCAACACCGGCAGCCCGCGCGCGAACGCCGCCTCGGTGCCGCCGACCATGAAGGTCAGCGTTCCGTTCGCCGCACCGGCCGTGCCGCCGGAGACCGGCGCATCCAGCATCTCCATCCCCGCATCGGCCGCGGCCGCGGTGACGCTGCGCGCACTTTCCACGTCGATCGTCGAACAATCGATCAGCAGCGGCTTCGTGGCCCGCACTGCCTCGATCAATCCGCCCTGATGCAGCCACACGTCCCGCACGTGTTCGCCCGCCGGCAGCATGGTGATGACGAACTCCGCGCCGCGTGCCGCATCGGCGGCGCTTGCCGCGACAGTGCCACCCGCTTGCTCCAGCGCGCGCAGCGACACGGGGTTGATGTCGTAGCCGCTGACTTTGTGCCCGGCCTTCACCAGGTTCGCCGCCATTGGCGCACCCATATTGCCCAGGCCGATGAAACCGATCGTTGCCATGTCACCAACACCTCATGATCAAGCCGATCACACCCGATCGGCCGTGGCGGCACAAGGGATGGACGTGTCGCCGGCCGCGATGAAGGATGCGCGCAACCCGGTCCAAGGGAGGCAACGCCATGCTGCAATCCGGTCGCGTCGAATTCGGCAAGATGGAGGATGTGATCTTCGGTCGCCCTGCCGCGGAGGCGATCGCCGCCGCGACGCAGCGGCTCGGCGCGGAACGAGCGTTCCTGATGGTCAGCGGCACGTTGAACCGCGCGACCGATGAAATCGAGAAAGTCCGCCGTGCGCTGGGCAATCGCTGCGCCGGCGTGTTCGATCGCATGCCGCCGCACACGCCGCGCACCGCGGTGATCGAGGCCGCCGCGCAAGCCCGCGCCGTGGGCGCCGACGTGATCGTAACGGTCGGCGGCGGTTCGATCACCGACGGCGCCAAGGCGGTGCAGCTCTGCCTGGCCAACGACATAACAACGCCGGACGCACTGGACGATCTGCGCCCGGTGACGCGCGCCGACGGCACGCTGGGACCGCCGCCCTGCAAGGCTCCGACCGTGCGTCAGATCAGTGTGCCCACCACGCTGTCGGCCGGCGAGTTCAGCGCCATCGCCGGCGTCACCGACGAGCGCCGCCGAGTGAAGGAGTTGTTCCGTCACCCAAACATCATCCCGGCCACGGTTATCCTCGATCCCGCCATCACCCTGCACACGCCGGAATGGTTGTTCCTGTCCACCGGCATTCGCTCGGTCGATCACTGCGTTGAAGGGGTTTGTTCCAACGAGGCGCATCCTTTTGCCGACGCACAAGCGCTGCGCGGGCTGGCACTGCTGACCAGCGGTTTGCCGAAAGTGAAGGCGAATCCAACGGATTTGACGGCGCGGCTGGATTGCCAACTTGGCGCGTGGCTGTCGATGGGGCCGCTGGCCAGCGGCGTGCCGATGGGTGCCAGCCACGGCATCGGCTATGTGCTCGGCGCGATGTTCGACATCCCGCACGGCCACACGTCCTGCATCATGCTGCCCGCGGTGATGCGCTGGAACAAGCCGACGAATGCCGGGCGCCAGGCGTTGGTAGCCGCGGCGATGGGCCACCCTGGCGAGGACGCCGCCGACGTGCTGGATGCGTTCATTGCCGGGCTGGACATGCCGCGCAGCCTAGCGGCGGTGAAGATCGGCGCTGAGTTTTTCGATCGCATGGCAGAGCAGGCGATGGGGACGCCGTGGGTGCCGCGCAATCCGCGCCGCATCGATGGGCCGGCGCAGGTGCGGGAGATTCTGGCGCTGGCGGCATAGCTGCCATCGTCGCGGTGCCCCATTCCGTTATGTCGCCCACTGTCATTACGAGTTGCCACCGGCCGGCGGGCCGACCCGCGCTGGATGAAACCGCTGCATTCTGTCATTGCGAGGCCGCTGGGCCGAAGCAATCCAGTTCGTGACGAGCCGCCGGCGACTCGTCACGAACGGGATTGCTTCGGCCAAGCGGCCTCGCAATGACAGGGGGCTCCAGTTTCTTGTTAGGAGAGCAGCGACAAAGCAACCTCGTTCGTAAGTGCACACCCGTGACCGGGATTGCTTCGTCGCTGCGCTCCTCGCAATGACAGGAGGGGGCAGCGGCAGCTTCCCATCCATTCCGAAACACCCCTACGATCCACTCACCCAATCCAGGAGCACCGCCATGCCGAGCGAATACCCGCTGCCCTCAGGCGATCTGGCCAGCCTCGGCTTCGCGCCGAAGCCGCTGGAACACCTCGACGCGTTGATCCGCCAGCACATCGAGGAAGGCCGCTATCCCGGCGCGCAAATCGCCTTGGCCCGCCACGGCAAGCTCGCGTTGTTCCGCACCTACGGCAACGCCAGGTCCGATCCGATGCAGATCCCGGCAGCGAACGACACGCTGTTCCTGTTGTTCAGCCAGACCAAGGTGCTGACCAGCTCCGCCGTGTGGACGCTGGTCGAAGAAGGCAAGCTGTCCTTCATGGACAAGGTCTCCGACCACCTGCCGCAGTTTGCCACGCGCGGCAAAGCGGACATCACTTTGGAACAAGTGATGACGCACCAGGGCGGCTTTCCCAACAACAGCGTGACCAAGGCGACCTGGACGGACCACGCGCGGATGCGCGCCGAGGTGTGCGACTTCTCGCTCGACTGGACGCCCGGTTCGAAGCTGCAATACCACGGCCAGGCTGCGCATCTGGTGCAGGCGATGGTGATCGAGGCCGTCACCGGCCAGGACTATCGCGACGTGATCCGCCAGCGCGTGATCGAGCCGCTTGGCCTCGGCGACGACATCTTCGTCGGCGTGCCGACGCAGCAGCAGAACCGCTGTGCCGACACCTATGCGCCGGAACCACGCGACAATTCCCCTGAGTTCCGCGCTGCGGGTTTGCCCAGCGGCGGCGGCTTCGCGACAGCGCGCGGCGTGGCGGCGTTCTATCAGATGCTGGGTCACGGCGGCCGGCTGGGCAATGTGCGGCTGTTCTCGCCGCGGCTGATCGCCTACGTCTCACGCAGCCACACCGGCGAACGTCCGGATGAGCAGATGAACGGGATTCCGATGCATCGCGGGCTGGGGCCGCATGTGCGCGGCGAGAGCGATCGCATCCGCGGCCTCGGCACGATCGGCGCGCCGGACGTGTTCGGGCATGGCGGCGTCGGTTCGTCTTACTCCTGGGCCGATCCGAGCAGCGGCGTGTCGTTCACCTACCTGACGAATTTCGTGTCGCCGGATCCGTGGCATTCGGCACGACTCGATCGGGTGGCGAACCTCGTGCACGCGGCGATCGACTGATCGTTGCCGGTCACGCGGGCGGCAGGTTGGCGTAACGATGCACGGCATCGTGCATCCGTCGCTGTTGCGAGAAGCTTGCGGCGTGGCATTTTTCCGCTGGAAATTTGTGCGCTCGCGTCTACCTCCTCACGTCAGGGAGAACGGCGCGACGCGCACGTCATGAAAGCGAGTGCTGCCCATGCCCTATGCAAGCAACGACGACCTGCCGCCGTCGGTTGGAAACCATCTGCCGCCTCATGCGCAGGACATTTTCCGCGAGGCGTTCAACCACGCCTGGCAGGAGTACGGCGGCGATGAAGAACGTGCGTTTCGCGTCGCGTGGGCGGCGGTGAAGCGACAGTACCGCAAGCGCGGCGATCAGTGGGTGCCCATCGGGCGGTAGCGCGTCCCTCCGTCATCGCCAGGAGCAAAGCGACGAAGCAATCCCGCCATGCCGTTCGGCAGCAGCTACTGCCGCCCCACTTGACCGAGAGGGTTTCGCCGCTTCGCCCCTAACAAGAAACTAAGGTTCCCACCTCCCCTTGAGGGCTTGGGCCGCGAAGCGGACCAAGGCCAGGGGGAGGGGTCGAAACGTAAGCATCGACCCCTCCCCCAACCCCTCCCTCAAGGGGAGGGGGAACCTACGTCAAGCCGTCTTCACCGTTTCATCCCGGGCGGGCAGCCGCCGGCCGGTGCCCAACTCGCAATGACAGCGTCCCATCGCTCCTCGCAATGACAAGCCGGCATTTGCACTGCCGCCGATTTTGCCAATACGCTTCAGCCAAACCTCGGGAGGCGCGTCCTAATGTCCATGGCCAAGGCGGCGGAGACGCCGCGTGAATGGCCGCGGCTCGGCTTGCTTTGGCTGCTTGGCATCGACCTGCGCCTGACGATTCTCGCCGTGCCGCCCGTGCTGCCGCTGATCCACCACGAATTGCATCTGAACGAAAAGATGGTCGCGGCGCTGACCGGCCTTCCTCTGCTGTTGTTCGGCATCGCCGCAGTGCCGGGGTCGCTGTTGATCAGCCGGATTGGCGCCCGACGCGCGGTGATCGTGGGCATCATCACCGTCGCGGTCGCCTCCGCACTGCGCGGCGTCGGCCCGTCAGTGCCGATGTTATTCCTCATGACGGCGGTAATGGGCGCAGGCGTCGCTATCATGCAGCCGGCCCTGCCGACGCTGGTCGGCCTTTGGTTCCCGGGCCGCATCCCGCTCGCGACCGCGCTCTATGCAAACGGTCTGCTGATTGGCGAGATGGTGGCGGCGAGCATCACCATTCCAGTCGTGCTGCCACTGCTGCATGGAAGCTGGGAAGCCAGCTTCGTTTTCTGGAGCCTTCCTGTTCTCCTCACGGTATTCCTGGTGCTGGTGTTCACGCCACATGTAGAACCGCCGCCGCAACGTAAGCGCGCCCTGTGGTGGCCGGATTGGCACAGGCTGCACACATGGCAGCTCGGTTTCGTGCTCGGCGGCACGGGCGCGCTCTATTTTGGCGGCAACGCTTTCCTGCCGGACTACCTACACGCGATCGGCCGACCCCAACTGCTCAATGCCGTGCTGACCGCACTGAACACCGGGCAGCTTCCTGCATCGTTTCTGGTGATGGCATTCGGCCGCCATCTGGTCGGACGCAGGATGCCGTTCGTGGTCATGGCGATGATTGGGCTGGCGAGCCTGGCGGGACTGCTGGTTCCATCGTCATGGGTGATCGTCGCCGCGGCGGGGATGATCGGTTTCGCATCGGCATCCTGCCTCATCATGGCGCTGGCGCTGCCGCCATTGCTGGCGCGATCCGACGACGTGCATCGGATGGCGGCCGGCATGCTGGGGCTCGGTTACACCATTACGTGCCTGGTGCCCTATGCGGGAGGTGCGATCTGGGACGCGCTGCAGGTGCCGCAGGCCGCGCTGCTGCCAGGCGCGGTAGGGGCGTTGATCATCGGTACGGTGGGCGCGACGTTCCGGCTGGATCGAGGGCGTTAGAGTTTTTCACCGGACGTGGAGGAGGTCGCCCGCCCCCCCCCACTGTCATTGCGAGAAACAAGGTTCTCCCCTCCCCTTGAGGGAGGGGTTGGGGGAGGGGTGCGTACATCCACT
Organism: Acetobacteraceae bacterium; assembly: GCA_036489395.1. Lineage (GTDB taxonomy): Bacteria > Pseudomonadota > Alphaproteobacteria > Acetobacterales > Acetobacteraceae > JASHVB01. The sequence goes on along the minus strand of DASXFW010000008.1, from coordinate 15,167 downwards.
GACCGCGGATGTACACACCCCTCCCCCAACCCCTCCCTCAAGGGGAGGGGAGAACCTACGTCAAGCGGCCGACGCCGTTTCATCCAGTGCGGGTCGGCCGCCAGGCCGGTGGCCAACTCGCAATGACAGTGGGGGGGCGGTAACAACCGCTACCCCACCTTCCGGAACTTATGCAGCGAGCGCAAATTGTCGGGCCGAGGCTTATCCGGCCAGGTCTGCGGCCAGTTGGTCCACGACACTTCGCCCACGTAAAGATCGCCGCGCGAATCCACCGTGAGCCCGTGCGGTGCCAGGAACTCGGTCGGTCCCATGCCCGGCCCGAGCCCACCAAGCCGCGCAATGCGCTTGCCGGTGTTATCGACGATCGTCACGCGCGGGCCGAGATTCGGTACGTGCCGGCTGACCGGCTGCACCGCGCCGAGCTCGCCAATATAGCAGATCGGGCACTTGCCCGGCGGCATGAACAATCCGCACGGACGATGCAGGTTGTTCCATTGCGTCTCATAACGGCCGTTTCCGTCGAACACCTGCACGCGGTGGTTCTCGCGATCCGCGACATACACCCACCCATCCGCATCGCAGGTGATGTTATGCGCGATGTTGAATTCGCCCGGATCGGTGCCCGGCGCACCCCACGAAAACAGCAGCTTGCCGTTCGGCGAATATTTGTGGACGCGCGAGTTGCCATAGCCGTCCGACACGTAGATATCGCCCTGCGGCGACATCGCGGTGTGCGTGCAGCGATGGAACGGTTCGCCGCTCATCCACGGCGACGGCTTGCCGGGAATGCCGATCGTCAGCAGCACCTTGCCGTCCAGCGTGCACTGCCGAACAGTGTGGTCGCCGTCGTCGGTCAGCCAGATCGTGTCGTCCGGTGCATTGAACACGCCGTGCGCGCGCGGGAACAAACCTTCGCCCCAGGAGCGCAGGAAATTGCCGTCGCGATCGAACACGATCATTGGATGCTCGCCGCGATTGAACACGTACACGTTGTCGTTCTTATCGACGCCGACCGAGCCGATTTCCTTGAACGACCAACCCGGCGGCAGCTTCGCCCAGTCCACCACCGGTTCGTAGGTGTATTCGCCGTTGCCCACTGTCGCCATGGCTTTTTCCCCTCCCGATCAATGGGCGTCAGCTTGTCACGAATGCGGCGTGCCGACCAGTGTCGCTGTCATTGCGAGGCCGCAAGGCCGAAGCAACGCCGTTCGTGACGAGTTGCCGTCAGTTCGTCACGAACGGGATTGCTTCGGCCTTGCGGCCTCGCAATGACAGGATGCTGCCGTTTCATCCATGGCAGGTCAGCCGATAAGCTGATGGGGAACTCGCAATGACAGCCGGCAAATGGCGGGCAATCCATGCATCCGCAGAAGGTCTGGCCCGCCAGTTTCCGCCCTTGACCCGCTTATCCCGCCTCCGTAAGCGAGCCACACTTGAACACAAGGGAAACGTCAATGATGGTCACGGGTCGCCGGCAATTGGTGCGCATGGGATTGGCAGCCGCGGGCGGAGGACTCGCCGCACCGGTGGTGCTGCGTCACGCACTGGGCGCTGCGCCCGCCTATAACCTCAAGATGACGATGGCCGACGTCTCGACGCATCCGATCTATCCGATGCTGATCCAGTTCGCCGCGGATGTGTTGCAGCGCACCAACGGCGCTGTTGCCATCAAGGTGTATGGCGCAGGTCAGCTCGGCAGCCAGATCAACGCGCTGACCGCGATGCAGACCGGCATCATCGATCTTGTGTGCCACACCACCGGCTTCATCGACACGGTGTACCCGAAAGTCGCCGTGCTGGACCTGCCTTATCTGTTCAAGAACAACGCCCAGGCCGAGAAAGTGCTGGACGGCAAGGTCGGCCAGAAGTTGTTCGACATGTTCCCTGCCAAGGGCATCTACGGCCTCTGCTGGGGCCATTGGGGCTGGCGACCGGTCACCCACGCGATCAAGCCAGTACCCGAGCCTGCCGACATCGCCGGCACCAAGATCCGCGTGCAGCCCGGCGCGATCTTCTCCGACAGCTACAAGACTCTTGGGGCGACGCCGATCGCCATCGACGTATCGGAAATCTACCTTTCTCTGTCGCAGCACGCCGTGGACGCGGTGGAGGTTCCGGTGATCTCGCTGATCGCCAGCAAATTCTACGAGGTGGCGAAGCACATCAGCCTGACCAACTTCGTGTACAACGCCGGTGCGATCATGGCCAGCAAGCGCACGATGGACAAACTTCCCAAGCAGGATCAGGACGCGCTCCGCGCCGCCGCACTGGCGATCGCGCCGTACTGGCGCACCATGATGCAGCAGAAGACCGATGAAGGCATCGCCTTCGTCAAGACCAAGGGCTGCACCGTCACCGAAGTCGATGCCGCCGCCTACACCAAGGCATTGCAGCCGGTCTATGCGAAATACGGCCCGATCGTCGGCATGGACACGCTGGACGAAATCCGTAACGAAATCGGCACCTGATGGCCTCGGTCTCAGTTGTTGCCGCGCCGAGAGCCGCCGGGCCCCTTGCGCTGGCGGTAACCGGCGGCGCGGAGCTGCTTTACAAGCTGGCACGTCTGGTCGCCGCCGCGGCCTTGCTGATCGAGCTCGCGGTGATCCTGATCACCGTCACCGAGCGCAGCTTCCTGGGCCACGCCCTGCTGTGGGGCGACGAAGCGTCGCGCCTCGCGTTGTCGGTACTCACGTTCATCGGCGGCGCCGCAGCCTATCGCGGCGCGCATCATTCGGCGGTGCGGCTGATCACCGATCGCATGGCCCCAATTCCGCGCCAGTCATGTGCAATCGCCATCGAATGGCTGGTGCTTCTGGTCACCGCCACAGCCGCGTGGCAGTCGCTCGGCCTATTGCAGGCAAGCTGGGAAGATCTAACGCCCATGCTGCAGATCAGCACGGGCTGGATCGCCATGCCGGTCACCGTCGGCACCACACTCATCGCACTCTTCGCGCTGGAACGACTGTTTTCCGCCTATAAGCTGTCGCGCGTCCTGCCGATCGGCCTCGCCGTCGCCGTGGTCGCAGTGCTGGCCTACGCCTACGGCGGCCTCGCATTCTTCGCCGGCAATCCCGGCCTCGCCCTCGCCGGCATGATCATCCTGTTCTTCACCGCCATCCTGCTCGGCATGCCGGTCAGTTTTGCCATGCTGCTGTCCGGCTTCGCCTACCTGGAGCTGACCGACAGCGCCCCGATCCTCGCGGTGCCGCAAGCCATGGTCGATGGCACCGGCAACTTCATTCTTCTCGCGTTACCATTCTTTATCTTCGCCGGCATGATCATGGAACGCGGCGGTATCAGCCTGCGCCTGGTGCGCTTCGCCATGGCCCTGGTGGGCCGCATGCGTGGCGGCCTGCTGCAGGTCATCGTCGTCACGATCTTCCTGGTCAGCGGCGTGTCCGGCTCGAAAGTGGCGGATGTCGCCGCGGTCGGCCCGGTGGTGCGAGGCGAACTGAAACGCCAGGGCTATCGCGAAGCACAAGGCGCCGCGGTGCTCGCCGCCTCCGCCGCCATGGGTGAAACGATCCCGCCCAGCATCGCCATGCTGGTGCTCGGCTCGGTCACGCCAATCTCCATCGGCACCCTGTTCATTGCAGGCCTGCTGCCCGCCGTGGTGATCGCAGCGTGCCTGATGCTGCTGATCTACCTGCTGGCGCGGCGTGACACACACCACGCCGATGCCACGCCAACCGAGGGCCGCTTGAGCGCACTCCCCGGCGCGATCCTACCGCTGATCATGCCCGTCGCGATGGTCGCCGGCATCAAGTTCGGCATCGCCACGCCGACCGAGGCGTCGTCCCTCGCCGTTGTTTACGGCCTCGCATTGTCCGCCCTGGTGTATCGCGCCTTGTCACTGCGCGTGGCGCTGGCGCTTGCCACCGAATGCGCCTGCGTCGCCGGCATGGTGTTGTTCGTACTGTCGTCTGCGTCGTCGTTCGCCTGGGTGCTGACAGCCGCCAATCTGCCGCAGGAGCTCGTCGCGGTACTGGACGCCGCCGGCAGCGGACAAATGGCATTCATGGCCGGCTCCGTTGTCCTGCTGATCGTCATCGGCTCGCTGCTGGAGGGGCTGCCGGCGCTGATCATCCTGGCACCGCTGCTGTTGCCGATCGCCGCACGCATCGGCATCGACGGCGTGCAGTACGGCATTGTGCTGATCCTGGCGATGGGCGTCGGCGCGTTCGTGCCGCCAATTGGCGTGGGGTTCTATGTCTCCGCCGCGGTCGCCGGCGCCAGCATCGAGGATGCCGCGCGCACCATGATCCCCTACGTGATCGTGCTGATCCTTGCGGTGCTGCTGATCGCGTTCGTGCCCTGGATCACGCTGGCGGTGCCGCGCCTGATTGGCTGACCGCACGGCTTGACGTGGTACGGTCACCGCGGAGACTGGCCGCAACGCGATTGACAAAGGGGGAAACGACAATGGCGGACGTGCGAATCCTGGCGACCGGCCTGGGCTTTCCGGAAGGACCGGTGGCAATGGCGGATGGCTCGGTCATCCTGACCGAGATCCGCAACAGCCGATGCTCCCGCATCGCCGCCGACGGCACGGTGTCGGCGTTCTCGCAGACCGGCGGCGGGCCGAACGGACTTGCGATCGGGCCTGACGGCGCATTGTACCTCTGCAACAACGGCGGCAGCCGCTACGTCGCCGGCAGTTCGATGGGCCAGGGCCCCGCCGAGGATTACGTGCACGGCTCGATCCAGCGCCTCGATGCGAATACCGGCGCGGCCACCACGCTCTACACCCATTGCAACGGCAACAAGCTGTCGGCGCCGAACGACCTGGTGTTCGACGAACACGGCGGGTTCTATTTCACCGACCTCGGCAAGCGCTACGCCCGTCACCGCGACCACGGCGGGCTGTACTACGCGATGCCGGATGGGTCATCGGTGAAGGAGATCGCGTTTCCGATCCTGAGCCCGAACGGCTGCGCGCTGTCACCGGACAATCGCACCGTCTATGTCGCCGACACCGAAAGCGCGCGGCTGTGGGCGTTCGCGATCGAATCGCCCGGCGTGCTGAGGAAGGACACCAGCCACGCGGCGCATGGCGGACGATTGGTCGGCAGCCTGGCGGGTCACGCACGGTTCGACAGCATTGCCGTCACCGCGAACGGCAATATTTGCGTCGCCACGCTGGGCACCGGCCACATCACGGTGTTTTCCCCGGCCGGTGCGATCATCGAGCAAGTGAAGATGCCCGATGTGTACCCAACGAATATCTGTTTCGGCGGGGCGGACATGACAACCGCCTATATCACGCTGTCGGACACCGGACGGCTTGGCGTGATGCCGTGGTCTGAATCAGGGCTGAAATTGCACTGCACCTGACTGGCGCACATCTCATTGCGCTGCCGCTGAGCCGAAGCACTCTGCCGGGAGATTGTTTCGGTCAGGCAGCCTAACAAGAAACAAGGCGTCCCCCCTCCCCTTGAGGGAGGGGTTGGGGGAGGGGTGCGTTTATACACCGACCGCGGATGAACGCACCCCACCCCCAACCCCTCCCTCAAGGGGAGGGGGGAACCTACGTCAAGCCGCCGACGCCGTTTCATCCAGGGCGGGTCGGCCGCCACCGGCCTTCGGCCGACCCGCAATGACAGAAGGCCCTCACTGCCCCAGCGCCTGGCTGCGCACCAGCCTTGCGTACAGCCCGTCCTGCGCCAGCAGTTCGGCATGCGTGCCGTGCTCGACCGCCCGCCCATCGGCCATCGCCACCACAAGGTCCGCATCGCGCACCGTCGATAGCCGGTGCGCGATAACGATGGTCGTGCGACCCTGCCGCAATCGAACCAGCGCCGCCTGCACCGCCGCCTCGCTTTCGGTGTCCAGCGCGCTGGTCGCCTCGTCCAGCAGCAGGATGCGCGGATTGCGTAGCAGCGCGCGAGCCAGCGACACACGTTGCCGTTGACCGCCCGACAGCCGCTGCCCGCCGGGCCCGACCCGCGTCTCATACCCCCGAGGCAGTGCGGCGATGAAATCCGCCGCCGCGGCATCGCGCGCCGCTACCTCCACCTCCGCATCGATCGCGCCCGGGCGCCCCATGCGGATGTTCGCCGCAACCGTATCGTCGAACAGCAGCGCGTCCTGGCCGACATAGGCGATGACGTCGCGCAGGCTGGCGAGTGTCACGCGCCGCACGTCGGCCGCGTCGATCCGCACGGCGCCGCTGGTCGTGTCGGCCAGCCTGGGAATCAGCGCCAGCGCGGTCGATTTGCCGCCGCCTGACGGCCCCACCAGCGCAACCGTCTCACCGGGCCGAGCCTCGAAGCTCAGCCCATCCAGCGCCACGCGACCGTCCGGATAGACGAACCGCACGTCCTCAAACACGACGTGCCCGCGCCCCGGCGGCAGCGCCACGGCGTCGGCCGCATCGGCGATCGTCGGCTGCTCATCCACCACCGCGAAGACCCGGATCAACCCCGCCAGTCCCTCCTGCAACGCCGCATTCAGCGAACCCAGTGCGCGCAACGGGCGGGCGGCGATCAGCAGGGCGGCGACGAAGCCGGTGAAATTGCCGATCGTGTGTTCCCCCACCGCGGCGCGCCAGCCGGCAAATCCGATTACCGCGGCCACCGCCGCGCCGCCCAGCACCTCCAGCACCGGGTCGATCCGCGCACGGGTGCGAGTCATGCGCAGCAGCGCGTGGTAGAGGTCCGAGAAAGCGTCCTCGGCACGCTCGGTCTCCGCCGCCTCCAGCCGATACGCGCGCACTGTGCGCGCCTGGGCGAAGCTCTCGTTCAGCAGCGCGGCGGTCTCGCCCATCCGTTCCTGCATGCCGCCCGAAGCGCGGCGCACCCGCTTGCCGATGCGCTGGATCGGCAGTGCGGCCAGCGGGTACAGCACCGCGGCGATCAACGACAACAGCCAGTCAAGATAGATCATCGACCCGATCAGCCCGACCACTGTCACCGCGTCGGCAAGTCCGTTCACCGCACGGGTCAGCGCCTCACGGATGATCGCCGCGTCTGTGGTGAAGCGGGCGGCGAGCTGCGCGGGCGCCTCGCGTTCCAGCCGCGCCAGGTCGGCGCGGGCCAGATGGGCGAACATGCGCCCCTGCAACTCACGGATCGTCAGCAGCACCACGCGCTGCACCTCCACGTTCTGGAAGTACTGGGCCGCCGCCTTGACCGAGGTGATCGCCAGCACGAGCACAGGTACCTGGTACAGAATCCGTTGGTCGCGATTGGTGAACATCTGGAACGCGTGGTCGATGACCACCGGGTACAGCGCGGTGGTGCCCGCCATCAGCAGGGTGAGCAGCAACACGATCAGCAGGCGGGCCTTGTGGTAACGGAGGTGCTCGCGCCAAAGCCGGGCAAGCAAGGCACGCGTCGTGCTCTTGCGATCATTCCACAGCGTGGGCGGGGCGGCGGTGGCGTCCATGCGGGGCGTCTAAAGCATGTTGGCCATGACGGGAATTGCCTGCGACGTTTTCCAGTCGGGCGAGCGCAGCCGTCCGGCAGACTGCGGTTGCGGTCTGCGTGAAACTGATATCGCCAGATCGGTTCCGTATATGTTCGTGAAAGATTCATGTCTTGGAGGCAATCTTTTGCCTACCTTCCTAACCTTTGGTTCAGACATGAATGCGATTGTCCCGCCTGCCCGGTGGGAGGCGTCGCGGTTCCGACGAACCGAACATCCCCGCCGGCCCCGTGGCCAGGCAGGGAACGACCATGAGTACTTATACGATCGCGCAAGCACTCGCGACCAACGCCACCGGCATCGTCGTTCTGGACACCGGGGCCAACATTGCCACGGCGCTGCCAAACGCGTCGTTGGTGTCGCGGGTCAGCGTGTTCGACCTGAGCGCAACCGCATCGATCGCCGCCTGGCAGGCGACGAACCTGGCGTCGCTCGGCGGCGCATTCAGCCTGAATGGGTTCAAGCTGACGGTGCGCGACAGCGTCGCGTCGCTCACCAATCCCGCCTACGCCACCGGGATAGCGCTTTCAGGCGCGGCGATAGCCGTCTTTGACACCGCGGCAAACATCCTGGCCGGCGCGAGCAATTCGATCATCCGCAATGCCGGCAGCATCGCATTGTCGGCCAATGCCACGCTGACGCTGTCGCAACTGCTGATACTCGAGACCTGGCCCAGCTTCACCGCCGCGGGCCTCACGCTGACATTGGCGGATTCCGCCGCGAACCTGCTGGCGCTGACAACGCCAGAACAAAAGCCGTCGCTGACGGTGTTCCAGGTGTCGATCAGCTCCACCGTCACCGCGGCGAACGCGCTCACCCTTGGCGCCATGTCGCATTTCTCCGTCGTGGGCGCGACCCTGACCATCGGCGACACGATCGCCAACCTTACGACCAATGCCAGTGCGCTTGCCGCCATGATGGCATTGTCCGGCGTCGTGGAGGTTGTGGCCGACACCGTGAGCAACTTGCTCGGCCAGACCAGTGCGCTGACGGCGCTGGAAGTGACGATGCCCCATCTGACGGTGTCGCTCGCGGGAAACGATATGGCGACTGTCGCCCAGTTGGCGCTGCTCGCCGCGCTTCCGGGCTTCCGTGCCGGGACAGGCAACACACTGACGGCCGCCGACAACGTGCAGAATTTGTTGACCCTGACTGCACCGCAAAAGGCGCTGATCCAGGCAACGGCTTTGTCGGGCAACGGAACGGCGAATGCGACGCAGATCGCGCAGCTTGCGGGACTGCCGTCATTCGCGCGCGGCTCGGGCCACACGCTGGTGGTGACGGACACACTGGCGAATCTGGTAGCGCTGACGGCGGCACAGACGGCGTTGGCCTCATCCACCGCGGTGGATGACACGCTGACCAATGTGGTCGCGGCACAGACCGCACATTCCACGATACTGGCCGCCGCCGGCGCGGTTACCGTGGAGCTTGACGGCACCGGCATTTCCGCCGCGCAGCTTACGGCGCTGCAGACACTTCCCGGGTTCACGCTGCACGCCAACGTGACGTCATCGACGCTGACCATCGTCGATACGGTGACCGACCTGCTCGGTTTGACCCTGGCACAAAAGGCGCTGATCCAGGCGACGACCCTGTCCGCCAGCGGCACCGCCAACGCGACGCAGCTCCCGCAGCTCGCGGCGCTGCCATCGTTCTCGCGTGGGTCGGGTCACACGTTGGTGGTCACGGACACACTTGCCAATCTTGCTGCACTGACCACGCCGCAGCGGGCGTTGGCTTCATCCAGCACGGTCGATGACACCGTCACCAATATCCTGGCCGCACAGACGGCCCATTCGACGGTGCTGTCCGCTGCGAGCTCAGTCACCGCCGAACTCGATGGCAACAACATCAGCGTGGCGCAACTGGCGTCGCTGCAGACGCTGCCCGGGATCACGCTGCACGCCAATGTCACGTCATCGACGTTGACCATCGCCGACACGGTGGTGGACCTGCTAACGTTGACCCTGGCGGAAAAGGCACTGATCCAGGCGACAACGCTGGTCGGCAACGACACCGCCAACGCCGCGCAGCTTACCCAGCTTGCGGCGCTGCCATCATTCACCCGCGGGTCGAGCCATAACCTGGTGGCGGCCGACACAATCGCCAATCTCGCCGCGTTGACCGTCGCGCAGCGTGCACTGACCACGTCCACCGCGGTGGACGACACGCTGACCAACATCCTCGCGGCGCAGACCGCGCATTCCACGACGCTGTCCGCCGCCGGCGCGGTGACGGTCGAACTCGACGGCACCAACGTCACGATCGCACAGGGCCAGTCATTGCTCCTGCTGCCGGGACTGAAGCTGCATGCCAACGGCGGCAACACCAGCCTGGTTGTCGCCGACACGATCCAGGACCTGGCGGCAGGAGCATCGACGCTGACGGCACTGGCCACGGATGGTCCGGTCACCGAATTGGTGACCAATAACGACGCGATCCTGACCGCGAGTGCGGCAGCGGGGCTCACCGCGCTGAGCGGCTTCAATGCCGCCAACTACGTCCTCGCAATCTCCGATACCGGAACGGCACTGACCACCTATGCGAGCCAGGTGTTCGGCAAGGGATTCGAGGCGATCATCGTCTCATCCGGCGCGTTCTCCGGCACGCTCTCGCAGCTCCTGGATCCGTCGCTGCGCGTGCTAGGCGGCGCGACCGCGCAGCTCAACGCGAACACCATCGCGACCGCGGCCCAGGCGATTTCGCTGGCGGCGATACCTGGCTTCATCGCGGGCGACCTGTCGGCCTCCGACACGCCGGCCGCGCTCGCGACCATCACACTTGCGGTCGCATCGTTCCTCAGCGGCGCCACGCTCGCGACCGAGACTGGCGGCAACACCGCCGCCTACACGGTGACCGCGGCGCAAATGGCGACGGTGCTGGGGCTGCCGAATTTCAGCATGAGCGCCTTCACCGGCACCGTGACAGTCATGGACACGGCGGCGGCAATGGCGGCGTTCGCGCCAACCGTGGAGGCGCTGTCCTCCGGCGTCCGGACGCACATCGTGTCGATGCTGAGCGGCGACGCGACGGTTTCCGCCACCACCGCGACGGTTCTCGCCGGCCTGCCGAATCCCACCAACGGCGGGCACGTCCTGACAGTGGACGACACGCCGACGGCACTGCTTGCCGCCGCGAATGCGGCGGGCGTGGCGCTTGGCAGCGTGGTCGGAGTCAGCACAGCGGTCGCGATCTCCGTCTCCACCGCAGGCCAACTCGCGGCGCTGCACGGCTTCGCGGCGGACGCGTATGCAATCACCATCGCCGACACGGCGGCCAATCTCTCGACCCTAAGCGCGGCCGACGCGGCGTTGGCCACATCCATCCAGATCCTCGGAAGTCCGGACGTTTCGGTGAACCAGTACGACGCGCTGGTTGCCGCATCGGGCATCCTGTCCGGCAGCAACACTGTTGTCATTGCCGATACCGCGGCCAACCTGCTGGCCCTGGTTGGCCAGACGCTGACGCATGTTTCCAGCGCCATGGTACAGCCGTCGTCGTCCGTTAGCGCCGAACAGGCGCAATCGCTCTCCACGCTGGCGAATCTGCTGACCGGCAACAACCTGACCATCTCCGACTCCGTCGCCGATCTCGTGCAAACGACCGACGGCGGCACGCAGCCGATCGACGCCGCCGGCGAGCAGCTCGCCAGCCAGGTGACGATGAACGGCGACGGCACGATTTCCGTGGCGCAGGGAGCAATGCTGGCATCGCTCGGCGCTCGATTCAGCAATGGCAACTTCCACCTGGTCCTGGAGGACACGCCAGCCAACCTGATCACGGCCGCGACTTCGCTCGGCGCGATCATGAGCCAGGTCACGTCCACTGTGCTGTCGTCGAACGGCGGCACGCCATGGATCGTGACGCTCAGCCAGGCGGCCCAACTGGCCAACCTGCCGACTCTTAGCCCCGGCGTGTCCGGTGTCGTCGTTCAGGACAACGCTACGGACATTCTCTACCCCGGGAACGCAGCGATCGTCAGCGAGGTGCCGTCGATCACGCTGAACGGGAATGCGACCGGCAACAGCAGCGTCAATGTCGCGCAGGCCGAGGCTTTGCACGCGCTGAGCAATTTCAGCCTGGGCGGCTTCCAGCTCAATATCCTCGACGGCGCCGGCCATCTGGCAACGCTCGATGCCGGCACCGCCGCGATGGCGACCTCCATCCAGTTGCAGGGCAGCGCCCTTGTAACGGTCGCACAGTTCGTTGCCATCCGAAATCTCCCTGCCACCTACACCGACAACGGCAAGTTGCTGGTGGTGAACGATACCGCCGGCAACCTGGAAGGACTGACCGGAAGTCTGTCGCTGGCATCGGAGATCATGCTCAGCACCAGCATCGGCAGCCTGCCCGCCGCCACGGCGGAACAACTGGCGTCGCTGCCGAACTTCACCACCGGCATCGCGCATATGGCTGTCGTGGATACCGCCGCCGACCTCGTCGCCGGCGGCGGTTCGACGCCCACCGATTGGGCCGGGGAGATGGCCGCGACATCGGTGACGCTGAGTGCGTCCTCCATCGCCATCACCGCCGCACAAGCGGACGATCTGGCATTGCTCGGCGGCCGCTTCAGCAATGGCGGCAATGCTTTGACGGTGCAGGACACCATCGCCAACCTGGTGGCGAACGCCAATGGTGCCGGAGTGGCGCTGGCCACCGCCGTCACGCTGAAGCAGCCCGAGACCGGGGTGTCGATTGCGAACTGGGCGTGGGTGAGCGCGCTGCCCGGTTTCACCAAGGGCATCTACACCGTCGGCATCGGCGATACCGCCGCCGCCATCGCCGCGGCCAATCCTTCGCTGCTGGCTCAGGCCGACACGGTGCAGCTTTCCAGCGCCGCGATGCTGACCGTCGCCGCCGCGGAATCGCTGGTCGGCATCGGCAATTTCGTCGCAAACGCTGCCGCGCCGATCACCATCGCCGACACGCTGCCCGATCTGCTGCTGCTGCACGGCAACAGCAACGCGATCCTGACCGCGGCGCCGATCGAGCTTTCCGCCAACGCGCTGGTCACCGTTGCGCAATTGGCGACATTGGCGATGCTGCAGCAGTACAGCACGTTCTCGGCCGGCGGCTTCGCCATCACGGTCGAGGACAGCGGCGCGCATCTGGCCGCCTACACGCCGGGTTCGATCGCGGTGCCGACCTTCTACGTGATGATCGGCGACGCAACGCTGACCCAGACGCAAGGCAACGCGCTGGTGCAGGAGAATGTCAGCATCGGCGACAACCACCTGACGATCGCAGCCGATCCGACGACGCTGCTGTCGCTGGGTGCAAGTCTGAACGCACTCGCCACCGGCCTGACGCTGAGCGGCGCGTCCAGCGCGACGACAACACAGGCGATCGCGCTGGCGCAGGACGGCCGTTTCACCACCGGCGGCGACGCGTTCACCGTGACCGGTTCCGCAGCCGCCCTGCTGTCGTTCAATAGCAGCTATCCGCTGCTGGCGACGACGCTCGGGCTGTCCGAGACGGGCGATATCATCCACGCCTCGGATCTGCAGAGCCTGGCCGAACTTGGCACCAAATTCGCTCTGGCCGGCAACACCATGACGGTGACCGATACCGCGGCGAGCCTGGCGGCGCTGAACTCGTTCGAAACCGCGCTGGTTCATGCGGAGGTGCTGCAAGACTCCGAGTCGGTCAACGCGACGATCGGCGCCGCGTTGGGCGCGCTGCCGAACTTCTCGCTGGGCAGCGCGGTAACACTGACAGTGACCGGCACTTATGCCGAGCTGACCGCGCTCCCCGCGTTGATCCAGTCGATCGCGACGCTGGAACTGACCGGCGGTTCCGGATCGCCGCTGACCGCTGAACAGGCCGCCACACTCGCGGCGCTGTCGAATTTCTCACCCGCAGCCAACGTCGTGGTGCAGGACACGATCGGCGATCTGACCAGCGTCGCCAACACCGGTTGGCCGGGCGCAGCGACCGGCGGCTACATCGTGACGGATTCGGTCAGCAATCTGCTCGGCAACATCAACTCCTCGCTTCTGTCGGCTGCCAACAGCGTGACTCTGCTGGGCGACGCGGAAGTGGACGCCTCGGATTTCGCAGCGCTCGCCGGCCTGACGAATTTCAGCCGCGGCACCGCCGCGCTGGTGGTGCAGGACAGCGCCGCGGCCATTGCCGCCGACGCAACGTCAATCGCTGCGGTGGCCAGCAGCGCGCTGGTGGACTCGGCGGCGCCCGTGTCGGCTGCTGCCGCCGAGGCACTCGCCGGGCTGAACACGCTGCACATGCTCAACTTTGCCGGCGGCGTGTCGCTGGCAGTGCAGGACGCGTTCTCGACGATCCAGACCGGCAGCTACACCGCGGGACTCGCGCTGGCGCATACGATCACCGCGCAAGGCAGTGCGACGGATCTCGTCACGGCAACGTCCTTCACGTGGCCCGGCACTGCCATCGTTTATTACGAGCTGACCAGCGGCGGAAACATCTTCGCGCAGACAGCGGTCACGTTGCACAGCCTGGGCAGCAAGTATTCGCCCAACGGCAACACGCTCACCGTGGTGGACAACTCATCCGACGCGGTAGGCGCCACGACCGCGATCCAGGCGCTGGGCCTGGCGGTGCAGGTCAACGACACCGTCGCCGGGGTTGACGCCGCGACGGCGGGATTGCTCGCGCTCGGCACCACGCTGCAATCGATCGCGCTGACCGACATGACCGCGGTGCAAGCCGCACCGGCGGCTGCCCTTGTGCCGCTGCTCGGCAAGCTGATTGGATCGCCGATCGCCGTGTCCGATACGGCGCTCGCGGTGGACGGCAACCTGGCGGCCTTGCAGACGCTCGGCGCGCATATCAGCAGCATCACCGTCAACGACAGTGTGGTGAACCTCGCGCCCTATGCCGCCGCGCTGTCAGTGCTTGGTTCGGAGCTGCTGATCAGCCTGACCGGCATGCCGCCGTTCAGCGTGCACGCGAACATCGCCGCCGATTTGGTGCCATTGGTCGCGCAGCTTGCCGGCGTGACGATCAATGTTTTGGACACCGGCGCGGCCATCGGCGCTGCGGCGGCCACACTGGCAGACCTGACCGAGCTCGGCACGATCACGCTGTCCGACGGCCCGATCGTGACCGCGGCGATCGCCACGGAGTTGCAGCCGATCGACGCGCATCTCGGCTTGGGCGTGACGCTGAATGTCGCCGATTCCGCTGCGGCGATCGCCGGTGCCGCTACGAGCCTGGGCTTGCTGAGCGATGACGGAAAACTCGGCACGGTGACGGCGGCGGCGCAGTTGGCAGCCGACATCGTGACCTATGGCGCGACGCTGGCCACCCTGGGCGCGACCGCGACGATCGACGACAGCGCGGAGCATGTCAGCACTTACCTCGATGCGTTGGAGCCATTCGCCGGCGGCCTGCTGACCGGCATCACCCTGAACGACAATGCCGACATCAGCGTGTCGATCGGCCAGTTCACCACCGACGCCAACGTGCTGGCGCTGATCGGAGGCTCGTTCAAATACGCCATCAGCGATTCCTCGGCGCAGATCGCGAACGATCTCGGCGCCGGCGGCCTCTCCAACATCCTGAACCTGGGCGCGCAGGTTCATACCATCACGGTCACCGGCGGCACGCTGTCGCTGGATGCGGGCACGCTGCTGGCCACCGGTGTCGATGCCGCGCTGGCAAACCTGGCCGGCGGCACGCAGATCGCGGCGACCGGCGTCACGATTGGCGATTTCACCGACATCGATCTGCTGGCGATCCAGCCGGACAGCTTCGCGGTT
>DASXFW010000353.1:0-32476 GCA_036489395.1 Acetobacteraceae bacterium | reverse complement strand
GTTTGCAGGGAGCCTATGATGCGGTTCGTCAGTCCCCTTGTGGGTGATACCACCAACCGGAGAGCCGGATGCGGGAGAACCGCCAGTCCGGTTCGGAGGGAGGGGGAGGCGGGACAACCGTCTCTCCCTACCCCTATCACGACTCGCCACGGTGCACGCAGCGCAGCCGTGGGTGGCCGGGCCAAGCGCGGCCATGACACGACGGTGCATGCCCCCACTCGCACGCTCTTGATTCGCGCGCATGACCGCATTGCGCGTTCAGTCACATGCAACTGACACCCCAACGATACGGGCAACAGGAGGAAACAATGTCGCAAGTCCGCGATCGAGCCGGCGTGGTGCGCCGCACCATGCTGCAAGGCGCGAGCCTTGGCGGCGCCCTGGCGCTGCTTGGTACGGCGGGCGCAGCGCGCGCGGCCGATGCCGGCCCGTTCCCGTCGCACCCGCGCTGGAAACTGGTGTTTGTCAATCACGTGACGACCAACCCGTTCTTCGTGCCGACGCAATACGGCATCCAGGATGCGTGCGCGTTGCTCGGCTGCGACTCCCAATGGACCGGCTCGGCCAACGCCGACGTGGCGGAGATGGTGAACGCGATGAACGCCGCCATCGCCGCGAAGGCCGCCGCCATCGCCGTGCCGATCGTCGATCCGCATGCGTTCGATGCCCCGGTGCAGCGTGCGCTGGACGCCGGCATTCCGGTGTTCTCCTACAACGCCGATGCGCCAGCCGGCAGCGGCAACAAGCGGCTCGCGTATATCGGTCAGGACCTTTACCAATCCGGCTACCAGATGGGCGAGCACATCGCCTCGATGGTCGATTCCGGGCTGGTGGGTTTGTTCATTGCCACGCCGGGCCAGCTCAACATCCAGCCGCGGCTGGATGGCGCGGTCGCCGCGATCAGGAAATCCGGCAAGAACATCCAGACGCAGCAGATCGCCACCGGCGCCACGGTGAACGAGGAGCTGGGCAAGATCAAAGCGTTCTATCTCGGCCACCAGGACCTGAAGGGCATGTTCGCCGTCGATGCCGGCAGCACGCAGGGCGTCGGCGAGGTGATGCAGCAGTTCAAGCTGGCGGCGAAAGGCGTGCACGCGGGTGGTTACGATCTGCTGCCGCGCACGCTGCAACTGATCCAGTCGGGCGACCTGGATTTCACCATCGACCAGCAGGCGTACCTGCAAGGATTCTACACGGCAATGGAAATGTTCACGTACCTGGCGTCAGGCGGGCTAACGGGGCCGGCGGACATCAACACGGGATTGAAGTTCGTTACCAAGGGGAGCGTCGGGCCATATCTGTCCACCAAGACGCGATACGAAGGCAGCTCCAGCGCGCAGCAGATCGTGCAGCGTTCCGGTGCGATCAAGGCGTAGCAACGTGCGTTTCCTCGTGGCGGCGCAAGATGCAAGGAACAAGGTTCCCCCCTCCCCTTGTGGGAGGGGGTTAGGGGGAGGGGTGCGTACATCCGCCGCAGCTTCGGCTGTACGCACCCCTCCCCCTATCCCCCTCCCGCAAGGGGAGGGGGGAACCTTCTTCCTTGCCTGGTTCCTTGCCTTGTCCCTTGCCTCGTCCCTTGCCTCGTCCCTTGCGCCGTCCCTTGCCTTATCCCTCGCCTCGCCATGACAGGCAGCCGCCGCCGTTTCCTCGACGCCTTCGCCCGCTGGCAGGAAGCCAGCATCCTGGTCGTCGCCCTGCTGCTGATCGCCTGGTTCGAGAACGCCAACCACGACTTCCTTCTCACCAGCGCCAGCCTGGAGAATCTGTCGCAGTTCGTCGCCCCCGCGGCGATCATTGCATGCGGCGAGATCATGCTGATGATCGGCGGCGAGATCGACCTGTCCGCCGGCATGGTGTTCGCGCTCGCGCCGTTCGTCATGTATTTCGCCGCCGACGCAGGCATCCCTCTTGTGCCAGCCTTGATCCTTGGCATCCTCGCGGCCGGCGCCGTCGGCCTGGTCAACGGCGTCGTCACGCTGATCCTCGGCGTTCCGTCCTTCGTCACCACGCTCGGCACGTTGTTCCTGGTGAACGGCCTGACCTTGACGATCTCCCACGGCACACCGGTCACCCCGCCCGGCAGTCCCGCGTTCGCGGAGGTGATGGGCGCCTGGGGCTACAGCGAAATCCTGTGGACTCTGCTGGTCGTCGTCGTGCTGCACGGCGTGCTGCGTCACACCCGCTGGGGCCTGCACACGATCGCCTCCGGCGCCAACGAGACCGGCGCACGCGAAGCCGGCATCCACGTCACCCGCCTGAAGATCGGCAACTTTGTATTGGTCGGCGTGCTGTCCGGCTTCACCGGTTGCCTGGAAGCGTTCCGCATCGGCTCGATCGATCCGCAGGCCGGCGGCAACCAGATCATGTTCCTCGCCGTCGCGGCGGGCGTGATCGGCGGCACGCCATTGGCCGGCGGTTCCGGCACCATCATTGGCGGGTTGATCGGCGCGTTGGTGTTAGGCGTACTCAACGACGGCTTCACCCTGATCGGCATCAACGCCTTTCTCTTCAACATCATCCTCGGCGCCGCAATCCTCGCCGCCATGCTGTTCAATATCTACATCACGCGCCTGGCGCGCAAGGGTGGCCGCGCATGACGGAAGCACTCCGCGCGGAGAACCTGACCAAGCGCTTCGGTGCGGTGACCGCGCTGGATGGCGTGTCGTTGACGCTGCGTCAGGGGGAAATCCTTGGCATCCTCGGCGACAATGGCGCGGGCAAATCAACGCTGATGAAGATCCTCACCGGCTACGAAACTCCCACCAATGGCCAGTTGTTCGTTGACGGGCGCGAAGTGTCGCTGCACTCGGTGGATCATGCGCGTTCGCTTGGCATCGAGTGCGTGTATCAGGATCTCGCACTGGCGAATTCCCTCAGCGTCTATCACAACATGTTCCTGAACCGCGAAATCCTGCGCGCTGGTCCGCTGCGGCTGCTGGACAACCGCGCCATGCGCCGGCGCGCGACGGAGTGCCTGGAGGGCATGGGCGTGCAAATCCCCTCTGTCGATCTGCCGGTGGAGCGGCTGTCCGGCGGTCAGCGCCAGGCGATCGCGGTGGCGCGCGCGGTGAATTCGGATGCGCGCATCCTGCTGCTGGACGAGCCGCTCGCGGCGATGGGCGCGCGCGAGGCCGGGCTGATCATCGATCTGCTGCTGCGGTTGAAGCGCGAGGGCCGGCTGTCGATCGCGATGATCATGCATAATTACGCACAGACGCTGGATATCGCCGACCGCATCATGCTGATGCAGCACGGCCGGGTGACGTACGAAAAGGACGCCGGAGCCACGTCGGTGCAGGAGCTGATGGAGATCGTGCGGCGGGAGTACCGCGCGGTGCGGGGCGGCTAGCGGCTGGCCACTGTCATTGCGAGGCGCGTCCCTTCTGTCATTGCGAGGCCGCTTGGCAGAAGCAATCTCCCGCGGGAGATTGCTTCGGCCAAGCGGCCTCGCAATGACAGAAGGCTCACCGCAGCAAATGCGGCCACAGTCCCGTCAGCCCGATGATGATCAGATAGAGCGCGACGATGTAATTGAGCAGCCGCGGCATCACCAGGATCAGGATGCCGGCGAGCAGCGCGATCAGCGGCTGCAGGGCGACGATATGGATATTCATCAGCATTGCGATGGTTCTCCGGTTGGCAGGAACGCGGTGTCAGCCACCGCAGTGTGGCAAGAAGATGCGGGCGCGGTCACATCTCAGAGCACGCCGCGCCGACCAGGTACTCGGTCAGTTGCGCCACGTGCTTGTCGCGTGCCGCACCGGGGCGGCGGCGGATGACGAACTGCGACGAGCTCGGCAGCGTGCGGTCGGGGAACAGCGGAATGAGGCGGCCGCTGGCGAGCTCGTGGCCGATCAGCGGCTGGCGGCCGAGCGCGATGCCGGCGCCGGCCATCGCCGCGCCGATCGCGGCGTTGAAGGTGCTGAACCGCACCACCGTTGCCCGCGCCGACGCGCCGTAGCCAAGCAGGCGCAGCCAGGTCGGCCAGTCCTTTTCCGGGTGGTCGCCGTGGTCCTCCTGCAGCAGGTTGTGGCGCAGCAGATCGCCCGCATAGCCCAGCGACGGGCTGCACACCGGGAACACGGTTTCCGAGAACACCAGCCGGTCGCCATCGCGCGCGGCACCGCTACGAACGCGCAGGATGGCCAGGTCCAGGCCCTCGCGCAGCATGTCCGGCGACTCGTCCTCCAGCGCGCGCACCTGCCACTGCACGGACGGATGCTGCGCCGCGAATGCCGACAACCGCGGCGCCAGCCACAATGACGCGACCGAGCCATTGGCGGAGATCGCCAGCACCGGCCGGCGGCGCCGCGCGCGCACCGCCTCGCAGGCGGCGCCGAGCTGTTCGAACGCCTGGTCCACGGCGTGCAGCAGTGCGGCGCCTTCGCCGGTGACCTCGGTGCGGCCGGAGCCGTTCCGCGCCCTGGCCAGCAGGCGAGCGCCAAGCGAGTCCTCCAGGCCGCGCACCTGATGGCTGACCGCGCTGGTGCTGACGTGCAGATCGTCGGCGGCACGGGCGAAGCTGCCGTGCCGCGCAACCGCCGCAAAGGCGCGCAACGCTGCCAAAGGAGGGATTCGGTCGTTCATCGCCGTGCAATATAGCTCAACAGCGATTGAAAAACCCGCGTTTGCGCAACGCCTCGCCACGCGTTCAGGATGCGGATGGCGCCTCCCCCGTGTCATGGCCGGGCCTGGCCCTGCCACCCACGACTTGCGATGCAGCGAGCAGCGAAGACGTGGGTGACCGGGCCAAGCCCAGTCATGACACGCGGAACACAGGGGCAGGCGGCCCAGGGGACCAAGACGATGCATTTCGACCTGACGCTCTGGCGCATGACGCGCGGCTTTCGCGGGCGGATCGGCCTTTCCATCGCGCTCGGCCTGGTCGCGATGTGCTTCGGCATCGCGCGCTTCATCTTCCTCGGGCGCTTCCTTGCCGGCATCTTCCAGGGGGAACCCGCGTCGCAGCTCTACTGGCCGCTCGGCGCCGCCGGCATGGCGATCGTGCTGCGTGCGGCGTTCGACCACGGCCGCACCATGATCGCTCACCGCACGGCATCGCGCGTGCAGGAAACGCTGCGCGGCCGGCTGTATGACAAGATCATCGCCCTTGGCCCGGCCTGGTTCGGCGCCGAGCGCACCGGCGGCGTCATGCTGTCCATGGTCGATGGCGTCGAGCAATTGCAGACCTTCTTCGGCCAGTACATCCCGCAGGTGGCGATCGCCATCGTGGCGCCGATCGCGATCTTCGGCTTCATCGCGGTCTGGGACGTGCCGGTGGCATCCGTCATGCTCGCCGGCGCCTTGTTCACCCTGGCCCTGCCGGCCCTGGTGCACGAACGCACCGGCCGCGCCTCCCGCGAACGCCAGCGCGCGTTCAAGTCGTTCGGCGAGGAGTTCCTCGATGCGGTGCAGGGCCTGCCCACGCTGAAGGCGTTCGGCCAGAGCCACGCGTATGGGGAGATGCTGGCAGACAAGGCGCGCGCGCTGTCGAGGAGTACGTTCTGGGTGCTGTCGGTCAGCGTGCTGACGCGCGGCATCACCGATGTCGGCACCGCGACCGGGGCCGCCGCGGCGATGGCGCTCGGCGCCTGGCGCGTCGGCAACGGCGCGATGAGCCTGACCGCGTTGCTGATCGTGCTGATGGCCGGCACCGAGATCTTCCGGCCGCTGCGCGACCTGCGCACCGTGCTGCACCAGGGGCTGAACGGGCAGGCGGCGGCGAGCGGCATCATCACGCTGCTGGCCACGCCGGAGGACAGCCCGGCCCCGCCGCCCAAGCCGATCGCCGCGACCACGATCCGTCCCCGCATCGAGTTCCAGGACGTGCGCTTCGCCTATCCGGGCGGCCGCCGTGCCGCGCATCGTGGCGTGTCCTTCGTCATCGAGCCGGGCGAGCATGTCGGGGTGGTCGGACCAAGCGGGTCCGGCAAGTCGTCGATCGTGCGGCTGCTGCTGCGGCTGTACGATCCGCAATCCGGCAGCGTGCGCATCGACGGGCAGGACCTGCGCGCGCTGGATCCCGCCGCGCTGCGCGGGATGGTCGCCGTGGTGTCGCAGGACAACATGTTGTTCTACGGCACGGTGTCGGAGAATTTGCGCCTTGGCCGGCCCGACGGGTCGGAGCCCGAGGTGGTCGCCGCCGCGAAAGCCGCCAACGCGCACGATTTCATCATGGCGCTGCCCGACGGCTACGACACCATGATCGGCGAGCGCGGCACGCGGCTGTCCGGCGGCCAGCGCCAGCGCATCGCCATCGCCCGCGCGCTGCTGCGCAATTCGCCGATCCTGGTGCTGGACGAAGCGTTGTCGAGCGTCGATGCGGAGAACGAGGCGATCATCCAGGAAGCGCTGGACCGGCTGATGGCCGGCCGCACCACGCTGATCCTGGCGCACCGCCTGTCCAGCGTGATCGGCGCCGACCGCATCCTGGTGCTGGACGACGGCGCGGTCGCGGAAAGCGGCACGCACAGCGAGCTGATCGCGCATGACGGCCCGTATCGTCAGTTGATGGGGCCGCAACTGCAGGAGCACGACGACACGCTGCTGACGGACCCGCTGGCGCCGTCCGGCCCGCGCGCGGCCGAAACCACCGAGTCGGCGCAGGCCCTGGTGCGGCCGATCTCCGAGGATGCCGCGGAAGTCGGCTGGCCCGAGACGATCCGCACCTTGCTGGCGATCGTGCGCCCGTGGGCCGGGCAGCTTGGCGTCGTCACCGTATGCGGCATCAGCCGTGTGGTCGCGTTCATCGGCGTCGGTGTGTTCTCGGCGCTGCTGCTGGTCGCCGTGAAGACGCACGCCCCGATCCTGACGCTGACTCTGTTGCTGCTGTTCACCGCGCCGCTGTCCGGCCTGCTGCACTGGATCGAATCCTGGCTGGCGCACGCCATGGCTTATGAACTGCTGGCCGACATGCGGATCGAGTTGTTTGCCAAGCTGGACGCGCTGGCGCCGGCGTACCTGCTGCGGCGCCGCTCGGGCGACCTGGTCGCGTTGGCGACACAGGACGTGGAGACGGTGGAGTATTTCTTCGCCCATACCGTGGCGCCGGCGATCGTCTCCACCGTGATCCCCGCGGCGGTGCTGATCACCCTGGCGGTGATCGCCTGGCCGTTGGCCTTGGCGCTGGCGCCGTTCCTGATTTACGCCGGCGCCGCGCCGGTGCTGGGGCGCAAGCGCATCGACGCGCTGGGCTCGGCGGCACGCGGTGCGTTGGGCGCGCTGGGCGCCTATGCGACGGAAACCATCCAGGGTCTGTCCGAACTCGTTGCGTTCGACGCGACGGATCGCCGCCGCAACGGCTTCATGGCCGACGTGCGCCGCTACCAGACCCTGCGGCTGAAACTGCTGGAGGACCTGACCACCCAGACCGCCTGGCAGGAGATGGCCACCGGGCTGGGCGGGCTGTCGGTCGCAACAATGGGCGCGCTGCTGGTGGTGCACCACTGGCTTCCGGCGACGATGCTGCCGCTGATGGTGCTGATCTCGGTGTCGGCGTTCCTGCCCGTGGGGGAGATCGCCCAGGTCGGGCGGCAACTCGCCGACACCATCGCCTCCACCCGCCGGCTGCACGTGGTGCACGCGGAACCCGTGGAGATCGCCGATGGCCCGCTGGAGCCGGAGGCGCGCGCAGGCGGATCGTCCGTCGGCTTCGACCAGGTGCGCTTCACCTATCCGGGCCGGCTGCGGCCGGCGCTGTCGGACGTGTCGTTCGAGGTGCCGGCGGGGGCGACCGTGGCGCTGGTCGGGCCGTCCGGCGCGGGCAAGACGACGATCGCCAACCTGCTGCTGCGCTTCTGGGACCCCGACGACGGCGCGATCCGGCTGGATGGCGTCGATCTGCGCGACCTGACGCTGGATGGCCTGCGTGGGCGCATCGCCCTGGTGGCGCAGGACACGTACTTATTCAATAACACGCTGGAGGCGAACGTGCGGCTGGCACGGCCGGACGCGACCGACGCCGAGGTGTCGCTCGCGTTGCGCCGCGCCGCGCTGGCGGAGTTCGTCGCCGATCTGCCGGAGGGACTGGCCACGCGCGTCGGCGAGCGCGGCGTGCAATTGTCCGGTGGCCAGCGCCAGCGCGTGGCGATCGCGCGGGCGTTCCTGAAGGATGCGCCGCTGCTGGTGCTGGACGAGGCGACCTCGCACCTCGACACGATCAGCGAGGCGCAGGTGCGCGCCGCGCTGGACGGGCTGATGGAGGACCGCACGACGATCGTCGTGGCGCACCGGCTGTCCACGATTCGGGCGGCGGACCTGATCCTGGTGTTGCAGGCGGGCCGGGTGATCGAGGCCGGCCGTCACGCGGAGTTGCTGGTGCGGCGCGGCGTGTACGCGCGGCTGGTGGAGCGCCAGATGGCGGGCGTGGGCGAGGCGCGGGTGCGGGCGGGGTGACGCGTTTGCCGGCGGCCGGTGCGGCGGCGTCCCGGCGAAACGGGGCGACCCACACCCTGTCATTGCGAGGCCGCTTGGCCGAAGCAATCTCCTTCGCGACAAGCCGAGGAACGCTCGTCACGAACGAGATTGCTTCGGCCAGGCGGCCTCGCAATGACAGAATGGCGCCGTTTCATCCAGGCCGGGTCGGCCGCCGGCCAAGCGGCCTCGCAATGACAGGGAATCGGCGTCTCATCCCGCACGGCTCAACCCGAGGCTCGGCGGCAACCCGCAATGCCAGCGTGCGGCCGGTGGCGCGCGGGGCCTCCGTCTTGTAGGGCTTTTCCTGACAAGATAGTGCGCGAGTACTGACGTTTTTCTGTCCGGATTACTTATCGCTAATTCGCGAATTGGCCAAAGACAAGTGAAACCCGGCCGAATCTGTCGGGTTATTCTGTTGACACCAGCCGGGACTAATGCTTTCGATATCGGGCAACAAGCAAACAGGCCCGTGAACGGGCCGTTAAGCCTCACGTCTGGGGAACACAGGGAGAACAAGAACATGAGCAATCTGAGCCGGCGCTCAGTGCTGAAGTCAACGGTTGGTGTGGCCGCGGCGGGCGCGTTGTCCCGCCCGTACATCGCAAATGCCGCCGCGAAGACCGCGACGGCATGGTTCACCCAGGGCTTCGTCCCCGAGGAAGACTCCGCGCTGAAGCAGGTCGTCGCCGATTACGAAAAGGAAAGCGGCAACACCATAGAACTCAGCATCGTGCCGTTCGCCCCGCTGGCGCAGAAGATCGTGTCCGCACTGACCAGTGGCAGTGTCCCCGACGTTATGTCGCACGACGTGGCCGACGCGATCATCATTCCGCAGAACGCCTGGAACAACAAGCTGCTCGAGCTCGACGATATCTGCGAGGGATACAAGTCGCAGTACCTGCCCACGGTGAACCTGGCTGCGCAGTACTATAACAACGTAACGAAGAAGCACCACTACTATCTGGCTCCGTTCAAGACGGCCGCCATCCCCTTCCACATCTGGGGCGATCTGGTGGAGGAAGCCGGCTACAAGATGTCCGACGCGCCCAAGACCTGGAACGCGTTCTGGAACTGGTTCAAGCCGATGCAGGCGAAGCTGCGCGACAAGGGACATCGCGGCCTCTATTCGATGGGCCTGCAGATCACCAGCACCGGGCCGGCCGACGGCAACAACATGTTCTACGCCCAGATTCTCGCCAACGGCGGCGAGAACTTCATGACCAAGGACGGCAGGGCGCATTTCGACGATCCGAAGGTCAAGGAAGCGGTGATCAAGTCGATCGAATTCACCACCTCGGCGTACAAGGAAGGCTACGTGCCGCCCGGCGCGTTGAGCTGGAACGACGCGGACGACAACAACGCGTTCCACTCCAAGCTGATCCTGATGGATTACGACGGCACCATCTCCACCGAAGTGGCGATGTACCATAACAAGAAGAATTACGACGCCGCGGTGACGATGGGCCTGCCGCTGGGCAACGACGGCCAGCAGGTGCCGGCCCAGATCGGCGCCGGCGGCTGCTTCATGGCGCGGGGCTGCAAGAACGAGGCGGTCGGCAAGGAGTTCGTCAAGTACATCAGCCAGCCGAAGGTCGCCGACACATACCTGAAGAACGGCCTGGGCCGCTGGCTGCCGTGCATGCCGGAGATCGTCAAGAACGACCCGTGGTGGCTGGACAAGTCCGATCCGCACCGCGTGGCCTACGTGACGGAGGGCCTGCTGAAGCCATCGACGCCGTTCTTCTATGTGTTCAACCCCGGCATCTCCGTCGCGAATGCGGAGCAGATCTGGGGTCAGATGCAGGCGAACGTAATCCGCAACGGCGTCAAGCCGGCGGACGCGGCGGAGCAGGGCTTCAAGATGATCGAGAAGATCCTCGACAACTACAGGATCGTGCAGAGCTAACGCCGCTAACTCCAAGAGGCAGACATGGACGGAATGCAGGCTTACCAGACGGCCACGGCAGTTCCGCAGACCGCCCCGGCATTTGCGACGCCCCGATCGAAGCGTCGCCTGTGGCGGGGGGGCTTGCAGGGCTCCGAGTACGCCTGGGCGCTGGCGTTCTGCATCCCGTACCTCGCCATCTTCCTCGCGTTCGTGCTCTATCCAGTGGCCTACGGCCTCTGGATGGGGCACGAGCCGGAACTGTATGCGGAGCTGTGGGACGATCCGATCTATCGGATCTCCATCGTCAACACGATCATCTATCTCGCCGTCGGCGTGAACCTGAAGATGTTCATGGCGTTGCTGCTGTCCGGCTTCTTCATGCGCAAGCGGCTCTGGGTGAAGGCCCTGCTCGTGGTCTTTGTACTGCCCTGGGCAGTACCCTCGCTGCCGACCTTCATGTCGATCCACTGGATGCTGAACGCGCAGTGGGGCCTGATCGACAATTTCATGTGGAACGTCTTCCACGTCGATGGACCCAGCTTCCTCGACAACTCGCGCTGGGTCGCGCTGGCCTCGGTGATCGGCGCCTATATCTGGAAGTTCATGCCGTTCTGGACGATCATCCTGCTCGCCGGCCGCATGGCCATTCCGCAGGAACTGTATGAATCGGCCGAGGTGGATGGCGCCACCGGGCTTCGCAAGTTCACCTTCGTGACGTTCCCGCTGCTCGCCAACCTTTACCTGGTCTGCACGCTGCTCTCCACCATCTGGACGCTAGGCGACTTCATCACCGTCTATTTCGTTTCCGGTGGCGGACCCGCGCTGACCACGAACGTGCTGGCGACGCTGGGCATCCGCGACGCGTACACACTCGCGCGACCCGACCTCGGCGTGGCCGCGGTGATGACCGCGTTGCCGCTGCTGATCCCCCTGGTGCTGATCCTGATGCGCAAGCTGCGCACCGCCGAGGTGCAACTGTGAGCGCGACGGTTCTCCCACGGCAGGCGGTTCGCCGGGGCAAGCCGAAGAACTATCGCGTGCGCGCCTGGGTGACCGAGGGTCTGTGCATTCTGGTCGGCATCCTGCTGACGATCTGGTCGCTGCTGCCGATCTACAACATGGTCATGGTGGCCGTGCAGCCGCATGGCGACGTGTTCACCAGCACCATCTGGCCGGCACATCCCACCCTCAACGCCTTCTGGGTCGTGCTGACCGAGGGCTACTGGTACCTGGAGCATTTCTGGCACCAGTTCGGCAACAGCCTGTACATGGGCGCGATGACCGTGTTCTTCACGCTGTTCATCGGAACGCTGGCCAGCTTCGCCGTCGGCCGCATGCGTATCCGCCACGGTTGGGTACTGACGAACGCCGCGCTGCTGACCTACGTGATTCCGGCTTCGTTCCTGGCGATCCCGTTCTACCTGATCATGCACGACTACGGCCTGGACGATAACATCTGGGCGGTGATCGCCTCGCTGGTGACCTTCGCGACACCTTACGCAATTTTTATCTTCCTGAACTACGGCGCCAGCATCCCGCTGGAGCTGGACGAGGCGGCGAAGATCGACGGCGCATCCCCGATCCAGGTCTATTCGCGCATCTATCTGCCGCTGATGGCTCCCGCCCTGGTTGCGGTGGGAACCTACGCACTTTTGCTGTCCTGGAATGAGTTCCTGTACCAGTACCTGCTGCTGTCCTCGAACAAAAGCATGACGGTTGCCGTGGCGCTGGCGCAATTCCTGAATAGTGACGAGTCGCCATGGAATTTGATGATGGCCACGGCGATCATCTACGCGCTGCCGCCGGTCGCCATCTATTACGCTTTTCGCGGTAAGATGACTGCCGGCCTGACGATGGGCGGCGTGAAGGGCTGAAAAAATACGCCGGGGCGCAGCCTCGGCCGGAAGAATCCGACCGTGCCGGGGACGGTGGCGCGATACCGCCGCCCCGGTCGGCGTGTCCGGATTTTTCCCTGCGGCACTTGACAGCCGTGGCGCTACCCCCTCAATTACATATTGCCACAATTCTCGCCGCGCGATCCGGGTCGAGCGGCGGAAGAATGGACAACTGGGGGAAAACGCAAATGACGAAACTGAGTCGACGGTCGGTACTTCGCACAAGTCTTGGGCTGGCCGCGAGCACGGCGCTGGCGCGCCCGTACATTGCCAATGCGCAAGCGAAAACCGCGGTGTGCTGGATCAATCAGGGCTTCATCCCTGAGGAAGATGCCGCAGCCCGCAAGGTCTGCGAAGACTATATGAAGGAAAGCGGCAACAAGCTGGATTACAGCATCATGCCGTTCACCGCCTTGAACCAGAAAACGATTTCCGCTCTCACGAGCGGCGACGTGCCTGACATGGTGTTCATGGACGCACCGTCCTCGATCATTCCGCAGAATGCGTGGGACGACAAGATCCTCGACGTCAGCGATGTCGTCGCCCCGTACGAGGCGCAGCTTTCGGAAACCGCCAAGCTCGGCTCCACCTTCAACAACAAGGTGACCAAGAAGCGGAGCTACTACCTCGTTCCGATCAAGCAGGGCGCGACCCCGTTCCACATCTGGGGCGACCTGATCGAGAAGGCCGGCCTCAAGATGTCGGAAATCCCCGGCAAGTGGAACGACACCTGGAACTATGTGAAGCAGGCGCAGAAGCCGTTGCGCGCCAAGGGCATGCGGCACGCCTATGCGCTCGGCCTGCAGGTCACCACCGTCGGCCCGAACGACGGCAACAACGTCTTTACCCACTTCCTGATCGCCAACGGCGGCGAAGGCATCGTCACGCCCGACGGCAAGCTGCACACCGACGAGAAGGTGCGCGAGGCGGCAATCAGGTCGGTCGAGTTCATGACCGGCCTGTACAAGGAAGGCGTGGTGCCGCCCGAGGCGCTGAGCTGGAACGATGCCGACGACAACAACGGCTACCACGAGAAGCTGTTCGTCATGGACTTCGACGGCACGCTGTCCACCGAGCTGGCGATGATCAAGGACAAGCAGGCCTTCTACCACGACATGCAGGTCCTGGCGCCGAAGTTCAAGAACGACGGCACGCCGATGAAGACGCAGATCAATGCCGGCGGCGGCTACATTCCGAAGGGCGCCAAGAACGTGGAAGTCGCCAAGGACTTCCTGAAGTACTGGATCCAGCCCAAGGTGATGAACGCGAACCTGAAGGGCGGCCTGGGCCGCTGGTTCCCCGCCATCCCCGCGATCGTCAAGGACGATCCGTGGTGGCTGAACAGCGGCGAGCCGTGCCTGAAGCCATATCTCGAGGAAGGCGTGCTGAACCCGACCCTGCCGGTGTTCGAAGGCTACTCACCGGCCTGGGGCCAGGCGAACGCGGAACAACTTTGGGGCCTGGCGCACGCCGACGTCATCAAGAACGGCATGAAGCCGGCCGACGCGGTGGACAAGGCCCTCAAGCGCTTCAACCAAATCTTCGACAAAGTCTCCGCCGCCTAACTGGACCAGGGTAAGGCAAAAACATGAGCGCAACACAGCAGGCGTTAAGCGTTGGTCGGATTCGGCCGAAGCGGCGCACCTGGCACGGCGAACTGAGAGGAACAGAGTTCACCTGGGCAGTCGCGTTCGCCCTGCCGTATGTGATCATGTTCTTTGCCTTCGTTATCTATCCCATCGCGTACGGGCTCTGGCTGGGCGACCAGCCAGAGCTCTACGCGCAACTCTTCAGCGACCCGCGATACTTCACCGCGGTAATCAACACGGTGCTCTATGTCGGCATCGGCGTGAACCTGAAGATGCTGCTCGCCTTCATGCTGTCAGGCTTCTTCCTGCGGAAGCGCTGGTGGATCAAGTCGCTGCTCCTCATCTTCATCCTGCCATGGGCCACGCCGGCGCTGCCCGCCTATATGTCGATCCATTGGTTCGTGAACGGCCAGTGGGGCATGCTCAACAACCTGCTCTACTACGTGTTCGGCATCGACGGCCCGGTGTACCTGAACGATCACTGGATGGGCCTGGCCTGCAACATCGGCGCGTACATCTGGAAGAACCTGCCGTTCTGGACGATCATCCTGCTCGCCGGACGCATGGCCATTCCGCAGGAGCTGTATGAAGCGGCGGCCGTGGACGGCGCCACCGGCCTCAAGCGGTTCATGCACGTCACCTACCCGCTGATGGCGAACCTGTATCTCGTGTGCATATTGCTCGATACGGTCTTCGCGCTCGGCGACTTCAACGCGACCTACTTCGTTTCCGGCGGCGGGCCGGCAATGCAGACCGAGGTTCTGGCCACGCTCGGCATTCGTTACGCGTTCACCGTTGCGCTGCCGCGCCTCGGTGTGGCGACAGTGATGTCGGCGCTGCCCGTACTGGTCCCGCTGGTCATCATCCTGATGCGCAAACTGCGCCCGTCGGAGGGACAACTATGAGCGCGACCACAGCCATCAGCGCAACGACCGCCGGCCGCAGCCGGCAGATCGCGAGCCCGATGACGTATCGGCTGCAGCGATGGACGGTCGAGGGCCTGTGCATATTGCTCGCGCTCGTTCTGGTCGTCTGGACGCTGGCGCCGCTCTACAACATGTTCGAGATCGCGCTGGATAGCCACGATGACATCTTCGCCGGCGCGCTGTGGCCGGCGCATCCATCGCTGGGTGCCTTCCGTGTCGTGGTGACCCAGGATTTCTGGTACCTGGCGCATTTCTGGCACCAGTTCGGCAACAGCTTCATCGTCGGCGGCTCCGTGACGGCCGTGACACTGGTCGTCGGCACACTTGCCAGCTTCACGGTCGGGCGGATGCGGTTGAAGAACGGCTGGATGCTGACCAATGCCGCGCTGATGACCTACGTCATTCCGGCGTCCTTCCTGGCGATTCCGTTCTATCGGATCATGCAGATCTACGGGCTGGCGAACCACCTGTCCGCCGTCATCCTGTCGCTGGCCACCTTCGCCACGCCCTACGCGATCTTCATTTTCTCGCAGTACGGCAAGTCCATCCCGATGGAGTTGGATGAAGCGGCCCGTATCGACGGTGCCAACCCGTTCCAGATCTATTACCGCATCTATCTGCCGCTGATGGCGCCGGCGCTGGTTGCGGTGGGAACTTACTCGCTGCTGCTGGCGTGGAACGAGTACCTCTACAATTACCTGATGCTGTCCACGCAAGACACCATGACGGTTGCCGTCACGCTTGCGCAGTTCCTGAATAGCGACGAATCGCCGTGGAACTTCATGATGGCCACGGCAATCCTTTACGCGCTGCCGCCGATCATCCTGTACTACGGGTTCCGCCGCTACATGGCAGCGGGCCTGACCATGGGCGGCGTGAAGGGGTAAGCATCACCTTCGCGGTGAAGCGCGGCGCGTGACGATGGACGCGACGCAGCAGGTTCTCGGGTTGCGGCGGCCGGTGACAACTTCGCACCGGCCGCCTCGGCTTTTCCGCCTGCAAGGCTCCGACACCACCTGGGCGATCGCCTTCCTGATGCCCTACGTCGCGATCTTCGTCGCGTTCGTCGTCTATCCGGTCGTCTTCGGCCTGTGGATGGGCAGCAATCCCGCATTGTACGATCTGCTGTTCACCGATCCGCGCTACGTCACGACCGCGATCAACACGCTGCTGTTCGTCGGCATCGGCGTGAACGTCAAGATGTTCCTGGCCTTCCTGCTGTCCGGCTACTTCATGAGCCGAAGCTGGTGGATCCGGTCGCTGCTGGTCATCTATCTGCTGCCCTGGGCGCTGCCGGGTCTTGTCGTGTTCACCTCGATTCATTTCATGCTGGTGACGCAATGGGGTTTGCTCGACAGCCTGTGGCGTGCCGTCACCGGCAACGACGGACCGTTGTTCCTGATCTCCGCCTGGATGGCGATGACCGCAAACATCGCAGCCTACATCTGGAAATGGATGCCGTTCTGGACACTGATCTTCCTCGCGGCCCGGATGTCGATCCCGCAGGACATCTATGACGCAGCCGAAATAGACGGCGCCAGCGGCTATCGCCGCATGATCTATGTGACGTTCCCGTTGCTGGCGAACATCTACCTGATCTGCACGCTGCTCTCCAGCATCTGGACGCTGGGCGACTTCCCCACGGTCTATTTCGTGTCCAGCGGCGCGCCGGCGCGGCTGACCGATGTGCTGGCCACCTACGGCTTCCATGAAGCGTTCGATTTCGGATATCCGAGCCAGGGTGTCGCGGCGATGATGTCCGCGCTGCCGCTGATCATTCCGCTGGTGATCCTGTTGATGCGCCGCATCCGCGCGACGGGCGTGCAGCTATGAGCGTTACCCTGGCATCAACCCCGCGGGTCTATCGGCCCCGCTATCGCCGACATCGCTGGCTGCGCAACGCAGCGGCGACGGCCCTGGGCGTGTTCCTGCTGATCTGGACGCTGCTGCCCGTGTACAACATGCTGCTGATGGCGCTGGACGCCGATGCCGACGAATTCACCGGCAGCATCTATCCGCCGCATCCCGATTTCGGCAGCTTCCTTTCGGTCTGGCGCGAAGACTACTGGTTGATGCGGGACTTCTGGCATCAGTTCGCCAACAGCTTCCGCCTCGGCGTCGCGACGATGCTGCTGACAGTGCTGATCGGCTCGGCCGCGAGCTTCGCGCTGAGCCGCATCCGGTTGCGTGGCGGCTGGATCGTCACCGACCTGGCGTTGCTGACTTACGTGCTGCCAACAGCATTTCTCGCGATTCCGTTCGTCCATATCATGCACGTCTATGGCCTGTCGGACAGCCTATGGTCGGTGATCGCGGCAATGGTGACGTTCGCCACGCCGTACGCGATCCTGATCCTGCATCAATACGGCAAGCTCATTCCGATGGAGCTGGACGAGGCAGCAAAAGTCGATGGCGCCTCGCCGTTGCAGATTTACCTGCGCATCTACCTGCCGCTGATGGCGCCGGCCCTGGTGGCGGTCGGCATCTACGCGCTGTTGCTTGCGTGGAACGAATACCTCTACCAGTACCTGCTGTTGTCATCGAGCCATGAGATGACCGTGGCGGTGGCCATCAACCAGTTCTTCGACAGCGACGAGGCGCCGTGGAATTACATGATGGCGATCTGCATCATCTATTCGCTGCCGCCGATCGCGATCTATTTCGGCCTGCGCCGCTACATGGTGGCGGGCCTTACCATGGGCGGGATCAAGGGGTAGGCGTCTTGCGGCCAGCCTCCCGCGGGGCTATATGCCCGCCGCGCGTCGCCTGATCGCCGCGCATCGGCCGGAGTGTAGCTCAGCCTGGTAGAGCACTGTGTTCGGGACGCAGGGGCCGGAGGTTCGAATCCTCTCACTCCGACCAGCCTTTCTTTCATCGCCGCGCCCGCAGCCGCCCGGCCACCCGCCGAGGCCATGCGGTGGCGCGCCAGAACGTGCTGGTCTCGATCGCGCGCAACGCGGCAGCCGTGGCGGCAGCCTGAGCCGACGCCGCCTCGGCGCGTGACGCCGCGGCGGCCAGCGCGGTCGTAGCCAGCGCCTCCGATGCATGCCGGGCCGCCTGTGCGGCCGCCAGCTCCTGCGCCAGCGCGGCCTCTCGTTCGGACGCGGCAGCCACCTGCGCATCGAACTCTGAGCGCGATCCGCGCAGGCTCGCGCGCAGCGCCGCCTCCACGCTGATGGCCGCTTCGATCACAGGTGCCGCCTCGCAGCGTTCACCCGCACGCTCGGGCGGGGCGCCGTGCGTCGCGTCCAGCTCCGCGCACACGTGGCGAAACGCCGCCGCCGCGTCGAGGCCATGCTCCTGCTCCCAGGTCTTCAGGCGGTCGATCAGATCGTAGGTCGCGCGCAGCAGCGCGACGGCCTGCGGATAGCCTCCCGCCGTCGGGTCCTGCGACCGGTGCAGCCAGTGATCGATGCGCGCATGGGCGAAATCCGCGAGATCAAGACCGGCATGCGCCACCCGCGCACGATCGAGGCAAGACGTGTAGCGGTTCGCTTTCTCCAGCCACTGCGCGACATCCTGATGCGACAGATGATGGATGCACGCCGCCATCTCGGTTGGAACGCGCAGCACGCGATCCGAACACGGCACGACGCAGGCATGCACGGTGGGGCTGAAGGCAACGGCCCCGCGGCGGAAGCAACGGATGTGATGCTCCGGCCAATAATAGGCGCGTTCATCATGCACGCCCAGGATGTACTCGCGCCGTGGAAATTCGTAGATCTCAGCGCGCGGGGCACACAATTCCGCGTCGATGAAACGTACGGCCCCCGGACTGAAGATTTCGTCGTCGTCGGCGAACACGATCCAGTCGTGCGCGCACTGGCTCAGCGCGAAGCTGCGCGTGTCGTCCGCGGTCGGCGTCCAGGGAACCGTGATGACACGATCGGCATGGCGCGCGGCAATGGTCGCCGTGTCATCGGTGGATGACTTGTCCACGACGATGATTTCATCTGCAAAGCTTAGCGCGCGCAGGCAGGTGCCAATGAGAGCAGCGCGATTGAAGCTGACCACGAACGCGCTGACCTTTTGCCGCCGCGCAGTCATTGCCGCGTATCGCCCCCGCAGTGTGCTCCGGTCCGCATAGGCGCGCGTTGGTAAACATCCGGTAAACGGCCGCGCGATGACGGCAGCGCGGCGGGCAGCCTGCTCGCGGTTAGTTCAGATGCTGCCGCAGCGTCGCCACCTGGGCGCGGATGCTGTCGGCGGCGGGGCCGTGCGGGACCAGCGCCAGGAATTGCTGGTAACAGCGCAGCGCGGCGGCGACGCGTTCCAGCCGCTGGTTCATCAGCCCCGCCTGCTGCCACAAATCCGCCTGGTCGGGCGCGATACGCAGCATGTCGGTGATGCAGTCGAGCGCGCCGACCAATTCTCCGGCCTGCAGGCGACGCAGTGCGATGTTATTCTGCAGACGCAGCAGAACGCCGCGGGCGTTCATTGGCCGCAGCAGGCCGGGGCGGAGCTCGGCTGACTCGCCTTCGATGTTGCGCAGCAGCTCGCGCAGTTCGGGGCTGCCCAGCGGCGCACCGTCATGGAACACATCCAGCACCGCGCGTCCGGGCTTGCCCTCCAGCGCGATCAGGAAATGCGCAGGGAAATCGACGCCGTGTGCGCCCCAGCCGGCGGCGCGCGCCGCGTGCAGCCACAGGATGCCCAGCGCGACCGGCAGGCCTCGGCGGCGCTCGATGACGCGGATCAGGTTGGCGTTGGCCAGGTCGTCATACGTGTCGCTGTCGCCGGCATAGCCGTGCCTTGTGACGAGCAAGCCGGCGAGCGCCTCGGCGCGGGTGGGAAGGTCGTCCGTGGCGGGCAGGGCCGCAGCCTGGCGGGCGATCTCGGACAGGTGGGCGCGCGCGACGTGCCAGTCCGCGTCGGGCGCATCGACGCGGGCGAGCTGCAACGCGGCATCGGCGATATCGATCTCCGTGTCGGGGATCAGGCCGATGGCGTCCAGGGCGGCGCGGGGGTCAGACATGCGGAGCCTGCGCGGTGAGAAGCGGAGAGGACGATAAAGGTAAACATAGGACTCCCCCTCCCCTTGAGGGAGGGGGTTGGGGGGAGGGGTCGCAGTGCCGTCGTGAAGCAACCCCTCCCCCAACCCCCTCCCTCAAGGGGAGGGGGAGACCTCGCGTTGTCTCACCCCGCCGTTACTCCGCCGCTGCCTCAGGCACGTAAATCTGCTCGCCCTTCGCAACGAATTCGCGGCTCATGGCTTCCATCCCCGCCATGCGTTCCGCCTCCACGCGCAGGTCCTGCGTGATCTTCATGGAACAGAATTTCGGGCCGCACATGGAGCAGAAGTGGGCGACCTTGTGGGCTTCCTTGGGCAGGGTCTCGTCGTGGAATTCGCGCGCCGTGTCGGGATCGAGGCCGAGATTGAACTGGTCCTCCCACCGGAATTCGAAGCGCGCGCGGCTGACCGCGTCGTCGCGCAGCTTGGCGGCGGGGTGGCCCTTCGCCAAATCCGCGGCGTGCGCGGCGATGCGGTAGGTGATCACGCCGGTCTTCACATCGTCGCGGTTCGGCAGCCCAAGATGTTCTTTCGGCGTCACGTAGCAAAGCATCGCCGTGCCGAACCAGCCGATCATCGCCGCACCGATCGCGCTCGTGATGTGGTCGTAGCCCGGTGCGATATCCGTGGTCAGCGGGCCAAGCGTGTAGAACGGTGCCTCGCCGCATTCGCGAAGCTGCTTGTCCATGTTGATCTTGATCTTGTGCATCGGCACGTGGCCGGGGCCTTCGATCATCACCTGGCAGCCCTTGTCCCAGGCGATCTTGGTCAGCTCGCCCAGCGTCTCGAGCTCGCCGAACTGTGCCGCATCGTTCGCATCGGCGTTGGAGCCAGGCCGCAGCCCGTCACCCAGCGAGAACGACACGTCGTATTTCTGCATGATGTCGCAGATCTCGTCGAAGCGTTCATACAGGAACGACTCCTTGTGATGCGACAGGCACCACCGCGCCATGATCGAGCCGCCGCGCGACACGATGCCGGTGACGCGCTTCGCCGTCAGCGGCACATACTTCAGCCGCACGCCGGCATGGATGGTGAAGTAATCCACGCCTTGTTCCGCTTGCTCGATCAGCGTGTCCTTGAACACTTCCCAGTCGAGCTTCGCCGGATCGCCATCGACCTTCTCCAGCGCCTGGTAGATCGGCACCGTGCCGATGGGGATGGGCGCGTTGCGCATGATCCAGCCGCGGATGTTGTGGATGTTCCGCCCGGTGGACAGGTCCATCACCGTGTCGCCGCCCCAGCGGATGGCCCACACCATCTTCTCCACTTCCTCGGCGACGCCTGAGGTCACGGCGGAGTTGCCGATATTGGCGTTGATCTTCACCAGGAAGTTGCGGCCGATGATGACCGGCTCCAGCTCCGGATGGTTGATGTTGGCGGGAATGATTGCGCGGCCGCGCGCGACTTCCTGTCGCACGAATTCCGGCGTTACGAATTCGGGGATTGCCGCGCCGAAGCTTTCGCCGTCGGCGATGCGTTCCGCGGCACCAGCCGCCGCTTTCGCGCGGCCGAGGTTCTCGCGATGCGCGACGTAGATCATCTCCTCGGTGACGATGCCGGCGCGCGCGAATTCGAATTGCGTGACGGGCTGGCCAGGCTTGCCGCCATACACCGGATGATCGGCGGGGCATTCCGGCACCAGTTTGTCGGTGCCGATGTTGCCGTTGTCCTCGGGCTTCACCGCACGCGCGTCGATCCGAGCGAAGCCGCGCTTCGCCAGCCATTCGGCGCGGATCGGCGGCAGGCCGGCGGAAAGATCGATGGTCACGCCCGCATCCGTGTAGATGCCGGAGCAATCGTAGGCGCGGAACGCTTCCTCGCGCGCGGTCGGATCGAGCGCGATCTCACGGAACGGCACGCGGATGTCGGGCCGGCCCTCCGGGCTGGTGTAGATCTTGCGGGAGCCGGCGATCGGCCCCGTGGTGACCGTGTCGGGGCGGGCGGCGGACTTCGATTGGACCGTCATGGCGTTCCTCCTTCGTCGCGATCGGGTTGGTCGGACGAAGGGCGGGCGGGTGCTGGCGGCTGGTCCCCGTCCCTACGCCGGCATGACCCGGTTCAGGTTCAAGGGTCACCGCGCCGCCGGTATTCGTTCCGGTCCTGGCGGTCTCTCAGCCCCTTGCGGCGGGGCTCCCCTCGGTGGTCGGGTAGGATGCGGGGGTTGGGGGTGGGAGTCAAATAGGGTGAGTCCCGACGCAGCAGCAGCGGGCTACGCGTCAGCTTGAAGACCTACGCCGTGGCGCTGGTTGGAAGAGATGCCCCAAGACCGATGCCATACGTGAGACCCTCTACCAGCTTCTTCTTTCCACCTTCGGTCCTAAGATCCACCCATTGAATATCCTTTAGTAAGTCTGGGACTTCGCTGTCGTCCAACCTCACTGGTAGAATGGGGCTTGAGTCTTCCTTGCGTGATTGAAGGACTTCGAGTGCGTGCTTGAGTTCCAAGCGTGCGTATTCTTTTTGTGCAAAGTCCTTTGAAATTAGCACGAGAGCGGCGGCACTTCCTTCCAAAGCTTCCGAAGTCGCCCGTCGCCACATCTGCCCGGGCAGTATTTGCTCGACGTCCAACCAAGGCTCAAATCCTGCATCTCGTAGCCAATCGGCTAGTTGCCTTGCTTTCGCGGCATCTTCTCGCGCATAGATAAAGAAGATTCGACGAGCGTGCTCTCGTGCGGTACGCATCCGTTTTTCACTGATCTGCAGGAATGCGGCTATTAAGGCTATGCCAGACGCAACGGACAATCCAATTACCGATAACCAAGTACCTTGGAATGCACCCCTAGACACGTTCTCGCCGGCTTCCAGCAGATAAGCAGCAGCTGCTAACGCTCCAGCGACACTGGTTAGCCCCAGGATTGTGCCAACGGTCTGTTTAAAATCGGCGCGCATTTCTATACACCCTTGACCAGTAGAACGAACGCCGTCAGCAGTCCAGCGCCGATCAGGTTTGCGATGACCCCTAGGCGAAGTATCTGCCCTGATGGGTTCTGCGCACGCCGCTCCCAATCCTGATGAATGGCCATGACGTACAGTAGCAAGAAAAAACAGAGGGATAGAAAGGATGCCGTCGCCGCGATCTTGGCATCAAAGCCCGGTTCGGCCGGTGGTAGCTTTGCCAGGTCGAAACCGTAAACGAAAGCCGATCCCATCGCCGAGAGTGCAAGTTCAACACCAAGGAAGAAGTCGGACCGTTGCCAGGACGAGCCCCGGACAAGCTTCTTGGCAAAAGCACCGCAGGCAATCAACATGAGAGGGATCCCAACGGCGATGACGTAAGGGTTCGTTAACACATTACCACCAAACCTCGGTTGGCGCCGTATGCCGTTCATCGACGGCGCGCGATTATATAGCGCGCCACGCAGCCGGAACAGCCTTTCTGGTACTATTGCCTCCTCTTCCCGGTTACCGCCGTCTCCAACGCCTGCCGGATGAAGCGCTGATACGGCAACCCTGCCTTCGTTGCCGACGCTTTCACTGCTTCCAACAATGGATGTGGCAAGCGCATGTTCACGCGATCGGTCTTCGGCTGGAATTCGAAGCGCACGGTTTCCATGCCGGACAGATCGTATTCGGTAAGATCCGAGTCCGAGACGAACCTTTCCGCGGCCTCATCACTGAGCAATTCCGGCAACTTCTGCTTCATGGTTCGCAATCTCCTTCGTCTGCATGTAGCGCACGCTGACCGGACGAATGCACGTCCCGTCCGCGCGCTGGCGCAGCGCAAACACAATCAGCAGGTGCCGTCTGATGCCAGCCCGCCCGATCGGCTTGAACCGCTCCTCAACCTGCAAATGGGTGTGGTCGCCAAACACCCCGGCTAACTGGTCAGCACCAGCACAACGTGGCATTTGTACAGCCATTTGTCAACCCAACGCTTGAGCCTGACCCGAGCCAACTCGTCGAGCGAGTCGGGCGCCTGCTCCGCGATGACGCGCAGCCGCCGGCATCACCCACAAGATCAGCCCGGGAACCAGTCTCCCAACACTTGCTCGGCAGTGTAGCGAGCATCCACCAGTTCCACCCCCGGCTGCTCGCCGAAATCGGCCATTTCCGCACCAACGATGCGGCGTGCCGTATTCGCCTCCGCGTCGATGACGTCCGGGACAGTTGGCCTCAGGCTTGGTGAATCCTTCAGCACATTTTCAATTTCGGCACGCTCGCGCCGCACCGTCGCGCGCCAGGTCGCGCACGGGTCGGTTGTCGGCGAGGCTTGCAGCTTCATCAGATGAACGAGAACGTTGCGGATCCGGCTCGCCAGCTCCCGCCCCTGAGACTTGCCCAAGCTCTCGATCTCCTCGGCGACGTTCTCCCAATCGACCGGCACGTTGATCCGCACGCGTGCCGCACTGCGGAGCGCGCGGGCCTGGTCTTCTGCCCAGAGGGCAAGGTCGCCGTCGTAGGTTCGATCGGTTACCATGGCCGGTACTTTAATCCCGCCGGTAGTCTCCTGCCAGCCGAGGGTTTTGCCCGCGGGGGAATGGGTGGCGGCTGCTCGTGCCGGACGCGCTACCTGCTGGTGGCGCAGTGTGGTCCAATCCGCGCTATAGTCCCGTCATGGCTGCACGCCCCCTTGTCCCGCCCGAGTTGCTCGGCCCCGTGGTGGCATACTTCAACCCGCGGCGCGTCATTGTGTTCGGCTCGCAGGCACGCGGCGATGCTCGGCCCGACAGCGACATCGACCTCTTGGTGGTCGTGGACAACGACACACCACAGGAGAAGGTCACACTGCGGGCCGGCGTGGCGTCCAGACGCGGCTACCACGAACCCGTCGATGTAATTCCGGTGCGCGAGGACACCTTCCAGCGCAAAGCGCGGATTCCCGGGACGCTCTCCCGGGCCGCGTCACGCGAAGGGATCGTGGTGTATGAGCGCCCCTGACGCTGCCGAACTCTGGCAGGAAGTCCAGGGCTGGCTCCGCGTTGCCGACAACGACCGGTACGTTGCGCAACTCTGCCTGAAGGCGGATCCACCGGCTTGGGAGGGTGCTGCGTACCACTGCCAGCAAGCCGCTGAGAAACTACTCAAGGGATTCCTGGTCCGTGCTTGCGCCGACTTCGGCAGGACCCACGACCTTGAGCACCTCGGCGAGCGCGTGGCCGGGCTGTTTCCCGAGATACGCTCATTGGTCGAACCCATGGCGACATGGACGCACTGGGCCATCGCTTACCGCTATCCTGACGATCCCGGCCCTGAACCCGAACCGACGATGACAGAGCTAGAAACCGCGCTCGCCTTGGTGGAGCGACTTGCGGCGGCTCTGCGAACACTTGCTCCGGACCATACGGCCGACGAGGACAGCCCTAACCAATAAGCGTGGCATCCGGCGTTCCCTTCGAAGGGGTCATCGCAACGCCTCGTGCGCCGTCTCCGGCATCTGCCACACCACCAGCAGACTCACCACCGACGCCGCCATCACGTAATACGCCGGCGCCATCGGCGTTCCCGTCGCGCTGATCAGCCACGTCGCGATGAACGGCGCGAACCCGCCGAAGATCGCCACCGCCAGCGCATAAGCCGGTGTCATCCACGACGAGCGCCCCAACGTCTGGAACATCTCCACGATCGCCGCCGGTCCGGCACCGGAATAAAGTGCGATCGCCGCGCCGAACAGCGCCTGGATCAGCGCGATCGTGCCGAACCCCGGCTGGCCGAGGATGACCGAGAACAGCGGCAGCGTCAGGATTATGAAGAACGCGCAGGAGACCATCAGCAGCGGCCGCCGGCCGACCCGGTCCGACAACGCACCGAACATCGGGATCAGGATCATCAGCACCAGCACGCAGATCGTGTTGGACCACAGTGCTTGCGCCGGAGAAATGCCGGCGTGCTGGTTGGTGAACGTCGGCATGTAGGACAGCAGGATGTAGAACGCGACC
The DNA here is from genome assembly GCA_036489395.1 of Acetobacteraceae bacterium. Classification (GTDB taxonomy): domain Bacteria; phylum Pseudomonadota; class Alphaproteobacteria; order Acetobacterales; family Acetobacteraceae; genus JASHVB01. The sequence continues at coordinate 6,873 of DASXFW010000353.1, read as the reverse complement.
GTCCAATGGATGGTGAAGCCAAACGCGCGCAATGCCGGCCAGAAGCTGTGTTCTGTCGCTTCCTCGGGATTTTCCTGGGCGGCGCGATACACCGGCGTTTCGTCCACGTTGCGCCGCAGGTAGCCGCCGATCAGCGCCAGGACGATGCCCAGCAGGAACGGAATTCGCCAGCCCCAGGCTGCAAGATCGGCGGGGCTCAGCAGCGACGTGAACAGCGCACCGGTCGCGGAACCGAGCACCAGGCTCATGGCGATCGATGCCTGCTGGAAGCTGGCATACCAGCCGCGATGGCCGTGCGGCGACCACTCGGCCATGAACGCGGTGGAGCCGCCCCATTCGCCGCCGGCGGAAAACCCCTGGATCAGCCGCGCGATCACCAGCAGCACCGGTGCCGCGATGCCGATTCTGGCATAGCCTGGCAGCACACCGACCATCACCGTGCCAAGCGCCATCGTCATGATCGTCAGCGTCAGCGCGGCCTTGCGTCCGTGCGTGTCGCCGTAGCGGCCGACGATGATGCCGCCCAGCGGGCGCATCAGGAACCCGACGCCGAACACGGCGAACGATGCGAGCAGTGCAGTCGTGTGGTTGGCGCTGGCGAAGAACGTGCGGCCGATGGTCGCGGCAAAGAACGCATAGACGCCGAAATCGTACCATTCCAGCACGTTGCCGATCGCGGCGGCGAACACCGCCTTGCGGGTTTCATGCCGTTCGGGAGGCGCTACGCGTCCCGAGGCCGCCTGCGTCGTGCTCATCCGCTTTCCCCTGTTCCGCGAATCACTTGTCCTGCGTTAGCGAAACATGCTGACCGCGACGGCGGGGCTGTCAAGGGAATGTCATACGGGGCGATAGAACGGCGCGCGCTTGCGAACCGGGTCAAGCACGGCCCAATCGCCTTGTTCCACCTCGAAGCCTTGCGGGAAGGGGGGCCGCAGCTCCATGTCGAGCGAGCGCATCACGCGGTCGTCGCGATAATAACACAGCAGAACGATCCGCGACAGCATCGTCAGCGCCGTGCCGCCGCGTTCGCGCAGTTGCGCCGCGACGGCTGCACGCCGCGCGGGGTCCAAATCTGCGAACACACCGCCGGAGAGCGCATCCAACGTATGCAACACCGCACGCACGTGATGCGCGTCGGCGCCGAAGCTGCGCAGGATGTCGGCAAAGATCGCGTCGTCGCCGGCACCGGGCACACGGTGTTTGCTGCTCGCGGGGATCATCATATCCGCGAGGCAGCGCAAGGAGCGTTGCTGGTCGGCGGAAAGCGGGGCTGCGTCGGACATGGCGGCCTCAATCGAACAGAGTGGCGAGACGTTTCTTCATGTTGTCGGCGACGTACAGCGCCAGCGCCTGGATGGTGCGCGTCGGGTTCACGCCGGCGGAGGTAACGAAGATGCTGCCATCGACCACGAACAAGTTCTTCACGTCGTGGCTGCGGCCCCATTCGTTGACGACGGAGCGCGCGGGGTCGGTGCCCATGCGCGCGGTGCCCATCAGGTGCCAGCCACCTTCGCCGATCGGCGATTCGTAACCCACGTCAAATGCGCCCGCGGCACGTAGGATCTCAGACGCGCGTGCGATGCCATGGTCCAGCATGCGGCGGCTGTTCTCGCTCAGCGCGTAGTTGATCTTCGGCGCCGGTATGCCGTTGGAGTCTTTCAGCACCGGGTCGAGCGTGACTCTGTTATGTTCTTCCGGCAGGTCCTCGCAGATGGCGACCATTCCGGTACGGTGACGGAACAGCTTTCGATAGGCGTCGTGATGCGCTTCGCCCCAGGGAATGCGGCCGGTTTCCAGGCCCTGGATGGCGGCGTTGATCGCGCCTTGGCCGCGGTTGAATTCGAAGGTATAGCCGCGCACGAAGCCGCGTGCGGGGTCGGTTTCGTAGAATTCCTGACTCCAGATGCAGTTGCCGGGGCCGCGGTTGCCGTCGAGTTCTTCCTCGAAATAACCGAAGATCCGCGCATAGGGATGAAACATCAGGTTCTTTCCCACCAGCCCGCTGGAATTGGCGATGCCGTTGGGAAAGCGCGCCGACGTGGAATTCAGCAGCAGCCGCGGCGTACCGACGCCGTTGCACGCGACGATGACGACCTCGGCGGGTTGGAAGACTTCCGCGCCATTCGCATCGTAATACACGGCGCCCGATGCCATGCCGTGTTCGTTGACCGTGACCTCCCGCACGCGGCAGCGCGTACGCAGCTCGACGCCGGCGCGGATCGCCGCTGGCCAATAGGTGATGTCGGTGCTGGCCTTCGCCCCCTGCGCGCAACCGGACGTGCAATGCGCGAGGTTGATGCACTTTGCGCGGCCTTCGTAATCGACGGACGCGATCGCGCTATCCGACGGCCACCAATGCCAGCCCAGCTTGTTCAACCCCCGAGCCAGCGCCGCGCCCGACTTGCCCAGCGGCAGCGGCGGCATCATCGGCTCATGCGGCGGATAGGCCGGATCGCCCGCGAGGCCGGACACGCCCATCATCCGGTCGTTCTCGTCGTAGTATGGCGCGAGCGTTTCGTAATCGATCGGCCAGTCGTCGGCGACGCCATCAAGCGAGCGCACTCGGAAATCCGAAGGATGGAAGCGCGGAAAGTGCCCGGCGTAAAGCACGGTGCCGCCGCCAACACCGTTGAAGTTCACCACCTGGATCGGCGAGTTCTCGCCGTTGATCGGATAATCGGTATCACGCGCGCGGCGGTTCGGGTTGGTGCTGAAATCGTTCATCGCGCGCGCTTCCCAATCGCGCCCGCTGCTGGGGTACTCGGACGGCTTCATCCAGTCGCCTTGCTCAAGGCAGACGATGCGCATTTTCGTGTCGGCCAGGCTCCACGCCACCGCTGCGCCGGAAGCGCCAGCGCCGATGATCAGAACGTCAACTGTGTCCATCTGGTCTGTCCCTTATGCCGCCTGAGCCACCGTCATCGCGTCGCCTGCGACCGTGGTGCGGCGCATGTCGCGCACCCGGGTCTCGTCGAAGCGGGTCACGCGGTGCATGGTCTGGCGGTTGTCCCATATCACCAGGTCATACTGCCGCCATTTGTGCGAATAGACGAACCGCGGCTGCGTCGCATGTTCTGCCAGGTCGCGCAGGAAGGCGCGTGCTTCCGGCACTGGCCACCCGACGATGTTACCGCCATGCGCCGACAGGAACAGCGACTTGCGGCCGGTGACGGGGTGGATGCGCACGAGGCGCTGGCGGACGGGGCGGAACATCGCGCGCTCGGAACCGCTGAGCTCGGTGAAGCCGAGCAGCCCACGCGAGAACATCAGCGAGTGTTCGCAGATCAGGTCTGCGATTTCGGCCTTGGTCGCGTCATCCAGCGCGTCGTACGCAGCGCGCATGTCGGCGAATTCGGTGTGGCCGCCCTTGTCCACCACAATGCGGCCGGACAGCAGCGAGTACTTGGCCGGGACCGCACGGAACGAGCTGTCGGAATGCCACAGCCGGTTGCCGAGATTGAACATGCGCCGCCGGTCGTCGCGCGCCAGCACGTTCTGGTGCTGGTCGAGATTGGACGCGTCCTGCATGTCGGTCGGCAGCCGCCGGTCGGCCACCGGCGTCACGTGGCCGCCTGGCGCTTGCTCCAGCGTGCCGAAATTGCGCGTGAACGCGCGCTGCTGGTCGTCGGTCAGCTTCTGGTCGCGGAACACCAGCACGGCATGGCGATCCATGCCGGCTTCGATCGCGGCGACGTCGGCTGGGGACAGCGGGCGCGTAAGGTCGATGCCGGAGACTTCGCCGGCGAAGACGGGCGTGATCTGGCGGATTTCGATGGTCATGGCACGCTCTTCTTCCGTCATTGCAAGGCCGCATGGCCGAAGCACTCTCCCGGGAGATTGCTTCGGCCATGCGGCCTCGCAATGACAGTGGTGGGCAGCATCTGATCCGCCGTCATGTCCGAGCCGGCAACCGTCGTCCGCCGCATATCCCGCGGCTGCGAATTGTCGTAGCGGCGCACGCGATGCATTGTGCAGCGATTGTCCCACATCACCAGGTCGAACGGCCGCCACTGGTGCGCATGGACGAATGCGCGCTGCGTCGCATGCTCTGTCAGATCGCGGATGAAAGCGCGTGCCTCCGGTATCGGCCAGCCGATGACCGTACCGATATGCGATGCGAGATACAGCGACTTCCGTCCGCTGCCCGGATGCGTGCGCACCAGGCTCTGCCGCACCGGGCGCATCGTCGCCCGTTCCTCCGGGCTGAGATCGCCGAAGCCGAGCAGCTCGCGAGAGTATATCAACGAGTGTTCGCAGATCAGGTCTTCGACCTCGGCTTTCGTCGCGTCGTCCAGCGCGTCGTAGGCAGCGCGCATGTCGGCGAATTCCGTGTCACCGCCATGTGCCGCCACAACGCGGCCGGATAGAATCGAATACTTCGCCGGCACCGCCTTGAACGAGCTGTCCGAGTGCCACAGCATATTGCCCAAACTATACAGCCGCCGCCGGTTATCGCGCGCCAGCAACCGATTGTCCTGGTCCAGGTTCGACACATCCGCGAACGCCGGATGCAGCCGCTGCTCTCCCGGCTTGGAGATGCCCGTGCCGCGGGTTTCCTCCAGTTCCCCGAAACTTCGGCTGAACGCGAGCTGCTGCTCATCGGTCAGGCGCTGATCGCGGAACACCAGCACCGCGTAGCGGTCCATACCGGCTTCGATCTGTGCCACCTGGTCGCGCGTCAACGCGTGCGTCGTATCGACGCCGCTGACTTCGCCAACGAACACGGGATGAAGCGGGCGGATGTTGATGGGCATTTGCGGCTCCGATGACGGCGGCATTGTCTTGCGAACCGACCCCTCCCCCAACCCCACCCGCAAGGGGAGGGGAGCTGGTTGCGCCTCGCCTCACTCCGCCGCGGCGAGAACCGGCACTTCCAACCCGACGCCCTTGATCGACGTGCGCCGCAGATCGCGCACTTCCTTCAGATCGTTGAACCGGCGCGCGCGGTGCATCACCGTGCGGTTGTCCCACATCACCAGCTCATTCACCTTCCACGCATGCGAGTACACGAACTCCCGCTGCGTCGCATGTTCTGTCAGGTCGCGGACGAACGCGCGCGCCTCCGGCACCGGCCAGCCGACGATGCCGCCGATATGCGAGGACAGATACAGCGACTTCCGTCCCGTCACCGGATGCGCGATCACCAGCCGATGCCGCACCGGCTTCAGCTTGTCCGCATTCCCGTCGCTTTCCACCGCCCAGCCGATTTGCTCGCGCGAGAAGACGATCGAGTGTTCGCAAACCAGGTCTTCGACTTCGGCCTTCGTCGTAGCATCCAGCGCATCATACGCCGCGCGCATGTCGGCGAATTCCGTGTTGCCGCCCTTGCCGGGAATCACCCGCCCGTGCAGCAGCGTATAGCCCGCACCGATCGCGCGGAACGACGCATCCGAGTGCCACAACTGGTTGGCCAGCGCATACATCCGGCGGGCATCCTCACGCGCGCGCAGAGTGCCGTCGTTGCCGTTGAGGTTGGAGATATCGCCCAGCTCCAGCCGATCGCCGAAGCGGTGGTGCTCCGGCTTCGCCATCTGGCCCGCCAGCGTCACTTCCAGCTCGCCGAAATTCCGGCTGAACTCGCACTGCTGCTCATCGGTCAGCGCCTGGTCGGGGAACGCCAGCACGGCGTAACGATCCATCCCCGCCTCGATCTCCGCCACCTCGTTGCGCGACAGCGGACGGCAGATGTCGATGCCGGTCACCGAACCGGCGAAATGCGGATGCAGCGGGGCGATGCTGATGCTCATCGGACATGTCTCCTCATGCGCTTACCCGCGAGTATAACCAGGGAACCCGCGCGCACCAAGCCGCCGCCAATGCCCACGCCGCGTTGACCCGCATCCGGCCCGCGCCTAGCGTCCGCGCCTCTCTTTTCGCTGAGCGGGGGAAATACCTATGGCCAACAAACTCAAGGCGCGGCTTGCCGCGGGCAAGGCGTGCGTCAACGGCTGGCTCGCCATCCCATCCGGCTTCTCCGCCGAGGTGATGGCACAGTGCGGCTGGGACAGCGTCACCGTCGATATGCAGCACGGCGTGCAGGACTATCAGTCCATGGTGCAGTGCTTCCAGGCGATGGACCGCCACCCGATCACCCCGCTGGTGCGCGTGCCCTGGAACGAGCCTGGCATCATCGGCAAAGCATTGGATGGCGGCGCGTGGGGCATCATCTGCCCGATGGTCAACAACAAGGCGGAAGCGCAGGCGCTGGCCTCCTATGCGCTGTATCCGCCGATGGGCAAGCGCAGCAACGGCCCGATCCGCGCGGCGATGTATGGGGAGGCGTCCAGCTACCAGAAGATCGCCAATGACGAAGTCCTGGTCATCCCGATGATCGAGACGCAGGAAGGCATCGACAATATCGACGAGATCCTGTCAGTGCCCGGCATCAGTGGCATCTATGTCGGGCCGTCCGACATGGGGTTCTCGCTCGGCCTGATCCCGACACTGGATCGCGAAGAGCCGCTGATCCTGGGCATCTACGAAAAGCTGCTCGCAAGCTGCAAGCGCCACGGCAAGTTCGCCGGCATCCATAATGCCACCCCGGCGTATGCCGCACGCATGATCGGCATGGGCTATCGCTTCGTCACCATCGCTAACGACAGCGGTCTGATGGCCCGCGCTGCTCGGGAAGCTGTCACGGCAACGCGCAAGGCGGCGGGGGATGTGGCGTCGTGATTTGCAAGGTGAGGCAGGGGCTCTGCCCCTGAACCCCGCCAGGGGGCTTTGCCCCCCTGGACCCCCTAGCAAAGGCGTAGCCTTTGCAATCCGTCTGTTTCGCTGAATGGATGGGAGGGGGCATGACGCCGCGGGATGGGCGTCGTGCGCGACGCCCATCCCGCGGCGTCATGCCCCCTCCCATCCAATAAGCGAAGT
>DASXFW010000348.1:0-28348 GCA_036489395.1 Acetobacteraceae bacterium | reverse complement strand
CTCACTCCCCTCCCCCGGCCCAGATCGCCAGCACAACCGGCCGACACACCAGAATTTCCCGCATGCGGAACGATAACACCCCCGCCACCTGCAAACGGGTCAGCGAGATCGTCACCCATTGCCGCGTCGCACCAACCATGTTCGCCAGGTCCTGGTGACTGAACGCAGCGCGGATCGCGATGCCGCCATCCTCCGCCACGCCGTACAGCTCGCACAACGTCTGCAACAGCAGCTCCAACCGGTTGCTGATCGACCGCGTGCCCAGCATCTGCGCCAGCGCCGAGTAGCATTTACCCTTGAACGACAGACCCTCGACGATGCCGATGCAGAACTCGGGAATCTGCGCGATCAGGTAGCGCAGGTCGGCCGACGACAGCGCGACGACCGTGGTGTTGCGAGCGGCGACGCCGGTCCAGACATGCCGGTCGCGCTGAAACACCGAGGGCCCGCCAACGAAATTACCGGGATACCAATAGGCTAGCGTGATCTCGCGGCCGGTCAGCGCAGTGTAGAACACCTTCACCATGCCGCTTTCGATGATGAACAGCCCGTCATGCTGTTCTCCCTGTGAGAACAGGGTGCTGCCGCGGTGGAAGACACGGCGGCGACCACGGTTGAGCACCATCTCGCGCTGCGCCGGCTTCAGACTGGCGATCAGGTTGGGGGGACCCGGCGGGGTCGCGCCGGCCTCGGCAAGCATGAAGAAGCTGGGACCGGCGGCAGAGGTGCCGGGAACGTTGCGGGCGGGAACCGGCGGTGCTGCGAGGATCAAGGCGTGAATCTGCCCCATCAAGCCGGGCCGGCCACCCGGCCATCGGCGAGGAGGATGAAGCAAGGCGGATGCCAGTGACCCGCCGGTCAGGTACGCCGGCGCCTCGTGTCATGGCGAGCCTTGATGCCGACCAACCGTACCTTCGCTTCGGAGCCGAAAGAAGGTCGCGGCTGGCCGGCGCGCGCCGGCAGTGACACATGTGGAAGACCTACGCCGCCGCCTCGATCCGTTCGATCGCCCAGCGTGCCAGCTTGCGCACGTCCGGATCGGGGTCGTTCGCGGCCGCGCGCAGCCCGGGCAGCGCGCCGGGGTGGCGGATTTCGCCCAACGCCGCCGCCGCCTCCTTGCGCAGGTTGCTGACCGGATGGCCGAGTGCGCCGCCGAGTGCCGGCAGCGCCCGCTTGTCGCCGAGCCGCCCGAGGCTCGAAGCCGCCTTCACCCGCACCTGCCAGTATTCGTCGTCCATCGCCTCGATCAGGCCAGTCAGGCCGCCCGCCAGGCGCACCTTGCCGATCGCCTCGGCGGCTTCCTCACGTACTTGCCAGTGCTCGTCACGCAGCGCGGACTCCATCGCCTGCGCCGCGGCGCCGGTATCGACGAAGCTCAACGCGCTGACCGCTGCGCGGCGCACCGCCGGTTCCGGATCGCGCGCAGCGGCGACCAGCGCCGGCACCGCCGCTGACTCGCGCAGATAGCCGAGCACGCCCACCGCCGCCCGGCGCACCCGGGGATCGTCGTGCGTCGCACCCGCCAGTGCCGGACCCAGGCTGTCGGGCAGGCGCGCCTCGCGCAGACCGGTCAGCGCGGCGGCACACACCGCCGGGTCGGGGTCGGCAGCAAACTCCAGCAGCACCAAGCCCGCGTCGGCCGCGCGCGTTTCGGCCAGCGCCGCCATTGCCGCGTCGCGCACCGAATCGTTCGCGTCGCGCACCGCGGCGATGAGGCCGCGCACCGCATCGGCGCTGTCGAACGACTCCAACGCGGCGGCCGCTGCCTGACGCACGTCGTCGTCGCTGTCGGACAGCGCGATCAGCAGCAGCCCCACTGCACCGGGATCGGCGGTGTCCGCCAGCGCGAGCGCGGCGATCCGCCGCACCACCGGATCCGCATCGGCCAGCCGCTCGCGCAGCGTGTCCAGATCGGGATCGTCATCCTCGAAGATCGACAATGTGCGCCCCTATCGCAGCAGGTAGGGAATGTTGACGTGGACCGCCCCGGTCGGGCAGTCCGCTTCGCACGGCATGCAGTACCAGCATTCGTCGTATTTCATGAATGCGGTGCCGCGCGCCACGTCGATCGCCAGCACATCCAGCGGGCAGACATCGACGCAGACGGTGCAGCCCTTGTGGGCGATGCACTTGTCCTCGTCCACCGTCACCGGCACCGAGGTCGCATGATTCGCTAACGGCATGGTTAGTTCCCTGGTCGCTGAGATTCCCCCCTCCCCTTGTGGGAGGGGGTTAGGGGGAGGGGTGCATGCTTCCGATCTCTGGCGGCTGCACCTACCCCTCCCCCTGACCCCCTCCCGCAAGGGGAGGGGGGAACCTTGTTCGCAATGACGGTTGGCACGATGGTCGCTCCTACGCCGCCGTGCGTACGCGCAACCGGTCGTATGCATCGGCTTGCTCCGCGGCGATCGGCACGACGTATTCCTCGACCGGACGCTTGCCGCACACCATCTCGCCGTCCTGCATCCGCAGCGCGCTGTGGCAGAACCAGTCGGCCTGGTCGCGTTCAGGATAATCGACGCGGTAGTGATACAAACCCCAGCGGCTCTCGGTGCGAAACAGCGAGGCGGTGGCTGCCATTTCCGCGCAGTCGAGAATCGAGTGGACTTCCAGCGCACGCATCAGCTCGTGCGGATCGCGCGCTACCATGGCACCCAGGTCCTCGCGCACTTCGCCGAAGCGCTGCAGGCCGATCTCCATCTTCCGCGTGACCTTGGGCGGCTGCAGGTAGTCGTTCACCATGCGGCGGACCTTGTATTCCAACTCGAACGGCGTCAGCCCATCGTCACGCCGTGTCGGCGCCAGCACGCGTTCGCGCTCCTGCGCCACCGCGTCGCCGTCCAGTGGTGCCAGATCGACCTCGTCGCAATAACGCGCCGCGTCGGCACCGGCGATGCCACCGTTCACGAACGCGCCAAGCATGTAGTTGTGCGGCACGCTGCCCATGTCACCCGCGGCATACAGGCCCGGCACGGTGGTGCGAGCGAATTCGTCCACCCGCACGCCCGACGCGCTGTGGCCGGAGCACAGGCCGATTTCCGAAATGTGCATTTCCACCATATGCTGCCGGTAGTCGGTGCCGCGCCGCGCGTGGAACCGGCCGCGGCTGGGACGTTCGTTGGAGTGCAGGATGGTCTCGATCGTGCCGATGGTTTCTTCCGCCAGGTGGTCGAGCTTCAGGAACACCGGGCCGTTGCCGCTTTGCAGCTCGCGCCAGAATTCCAGCATCATCTGGCCGCTCCAGTAGTCGCATTCGATGAAGCGGGCGCCTCGATTGTTGGCGGTGTAGCCCCCCAGCGGGCCGGTGACGTAAGCGCAGGCTGGGCCGTTATAGTCCTTTATCAGCGGGTTGATCTGGAAGCATTCCAGGTTGGCCAGTTCGGCGCCAGCGTGCAGCGCCATCGCGTAGCCGTCGCCGGCGTTGGCGGCGTTTTCGTAAGTGCCGAACAAGTAGCCGGAGTTGGGCAGACCCAGCCGCCCGGCGGCACCGGCGCACAGGATCACCGCTTTCGCACGCACCACCAGGAACTCGCTGGTGCGGGTGTTGACGCCGATCGCGCCGGCGATGCGCCCGTCGGTGCCGGTCAGCAGCCGCGTCGCCATGAAGCGCTGGGTCAGCGTCACCTTGCGGCGGCGCAGCTCGCGATACAGCACCTTCTTGACGGTATGACCCTCCGGCATCGGCAGCACGTAGGTGCCCAGGTGGTGCACCTTGCGCACGCGGTAGTCGCCAGTCTCGTCTTTCTCGAACTTCACGCCGAGACGGTCGAGCTCGCAGATCATCTCGTAGCTATGCTCTGCGTAGGTCAGGATCGGCGTCTGGTTGACGATGCCATCGTTGGCGATGGTGATCTCGCGCACGTATTGCTCGGGCGTCGCGTGGCCGGGAATCACGGCGTTGTTCAGGCCGTCCATACCCATGCTGATGGCGCCGCTGCGCTTCACGTTGGCCTTTTCCAGCAGCAGCACGCGCAGGGCGGGATTGCGCGCCTTCGCCTTCAGCGCGGCCATCGGGCCGGCGGTGCCGCCGCCGATCACCAGGATGTCGGTCTCCGCCAGATGGGTCGTGGGCTCGGTGGTCAAATTGGAATCCCCCTGGTTACGCGTTCATGGAGCGTGACGGGATGGAACGGCGGGTGCGAGCAACTAATTGCGGTCCGCGTATCTCCCCCTCCCCTTGTGGGAGTGGGGACGCGTGGCTCGAAAGCCGTCACTTCTCCACGAACGCCTTCTCCACCACATACCCGCCCGGCTTGTTCCCACTTCCCTCGACGAACCCCGCACCTTCCAGCATGTCCTGCGTCTCGCGCAGCATCGCCGGACCGCCGCACAGCATGACGCGATCGGACTCCGCATCGAGCGGCGCCTGCCCCAGATCGCGCCACAGCCTGCCGGATGCCATCAAATCGGTCAGACGCCCCTGGTTGCGGAACGGCTCGCGCGTCACGGTGGGATGATAGACAAGCTGTGCACGCGCCAGCGGCCCGAGAAATTCGCTGTCCCGCACGGCATCGACGACGCATTCGCCGTACGCCAGCTCGGCCCGGCGGCGACAGCCGTGCACCAACACGACATGCTCGAACCGTTCGTAAACCTCCGGATCGCGAATCAGGCTGGCGAACGGCGCCAGGCCGGTGCCGGTGGCAAACAGGCAAAGTCGGCGGCCGGGCAGCAGGTGATGCAGCACCAGCGTCCCGGTGGCCTTGCGCCCGACGAGCACCACATCGCCCTGCCGCAGATGCTGCAATTTCGACGTCAGCGGCCCGTCCTGTACCTTTATACTGAAGAACTCCAGCATGTCGTCGTAATGTGCGCCGGCCAGGCTGTAAGCGCGCGCCAGCGGCGCGGGGCCCATCTGCAGTCCGACCATGGTGAACTGCCCGCTGTTGAAGCGGAACGACGCGCTGCGAGTCGTGGTGAAGCTGAACAACGTGTCGGTCCAGTGCCGCACGTCCAGTACGGTCTGCGGTTCGAACGCGCTCATGCCACCGGCTCCGCGGCGGCGATTTCCAGCAGCCAGGACCAGGGGAAAAGCCCGCGATCATGGCCGTCAGAGAATGTGATGCGGCCGACATGCGGGCCATACGGCTGGACCGCAGAAATGGTAATGCCGGTGGTGGAGACCGGCGCGTCGTCCGCGCGTGCTCGCACGCAATCGGCGCAGCGGCAAGCAGCACGGAGGCGCCCGGCACCAAGACGAACCTGCGTCCCGTCCGACCAGGTGGCGGTAAGCCAGGCGCGGTCGGCCGACAGCGTCACCGCTTCCGGAATGGCGTGTTGCGGCATTTGAACTCCAACCAAGCAATCCTCGTTGCCGAGGAAACAGCACGGTGGATCGGGACGCGAAAGCAATTCGTTGCGTGCTGTTCGTTGGGCGGCCGCGCGCCTGCACCTCACACGCATCACGCAAGAGGATGCGTGGACGCGGAATTTCTCTGTCTCATGGCCGGCGCAGGCCGGCCATGAGACAGCAGCATCGGTATTTCCGACGATCGGCTTGCCCTTACGTGCATCGGGCTCCGACCGGACCATAGCGGGCGGGGCACCGCGCGGGCTGGTAATTAGTTGCTTGCCAAACGCGACATGCGCAATTCCGGCTCATGTCCCTAGCGGGATGAATAAAAAATAAGCGCTACCCAAAGGGCTCCTTTGCATCTCGCCGGACGAACATCCGGTACCGCACCGCCCACCCGGTTGTTTTCCCGCACACATGCCCATAGCCGCGCCACTGACCCGCGCACGAAACCGTGGCACGACGCTTGCTCACCTCAACCCTTAACCCCCAACCAATATGGCCACGAGGTCCCCGATGCCGCGCGTCACCCGTCGTTCGATGCTTCGTGCGAGCCTCGCCGCACCTCTTGCAGCGCTCGCGCGTCCTGCGGCGGCCGAGGACACCATCACCATCCGCATGGGCGTGATGAAACTCGTCCATTCGATGGCGCCGTATTTCTATCAGCGCTTCCTCCCGGCCGGTTATCGCCTGGAGATCATCCCGTTCTCCACCCCGACCGACGTGAAGGACGCGGTTGTCACCCGTTCCGTCGATTACGGCACGTTCGGCATCGCCGCCGCCATCCTCGGCGCCGTCGGGCATCAGCCGGTCGTCGTGTATGGCTCGGAATGCAACAAGGGCATGGCCGTCGTCGCCCGCAAAGGCGCGCACATCGACTCGATCCGCGACCTGAAGGGCAAGCAGGTTGGCATTCTGCCCGGCACCACGCAGCAGGTGTTCTTCTATGAAAGGCTGCACATGCTGGGCATGCGCGCGAGCGACATCCAGCCGGTGCGCATCGGCTTCGCCGACATGCCCGCCGCACTCGCCCGCGGCGACATCGACGCCTATGTCGGCGCCGAACCGGGCCCCAGCCTGTCGCTGGTGAACGGCACCGGGAAGATCGTGGAGTACCCCTACTCCACGCCGATGGGCAGCCTGAACATGATCCTCGCAACGCACCGCGAAACCATGGAGAAGCGGCCGAAGGAAGCGCTGATGATGCTCGACCTGCAACGCAAGGGCAGCGCCTACGCGATGTCGCACCCGGCGGAACTGGTGGACATGACTGTCGCAAAACTCGGGCTCGACAAGGCCGCGGTGGCGCGCGCGGTGCCCAATGTCGAGCTCGACTGGCAGATGACCCCGCTGATGATCAGCGAGGTGAAATCCTACGCGCAGCACATGCTTGCAATGAACCAGATCCGCAGCCTGCCGGACTTCGCCACGCTGCTCGATCCGGCGATTTCGAACGAACTCGCGGCACACGCCTGACGGTACACACGATGCGTGCGCGCCTCGACGCCTCCTCCGGCTTGCTCGCGGTCCTGTTGCCCGCATTGTTGTTCGGCCTGTGGTGGGCCGCGACACTTGATTCGCCGGATGGCCTGATACCGCAGCCCCAGCAGATCGCTGTCGAGATCGCCAACCTCGCGGGCTTCGGCCAGGGTGACGACGCGTTCACCGGCCAACTCTGGATCAATCTTCTGGCGTCCGCCGAGCGGGTTTACGGCGGCTTCCTTCTCGCCGCCGCGCTTGCTCTCCCGCTCGGCCTGCTGATCGGCCAACTACCGTTGGTCCGCCGCCTGATGGACAGCACGCTGCAACTTCTTCGCCCCGTACCGGTCACCGCCTGGCAGCCGTTATTCCTGATCCTGTTCGGCCTGGGAGCGCACACCGCACTGCTTCTCGTAACGCTCGGCTGCTTCTATCCGATCCTGCTCAACACCGTGCTCGGCGTGCGCAGCGTGGAACCGCGGCTGCTTGAAGCCGCGGCGATGCTCGGCCTGTCGCCTACCGCGACGTTTCCGAAAGTCGTGCTGCCGTCGGCATTGCCGGGCATCTTCACCGGCTTGCGCCTCGGGCTCGGCTTCGCCTGGGTGGTGATCGTGGTGGGAGAAATCAGCGGCGTGCGCACCGGACTCGGTGCGATGATCACTGACGCCCGCGAAGTCTCACGCACCGACGTCGTCATCGCCGGCATGATCGTTATAGGCCTCGCCGGATTCGTTTCGGACCAGATGATACGCGCGATCAGCCGCCACGTGCTGCGCTGGAATCCACGTCAGGGAGGCGCGTGATGGCCGACCGTCGCCGCATCGCCTTTACCGAGCGCATCGCGGACGCGCCGATCCTGCGTGTCGAAGCCGTGCATAAGCGATTTGCCGGCGGCGCCGGCGAGGTGGTGGCGCTGCGTGCCGTCAATCTTTCGGTCGCGCGCGGGGAATTCGTCTGCCTGATCGGCGCCTCCGGCTGCGGCAAGTCGACTCTGCTGCGGCTGATCGGCGGGTTCGAGACACCGACCGAAGGCCATGTCCTGATGGACGGCCGGCCGATCACCGCGCCCGGTCCGGAACGCGGCATGGTGTTCCAGGACTACGGATTGTTTCCGTGGCTGTCGGTGCGGCAGAATATCGGCTTCGGCCCCGCCGCGCGCGGCCTGCCGCGCGCCGAGGTGCGCGCGATCGCCGACCGGTTCATCACCATGATCGGCCTCAGTCGTTTCGCCGACGCCTATCCGCACCAGTTGTCGGGCGGCATGAAGCAGCGCGTCGCCATTGCACGCGTGCTCGCCAATGATGCCGCGGTCGTGCTGATGGACGAACCCTTCGGCGCGCTCGATGCGATGACGCGCGAGCGGCTGCAGACCGAATTGCTGACGCTGTGGGAAAGCACCGGCCTTACGGTGTTGTTTGTAACCCACGCGATCGAGGAAGCGATCCTGCTGGCGGATCGGATTGTGGTGATGGCGCCTGGCCCTGGGCACATCGTAACGGAAGTTGTCGTGGACCTGCAGCGTCCACGTGACGTCGCGTCCGTGCCATTCAACGAAATGCGGCGCGACCTGGCGTTGCTGCTGCACGGCGCACCGGCGCCAGCCGCAGCGGCGAAGGTGGAAGAACACGTGTGAGGTCATGCGTCCTCGCTGCGAATGCGGGGATGACGTGACAGCCAGGTTCGCTGCCGGAGGTTACCTCGGATCGCGCGCTCTTGGCTGGCGCTCCTGGCGATGCACCGTTAAACCGGTCGCAACAATATGATCCGGTCGATACCTCAGAACGCCGCCATTCGCGTGGTGGGCGATGTGCATGGCGATTCCGCCGCGTTTCGCTACGCGTCTGCCACCGACCGCTTCGTGCTGCAGCTTGGCGACCTGACGGACCACGGCCCGGACAGTGCCGGCGTATTGCGGCTGATGTTTCGGCTGATCGACGAAGGCCGCGGATTGTTTCTTTTAGGGAACCATGACCTGAAGCTGGCACGCATGCTGGCCGGACAGCCAGTGCGCACGGAAGCGGTGGTCGAGGCAACCGCGGCGCAGCTCGACGCGCCATTGCGCGAACGTGTGGTCGCCGAAATACCCCACGCCCCCGCCTGGCTGCGCCAGGGCGATGCCCTGTTCGTGCACGGCGGCTTCCACACCGACATGCTCGAGCATGCTGCGCCAGAGCATGGATTGGAGCGTCCGCACGGCGCGATGGCGCGCGCGCTGTATGGCGAGCCGACCGGCCGCATGCAGCCGGACGGCTATCCCGAGCGCAGCCTGCGCTGGGTGGATCGCATTCCGGCCGGCGTGACAGTGTATTGCGGCCACGACCAGCGCAGCACCGACGGCCGCCCCTATGTCCGGCGCAGCGCGGCTGGCGGCACAGCGGTGTTCCTGGACACCGGTGCCGGCAAGGGCGGACATTTGTCGTGGATCGATCTGTGACGAACCGGCCGCGCGTCAGAGCCGCTCGTAGTTAATCCGCGAACCATCCGCGACAGTGAAGGACATGCCGGCCCAGACATCGTTCAGGTCGTAGAACAAATCCAGGTTCAGCGCGCCACGCAGCGTGTAATGGCGGGTCGGGATGGTGGCGCCATTGGCCAGCGGAATGCGCTCGATACCGATTTCCGACACCTTTGGGCGCACCAGCATGCCGTCCTGCGTGCCGATCATCGGACCATCCAGCATGCGTGGATTCCAGTACGTGGTCGGCAGCGCGTTGGGCGGGGCGACGTACCGCGCGGCGCCGCTGCCTTCAACCTCCAGCCCCGGCTGCGAGCGCCAGGCGCGCATGTGCAGTGCCGTGCCGTTACGGTCGGTCTGCGCAGCCAGTGCCGCAAGACTGCCGCCACGCCAGCTTTCCAGGTTGTTGTGGGTGTAGCGCACGAACGGGATCGGCCCGAACTTCACCAGCACCTGCACCGCGATGTGCACGTCCAGCCCGTCCGACAGTCGCTGGAAAGCCATCGCATGTGTGCCGATCTGAGAGCCGTAGCGCATCAACCGGAAGGCCAGTGCGTCGCCCGGCGGCACGGCAGGGAGCTCCGGCGGCCGACCCATGCCAGCCGTCGCGACTCCCAGCGCCAGCAATGTTCGCCTCCGGATTCGCCGCATCGTCCGCCGTATGACAGCCCGAGGACAACGTGGTGACAACCCCAGGACCACGACAAGAGCATGCGAACGTGGCAAGATTGACCCGACCGGGACGGACCGCGACCCGCCATGCGCCAGCTTCTGCTTCTGCGGCACGCCAAATCGACGCGTGACGATGCCAGGCTGCCCGACCGCGATCGGCCGCTGTCGCCGCGAGGCCGGCACGCTGCCACGGCCATGCGCGCGGCGATGCATCGGCTCGGACTGATACCCGACCTTGTGCTGGTCTCGCCCGCACTCCGCACGATGCAGACGCTGGACGCGTTGGAGCCGTGGGACGATACCCCGCTGATCGAGCCGATCGAGGCGCTTTATCTGGCAAACGTCACGCAGCTTCTGGCCGCATTGCACGACGTGACGGAGACGGTGCGCAGCGTGTTGCTGATCGGACACAATCCTGGCCTGCACGAGTTGGCGCTCGGTCTTGCCGGCCCGCGCGCACGGGCACTGCCGGATGCGGCGATGCAGCGGCTGGCCGAAGGCTATCCGACCGGGGCGCTCGCCGAATTCTCAATCGCCGGACCCTGGTGGCAGCTTGATGCCGGTGGCGGCCGGCTGACCCGCTTCCTTACGCCGCGTGAGCTCGACAGAGCACCCTGAACGCATGGAACTGGAACTACGCCTCCCTCCGGACGACGCGGCGCGCCTGCCGCGGCTTCCCCTGCTGTCCGCCGCAGGAAAACTACGCGGCCAGGCGGTGCGCATCGTCTGGCATGACAGCCCGGACGCAGCCCTGGCAGGCGAAGGTCTGTGCCTGGCGCAGGAGCGCGGCGTCTGGCACCTGGAGCGGCTGGTGCCCGGCACCGCTATATGGCCGCCGGGCGCGCCGGCGCCGATCCAGTCGCACGCCGCGACGCCGGACGGGTTGGCGCATGTCATGCCGCCGACGCTGGCGGCGGTTGCCGCGTTTGCCGGCCGCCGCACCGGCTTTGAGGTCGAGACGGACCACGGGCCGGTAACGCTGTGGATGTGGCGTGGCGCGCTGCGTGCCGTGGAAGCGGAGCGCCCGGCTTGCCGGCTGCATCTGTCCGGCGCCGACGCGGCGTTGAGGTCGGTGGCGCTGGCGCTGGCGGACGCGCTGCCAGTGGACGTGCCGCGCGCGACATTGGCCGCGGAAGGCCTGGCGGCGGCACGCGGCCTGCCGCCGCCGGCGCGGCAACTCGGCGCCCCCGCGCTGCCGGACGGGCTGGACATCGCCGACAGCTTCGCCTCGGTCCTCGGCCACCTGACCGACGTCATCCTGCATTTCGCACCCGCCGCGGCAGCCGACGCGGAAGGCCCCGAGCCGGTGCATCAGATGCGGGTCGCGGTACGGCGGCTGCGCTCGGCGATCACGATGTTCCGCCACGCGCTGGATTGTCCGGAGCTGGCGGCCGCGGCCGCCGATCTGAAAGTGCTGGGCGCCCGCCTCGCACCCACGCGCGATTGGGACGTGTTCCTGGGCGAGACGGCACCGCCCGTGTCGGCCGCCTTCCCCGCGGAACACCGGCTGGCACGGCTGCTGGCGGCAGCGGAGCGGCAGCGAAAGGCGTGCCACGCGGCGCTGCGCGCCTATCTTGAAGGCGATGCCTGGCGCCGCCTGGGCATCGAACTGGCATGGCTGGCCGGCGCGCGATCCTGGCATCCTGTTCCACCCGACGGCGAACCAATCCCGCCCATCGAGGGTCTCGCGGCGGAACTGCTGGATAAGCGGCTGCGCAAGCTGCTGCGGGCGGGGGACGAGATCGAAACGCTCGACGCGGCTGGGCTGCACGCCGTGCGGCTGCGCGCGAAACGTGCGCGCTATGCCGCGGAGGTGTTCGGGCCGCTGTATCCCGCCAAGGCGGCGCGCCGATTCACCGAGCGCCTGGGAACTCTGCAGGACAGGCTGGGCGTGATGAACGACGGGACGACGGCGGCGAAACTGCTGGCCGAACTGGGGCCGCGGCACGCGTTCGCGGCCGGGCTGGTGTTGGGGTTCATCGGCGCCGACGCGGCGAAGCTGCGGCCAAAGGTCCTGCGGTCGTGGGAAAAGGTCCGGCGGACACCGGCGTTCTGGGAGCAGTCGTAGGGGCCGCGGCGTCGGTAGCTCGAAGGCGGCGGACCCATGTCGCTTGGGCCCGCGCCTTCCCGCGGGTGACCGCAACGACGCAACGGCCGGCGCGCGACTATCGCTCGGGTGAGCGTTTCGATTGCGCGACCGCCGGGTCCTCGCCATGCGCGTGGCGTTTGCCCTCGCGCTCCGCTTCCCTCAGGTCGCGGCCCTCCGCGGTATCCAGCGCATGCTCTGCCTCGCGCGCCGCCTGATCCACCTTGCCGCTGTGCGCAAAGCCGATCTGGTCGCGGTTGAATCTGCGAGCAGCGGTCTTGTTGCCTTCGCCCTCATTCCTCTGGTCCGCCATCGAACGATCCCTCCTGTCGAATATTGCGGGGTGCAGGAGGGCAACGCGGCGTCGGCGGATCTGGTTCCGTGGGGGCGGGCCCTGAAACGTCGCTGCCCCAAATGCGTTCTGCACGAAACAACCTGTCTGCTTGCATGCCCGCAGCGAAATAAGCGCCACAATCGGCCCAAAACCTGCGCGTTTCCCGCCTTGTTCTGGTGCAGCGCACAAACCACAGCTTAATTTTCCCGCGCTTGTCGCGTTTGAACGCGAGGGCTAGGTGTGCGCTCAGACGGGCGTACGGGGGGAGTGCGGTGATGGCGCAGGCGGCGGAAAAATCCAGGCGCGGCAAGAAGCAGGAGGCGTCTGCCGACCGCGATGCGTTGCTGCAAGCCTACCGCACCATGCTGCTGATTCGCCGCTTCGAGGAACGCGCCGGCCAGCTTTACGGCATGGGGCTGATCGGCGGCTTCTGCCACTTGTATATCGGCCAGGAAGCCGTCGTCGTCGGCATGCAGATGGCGCTCGACGACGGCGACGAGGTCATCACCTCCTACCGCGACCACGGCCACATGCTGGCCTGCAACATGGACCCGAAGGGTGTGATGGCGGAGCTGACCGGCCGGCGCGACGGCTACTCGCACGGCAAGGGCGGGTCGATGCACATGTTCTCCAAGGAGAAGAACTTCTTCGGCGGACACGGCATCGTCGGCGCGCAGGTCAGCATCGGCACCGGGCTGGCGTTCAGCAACTGGTACCGCGGCAACGACCGGGTGTCGTTGACCTATTTCGGCGAAGGCGCGTCCAACCAGGGGCAGACGTTCGAAAGCTTCAACCTGGCGGCGCTGATGAAACTGCCCGTCGTGTATATTATCGAGAACAACCGATACGGCATGGGCACCTCGGTCGATCGTGCGTCGGCATCCAAGGATCTGTCGAAGAACGGCGCGCCGTGGGGCATTCCGGGCATGCAGGTCGATGGCATGGACGTGCTGGCGGTGCGCGACGCCGGGCGCGAGGCTGTGGCGCATTGCCGCGCCGGCAAGGGACCCTATCTGCTGGAAATGATGACCTACCGCTACCGTGGCCACTCGATGTCCGATCCGGCACGCTACCGCACGCGCGAGGAAGTGCAGGACATGCGCGAGCACCATGACAGCATCCAGCACGCGCGGGAGAGGCTGGCAGCGATGGGCGTGGACGAGGCGACGCTGAAATCGATCGAGGACGAGGTGCGCGCGCAGGTCCAGCAGGCGGCGGAATTCGCGCAGCAAAGTCCGGAGCCGGATCCTGCGGAACTTTATACCGACGTGCTGCTGGAGGGTTGAGCGATGTCCACGCAGATCCTCATGCCCGCGCTGTCGCCGACGATGACCGAGGGCAAGCTGGCGAAATGGCTGAAAAGCGTCGGCGACGAAGTGCGCGCCGGCGACGTGATCGCCGAGATCGAGACCGATAAAGCGACGATGGAAGTCGAGGCGGTCGATGAAGGCAAGCTGGCACAGATTCTGGTGGACGAGGGCACCGAGGGCGTTGCGGTGAACACGCCGATCGCGGTGCTGGCGATGAATGGCGAGGACGCGCGCGCGGCGGCGCCACCCGCGCCGGCGAAGCAGACCGAGGCATCGGCGAACCATGCGGAGGCACCGGCAAAGCAAGAGGCTCCGCCACCATCGGCGAAGACACCCAGGCAGGCGGAGGATTTGGCCACAGTGGGCGAGAGCGCGGCGGCGCCCGCACCCGCAGCAGCGGAGGACAAGGAATCGGGGCCGACCAAGCCGATCACCGTGCGCGAGGCGCTGCGCGACGCGATGGCACTGGAGATGCGGCGTGACGACAAGGTGTTCCTGATCGGCGAGGAGGTCGCGCAATACCAGGGCGCCTACAAGATCAGCCAGGGATTGCTGGATGAGTTCGGCCCGAAGCGCGTCATCGACACGCCGATCACAGAACACGGGTTCACCGGCATGTCGGTCGGCGCGGCGCTGAACGGGCTGCGGCCGATCGTCGAGTTCATGACCTTCAACTTCGCCATGCAGGCGATGGATCAGATCATCAATTCCGCGGCCAAGACGCTTTACATGTCGGGCGGGCAAATGGGGTGTCCGATCGTGTTCCGCGGCCCGAACGGCGCCGCGGCACGCGTCGCGGCGCAGCACTCGCAATGCTACGCGAGCTGGTACGCGCATGTGCCCGGGCTGAAGGTGGTGGCGCCGTGGTCTTCCGCCGATGCGAAGGGACTGCTGCGGTCGGCGATCCGCGATCCAAACCCGGTGATCGTGCTGGAGAACGAGCTCCTGTACGGCCACACGTTCGAATGCCCGGTGGATGACGAGTTCATCGTGCCGATCGGTCGCGCGAAGATCGAACGCGCTGGCGACCGCGTCACCATCGTCGCGTTCTCCATCATGGTCGGTGTGGCGCTGGCGGCGGCCGATGCGCTGGCGAAGGAAGGGATCGAGGCGGAGGTGATCAACCTGCGCTCGCTCCGCCCGCTGGACACCGCGACGATCGTCGAGAGCGTGAAGAAGACCAACCGCATTGTCACCGTCGAGGAGGGCTGGCCATTCGCCGGCATCGGCGCCGAGATCGCCATGCAGGTGACAGAACATGCGTTCGACTGGCTGGACGCGCCGCCGACGCGCGTGCACGGAATGGACGTGCCGCTGCCCTATGCGGCGAACCTGGAGAAGCTGGCGCTGCCGCAGCCGGAATGGGTGGTCGATGCGGTAAAGAAGATCCTCTAAGGGGCGCGCGAAATGGCAACGAACATCCTTATGCCGGCACTCTCGCCGACGATGACCGAGGGCACCCTGGCGCGCTGGCTAAAAAAGGAAGGCGAGCCGATCCACGCCGGCGATGTGATCGCCGAGATCGAGACCGACAAGGCGACGATGGAAGTCGAGGCGGTGGATGAAGGTGTGCTGGGCAAGATCCTGGTCGCCGACGGCACCGAAGGCGTGAAGGTGAACGAGCCCATCGCCGTGCTGGTGGAGAAAGGTGAGGCGGTTCCCACGTCCGCGCCGGCTCCCACGGCTGCACCGAAAGCAGCAGCACCGGACTCCGCCCCTGCCCCGCCCGCTGCTCGCGCGGCAGCCGCGCCGAGCGCGCCGGCTCCGGCACCGATTCCGCCGACGGCTGCCGCACCGGCGCCCCGCCCTGCTGCGTCGGGGAACGGACACGACGAAAGCGGAGGCCGGATTTTCGTCTCGCCTCTGGCACGACGGATGGCTTTGCAGGCCGGGATCGATCTGTCGGGGTTGAAGGGCAGCGGGCCAAACGGACGGATCGTCAAGGCGGATATCGATGCTGTACAGCAAGGCGGCGGCGCTTTGGCGCCAGCTGATGCACCTGTCGCTGCGCGAGCCACAACCCCAGCGGCGCCGATCGCGCGCGCTGCCGCGCCGGCGATCACCGCACCGCACAAGCTCGTGCCGCACACGTCGATCCGGAAGGTCATCGCGCGCCGGCTGACCGAGGCAAAATCGACTATCCCGCATTTCTACGTGTCGATGGACATCGAGATCGACGCGATGAATGCGCTGATCGGCGAGCTGAATGCGAAGTCGCCGAAGGAAGGGCCGAACACCTATCTGATCACCATCAATGACATGGTGATCAAGGCAAGCGCCGCGACCTTGCGCCGGGTGCCAACGGTGAACGCGAGCTGGACCGATGAAGGAATCGCGCTCTACGACGACGTCGATATCAGCGTCGCCGTGGCGATCCCCGACGGGCTGATCACGCCGATCATCCGCAAGGCGGACCAGAAAGGCCTGGCGACCATCAGCCGCGAGATGAAGGACCTGGCGGGACGAGCGCGCGCGGGCAAGCTGAAGCCGGAGGAATACCGGGGCGGCGGGTTCTCGATCTCGAACATGGGCATGTTCGGGGTGTCCGAGTTTTCCGCGATCATCAACCCGCCGCAGGCCGCGATCATGGCAGTCGCCGCCGGCCGCAAGCGCCCGGTCGTAAAGAACGACGCGCTGGCGATCGCCACTGTCATGACGTGCACGCTGTCGGTCGATCACCGCGTGGTGGACGGCGCGCTTGGCGCGCAATGGCTGCGCGAGTTCAAGCGGATTGTCGAGGACCCGCTGAGTCTGCTGCTGTAACCAACCCGTCATGGCCGGGCTTGACCCGGCCATCTACGCACGAACCGAGCGTTACGCACATGAGCGAACGACATGGACAAGGGCGGATGGGTTTATATGATGACGAACCATCCGAACGGCACCTTGTATATTGGCGTGACGAATGACCTGACCCGGCGAGTTTGGGAACACCGCGCAGGAACCGCGAGCAGTTTCACGCGACGGTATTATCTGAAGCATCTGGTGTTGGCCGAATTCCACGAAGAAATCCGTGACGCAATCCAGCGGGAGACGAGCTTGAAGCGATGGCCTCGGGCATGGAAGGTTGAGCTCATCACGAAAGACAATCCGGAATGGAGGGATCTGTGCAATGACGTTTCGTAGTTGCGTAGATGGCCGGGGCAAGCCCGGCCATGACGGGTAACGGGTAACGGGTAACGGGTAACGGGTAACGCAGTGCCAACCGCTCCATTCACCCTTCGCGACGCGATCCCATCCGACGTGCCGGACGTGCTTCGCCTCGTGCGCGGCCTGGCAGATTACGAACGCCTGCTGCACGAAGTCGTCATGACGGAATCCGAACTGCACGCAGCGTTATTCGGCCCGCGCCCCCTCGCTTACGCGGTCCTCGCGGAATCCGGCGGCGCCACAGTCGGCCTCGCCCTGTGGTACTACACCTTCAGCACCTTCCGCGGCCGCCCCGACATCTTCCTCGAAGACTTGTTCGTCGAGCCCACCCACCGCGGCCGCGGCATCGGCCTCGCCCTCCTGCGCTACCTCGCACAACGCGCCGTCGCCGAGAAATGCCGCCGCGTTGAGTGGCGCGTGCTGAACTGGAACGCGCCGTCGATCGCCTTCTACGAAAGCCTCGGCGCGCGGCCGATGGAAGACTGGCACGTGCGGCGCCTGGAAGGCGACGCGCTGACCGTAATCGCCCAGGGAGCAAAAAATGCCTGACCAGAGCTTCGACGTTGTGATCCTGGGCGGCGGGCCGGGCGGCTATGTCGCGGCGATCCGCGCCGCCCAGCTCGACATGAAGACCGCGGTGGTAGAGCATGAGAACCTTGGCGGCATCTGCCTCAACTGGGGCTGCATCCCGACCAAGGCGCTGCTGCGCACGTCAGAAATCAATCACCTGCTGCATCATCTGCCGGAGTTCGGCTTCGCCGCGGTGGAACCGAAATTCGAACTCGACAAGGTGGTGAAGCGATCGCGCGCGGTGGCGAAGCAGCTCTCGAACGGCGTCGGGTTCCTGATGCGCAAGCACAAGATCACCGTGTTCGACGGCAGCGGCAAACTGGCGGGCAAGCAGACCGTCGCGATCGAAAAGGACGGCAAGCCGCTCGCCACATTGAAATCGCCGCACATCATCCTGGCTACCGGCGCACGCGCGCGCGAGCTTCCCGGCATGGAGGCAGACGGCAAGCTGATCTGGACCTACCGGCACGCGATGGTGCCGACGTCGTTTCCAAAATCGCTGCTGGTGATCGGCTCCGGCGCGATCGGCATCGAGTTCGCCAGCTTCTATCTCAACATGGGTGCGGCGGTGACAGTGGTGGAAGTGCTGCCGCGCATCCTGCCTGTCGAGGACGCCGAGATCTCCGCCTTCGCGCACAAGGCGTTCGAGAAGCAGGGCATGAAGATCATGGCCGGCGCCACGGTGAAGGGCGTGAAGAAGGGCACCAACAACGTGACGGTGTCAGTGGAAGCCGGCGGCAAGCCGCAGGAGATCACCGTCGATCGAGTGATCTCCGCCGTCGGCATTGTCGGCAATGTCGAGGGCATCGGCATCGAAGGCACCGGCGTGAAGGTCGATCGCACGCATGTCACGATCGACGAATACTGCCGCACCGGCGAGCCGGGCGTTTACGCGATCGGCGACCTGGTCGGCCCGCCTTGGCTGGCGCACAAGGCGATGCATGAAGGCGTGATCTGCGTGGAGAAGATCGCCGGCCTGAACGACGTGCACCCGATGAACGTGCGCAACATCCCAGGCTGCACGTATTGCCGCCCGCAGGTCGCGTCAGTGGGGCTGACCGAGGCACGCGCCAAGGAACTCGGCCACGAGGTGAAGGTTGGCCGCTTCCCGTTCATCGGCAACGGCAAGGCCATCGCGATGGGCGAACCGGAGGGCCTGGTGAAGACCGTGTTCGACGCGAAGACCGGCGAATTGCTTGGCGCGCACATGGTGGGCGCCGAAGTGACCGAACTGATCCAGGGCTACACCATCGCCCGCACACTGGAAAGCACCGAAGCCGAGCTGATGCACACGATATTTCCGCATCCGACCATCAGCGAAACGATGCACGAGGCGGTGCTGGATGCGTACGGGCAGGCGCTGCATATCTAGTCGCTGTCTTACTGTCATTGCGAGTTGCCACCAGCCGAGGCAGACCCGCCCTGGATGAAACGCCGACTTTCTGTCATTGCGAGGTCGCTTGGCCGAAGCAATCTCGTGCATGATGAGCCGGCGGCGGCTTGTCACGAAGGGGATTGCTTCGGCCAAGCGGCCCCGCAATGACAGAAGGCCCCAATTTCTTGTTAGGAGCGAAGCGACGAAGCAAATCTCGTGCATGATGAGCCGGCGGCAGCTTGTCACGATCGAGATTGCTTCGTCGCTTCGTTCCTCGCAATGACAAGGCGTTGTAATGAGCAGCATGGTACGGCCTGGCTAATGGGCTGAATGGGAGGAACGAACATGCGCCTGAAAGACAAAGTCGCGATCGTCACTGGTGCCGCGCACGGCATGGGTGAAGCAGAAGCACGCTTGTTCGCGCGCGAAGGCGCCGCCGTCGTCATCGCCGATGTGCTGGTCCGCGAAGGCGAAGCCGTGGCCGCCGACATCAGCGCCAGCCAGGGCCGCGCGCGTTTCATCCGCACCGACGTCACGTCGGAATCCGACTGGCAAAACCTGATCGCCGAAACCATCGCGACCTACGGCAAGCTGGACATTCTGGTGAACAACGCCGGCATCAGCGGCAGTGCCGTCGGCGACGACAGCAGCCTGGAAGGCTGGCAGAAACTGCTCTCGATCAACGCCACCAGCGCGTTCCTCGGCACCAAGCTTGCCGCGGCGGAAATGGCGAAGGCAGGACGAGGCTCGATCGTCAACATTTCGTCGATCGTGGGGATTGTCGGCAGCGAGACCGGTCATCCTGGCTATCCCGCATCGAAGGCCGCGGTGCGCAACCTGACAAAGGCGGCGGCGCTGCGCTACGGTTCGCAAGGCGTGCGGGTGAACTCCGTGCATCCCGGCTACATGCCGCCAATGCTGAACGCCACCAACGCCGCAGGCCGCGCCGCGAAGATCGCCGAAACACCGCTGCGCCGCCTGGGCGAACCGATCGAAGTCGCGTACGGCGTGTTGTTCCTCGCGTCCGACGAGGCCAGCTTCGTCACCGGCGCGGAGCTTGTAGTCGACGGCGGCTACATCGCACACTGACGCTGCGTCATGCCGCCGAAAGGTAAGAAGGCAAGTATATTTCAGCCACAGATGCACACAGATTCACACGGATGGTTGCGTGCGCGCCGCCTGCCCACAGCGGACTCGGTGACAAGAATTCGCTTATCTGTGTTCATCTTGTGCATCTGTGGCCAAAAATTTGTTGCTTCCTTCGCCGCCAACTCCCCCGACCACGTGATCGACACTGTGCCAAGGAGTACCCCATGACAACAGTTCCCACCGCCCAAATCCCCGGCGTCTATCACCGCCTCATCGGCGACATCGTCGTGACTGCCCTGTCCGACGGCTACCTCGACGGCACGGTGGACGTTCTCCAGAACATCACGCCAGCGGAATCAACCCGCATGCTGAACGGCGCGTTCCGCCCCGGCCGCCGCACGTCGGTGAACGCCTACCTGATCCACTCGGCCGGCCGCCTGGCGCTGATAGAGACCGGCTCCGGCGACTATCTACTGCCCACCGCCGGCAAGCTGCAGCAGAACCTGCGGGCCGCCGGCATCGATCCCGCCGCGATCGAGCGCGTGATCCTGACGCACATGCACCCCGACCATTCCGCCGGACTTGCCGACCCGAAGACCGGCGCGAAGTTCTTTCCCAACGCCGAGCTCGTCGTGCACGAGAACGAACCACGCCACTGGCAGGACGACAGCGCCATGTCGCGCGCCAGCGAGCGCGCCAAGAAACTCTATTTCCAATGCGCGCGCGAACAAATGGCGCCGTACCATAACGTGACCCACACATTCCGCGACAGCGTGGAGGTGTTCCCCGGCGTGCATTCGGTGCCGCTGCACGGCCACACGCCTGGACACAGCGGCTACATGGTCTCCTCCGGCAAAGACTCGCTGCTGATCTGGGGCGATATCGTGCACGTGCCGGAAATCCAGGTCCCGCGCCCCGACGTGACCATCGAGTTCGACACCGACCCGCACGCCGCCGCCGCAACCCGCGTGCGCATCTTCGACCAGGTGGCGACCGACCGGCAGTTGATCGCCGGGATGCACGTGCATTTCCCCGGCTTCGCGCACGTGATGAAAAGCCGCGACAGCTACGCGATGGTGCCGGAGCCATGGGACCAGGCATTTGGCGGGTGAGGATACCGGGGGTAACCCCGCCGCCCGTCACGACCGGACTTGACGCCGCCCTCTACGCTTCGACCTCTGTCGCGTACACGGCGGCGCCAGGCCTGCCGTGACGAGGGCCGATGACCGCGACGAACCAATACCCCCTGCCCTTCATCCACCGCCCGACCCACGCGGCGGCGGATTTCATCGCCGCGCCGTCGAACGACGCAGCGCGCGCATGGCTCGACCGCACCACAGAATGGCCGGACCACCGCCTGGCGCTTTGGGGCGACCCAGGTGTCGGCAAGACGCACCTGCTGCATCTCTGGGCCGCACGCCACAACGCACTCTGGCTGGCCGGCCCGGCGCTGCACGATCCTCCAGACATCTCCGCGGCTCCCGCCATCACGCTCGATGACGCCGACGCCGTACCGGCCGACACCGCCTTGCTTCACCTGCTGAACACCGCCCGCGATTTGCGCCTGCCGATCCTGCTTGCGGCACGCACACCTCCCGCCCGGTGGTCCGTGCGGCTGCCGGATCTCGCCAGCCGCCTGCGCGCGATCACCGCCGTGCCGATCGACCCGCCCGAGGATTCCCTGCTGCACGCGCTGCTGACCCGCCTGCTGGCCGACCGCCAGATCGGCACCGACCAAGCCGTCCTGGACTGGCTTCTACTGCGGCTGCCACGCTCCGCCGCTGCCTTGCGCGAGGCGGCCGACCGGCTGGATCGTGCCTCTCTGGCCGCCGGCGGAAAAATTAACCGAAAGATCGCCGTTTCCGTGGTCGCGGACATGGGCGGGGCAACCCAGAACCCCTCGCCCGCGGACCCTTCCCTCCTGTAAGCTGGGGGCATGAACAGGCCGCCCGCCACCGAGGTGCTCGCCCGCGACGGAGCGACGACGGAGTTCGTCTCGCCCCGCGGTGGTCCGACGCCCGACGCACGCGCCGATACCATTGCCCCGGACAGCCCGGAGCGGTTCATCAACCGCGAATTGTCCTGGCTCGATTTCAACCACCGCGTCGTGGAGGAAGCCGAGAACCCGCGCCACCCGCTGCTGGAGCGGCTGCGCTTCCTGTCGATCAGCGCCTCCAACCTCGACGAATTCTATTCGGTGCGCGTCGCCGGCCTGATCGGCCAGGCGAAGGCGGGCGTCTCCGCAGTGTCGCCCGATGGCCGAACGCCGGCACAGCAGCTCATCGAGATCAAACACCGCGCCGACCTGCTGCTGGCGGACCAACAGCGCGTCTGGTGCGACCTGCGCGACCTGCTGCGCGGCGCCGGCATCGAGGTATGCGAGACCGATGCCCTCAGCCGTGAGGACGTGGCCTGGCTCGACGCCTGGTTCATGGAGCGCGTCTTTCCGGTGCTGACGCCGCTGGCGATCGATCCGGCGCATCCGTTCCCGTTCATCCACAACATGGGTCTGGTCGTCGCGCTGCTGCTGTTCCGCGAGGAAGACGGCCTGACCATGCGCGCCATGCTGCCGCTGCCGTCGCAGGTCGATCGCTTCGTGCGCCTGCCGCCCGATCCCGGCCGCGAAACGATTCGCTTTGTCGTGCTGGAAGACCTGATCAGCCTGTTCCTCGACCGGTTGTTCCCTGGCTTCACCGTCACCGGCCAGGGAATATTCCGCGTGATCCGCGACACCGACGTGGAATTCGAGGAAGAGGCGGAAGATCTGGTCCGTTCCTACGAAACCGCGCTGAAGCGCCGGCGACGCGGAGTGGCGATTCATCTGGGCATGAACGCGGCCATGCCGGAGGAATTGCGCCGGCTGGTCGCCGATCAGCTCGGTACGCAGGACGACGAGATCAATACCGCCAACGGCATCCTGGGTGTCGTCGATGTGAAGCAACTGATCGTCGATGATCGTCCCGACCTGTTGTTTCCGCCCTATACGCCGCGCTTTCCGGAACGCATCCGCGATTTCGGCGGCGACTGCTTCGCCGCGATCCGCGCCAAGGACATCATCGTACACCACCCGTTTGAGAGTTTCGACGTGGTGGTGCAGTTCCTGCGCCAGGCCGCGCAGAACCCCAACGTTATCGCGGTGAAGCAGACGCTGTACCGCACCAGCCACGACAGCCCCATTGTGAAGGCGCTGATCGAGGCGGCGGAGGCGGGAAAGTCCGTCACTGCGGTTGTTGAATTGCGAGCGCGGTTCGATGAAGAGGCGAACATCCTGCTGGCACGCAGTATGGAAGCCGCCGGCGTGCAGGTGGTGTATGGCTTCGCCGAACTGAAGACGCACGCCAAACTGTCACTGGTGGTGCGGCGTGAGGGCGGATCGGTGCGCTCCTACGCGCATTTCGGCACCGGCAATTATCATCCAATCACCGCACGCATCTACACCGACCTGTCCTTCTTCACCACCGACCCCGCGTTGACGCGCGATGCCGCGCGTCTGTTCAATTACATGACCGGCTATGCCAAGCCGGAGCAAATGGAAGAAGTCGCGTTCAGTCCGCTGACCACCCGCAAGGTGCTGCTGGAGCTGATCCACAAGGAGATTGCGTTCGCACACGCCGGAAAGCCGGCGGGAATCTGGATAAAATTGAACAGTTTGGTGGATGTGAAACTGATCGACGCGTTGTATGAAGCGTCGAGGGCCGGTGTTAAGGTGATGGGCGTGGTGCGTGGCATCTGTTGCCTGCGCCCCAGTGTGCCTGGCCTGTCCGAGAATATCCGCATCAAGTCGATCGTCGGCCGTTTCCTTGAGCATGCGCGGATTTGCGTGTTCGGCAACGGCCATACGCTGCCCAGCCGGCATGCGCGGGTCTATATCAGCTCGGCCGACTGGATGGAACGCAACATGGATTGGCGCGTGGAAACGCTGGTACCGATCCATAATCCAACAGTGCATGCGCAGGTGCTGGACCAGATCATGGTGACCGACCTGAAGGATTCCATGCAGTCATGGGAGCTGCGTACGGACGGCGAGTGGCGTCGCGTGGCGCCCGGACGCAAGCCGATCTCGGCTCACGACTATTTCATGACAAACCCGTCGCTGTCCGGCCGAGGCTCTGCGTTGCACGGACCGGCGGTGCTGTCACCGTTGGCCTCGCATCGCCGCCCGGATCGTGTGAACCAGGACTGATCGCATGCCCTTTAAACCGCCTGCCAATCTGCCTCGTTGCGGCGTGGTGGACCTTGGGTCCAACTCGGTCCGCCTCGTGGTTTATGAAGGCGAGTGCCGCAATCCGATGGCGATTTTCAACGAAAAGGCGGTGCTGCGCCTGGGCCGCGGCCTTTCCGCCACAGGGCGGCTGAACGATGAAGGCATGACGCAAGCCTTCACCGTGCTGCACCGCTACCATGCGGTGGCGCGCGCGATGGGCGCGCGGCCGTTTGAAGTGCTGGCCACCGCAGCAGTGCGCGATGCACGCAACGGTCCGGATTTCGTTGCGGCACTGAGCCAGCGCATGCCCGGCGTACCCATTTCGGTTCTGTCCGGCGTGCAGGAAGCCGAGCTGTCGGCTGAGGGCGTGCTGTGCGGCATTCCCACGGCAAATGGCATCCTCGCCGACATTGGCGGCGGTTCGCTGGAAGTCGTGCGGATGGATAACGGCGCGCGCGGCGCGTCACAGACGCTGCGCCTGGGTGTGATCCGGTTGATGGAGCGTTCCGGCAACGACCCGGTCCGTGCACGCGCGATTGCCGAAGCCGACATGGCGGCGGTGCCCTGGCTGTCGGATGCGGTCGGCGCCGACCTGTATCTGGTCGGCGGGGCATGGCGCGCGCTGGCACGCATCCACATGGCGCAGACTGGCTATCCGTTGCAGATGGTGCACCACTACACGATCGGCCGCGAGGAAGCGCGCGACCTTGCGGGCCTGATTTCCGGCGCCGGACGGCGTGCGCTGGAACGCCTGCCCGCCATGCCGCGCCGCCGCATCGATGATCTTCCGTTCGCTGCGGTCGCGCTGCGTCGACTGCTGCGACTCACCGGCGTGCGTCGTGTCGTGTTCAGCGCAAGCGGTTTGCGCGAAGGCTGGTTCATGCAGCGCATGCCGGCGGAGATTCGCGAGCAGGATCCGCTGCTGTCGGCAGCACGGGAGATGGCCGCGCGGTTGGGCCGCGATCCGTCGTTGCCACCCTCGCTGATGGGCTGGACGCAGCCACTGTTCCCGCGTGAGACATTGGAAGCCCAGCGGCTGCGCGAAGTCGCCTGCTGGATGTCGGACATCGGCAGCCATGACCATCCGGAATTCCGCGCCGAACAAGCGTTCCTGCGCGTGCTGCGTCAGCCGGGCATCGGCCTGGATCATTACGCGCGCGCGTTCCTCGCGCTGGCGACGGCGATGCGGTACGAGGTCGACGCGGACGCACCGTTCCTGCGTCCGGCACGACTGCTGCTGGATGTGGCCAGCGCGAACCGCGCGGAGGTTCTGGGGGTGGCGCTACGACTTGCGTACACGCTGTCCGCGGGCACGCCGGATCTGCTGGCCGGCACGTCACTGTCGTTGCGCGGCGGGCAGTTGGTGCTGCGCCTGCAGGAGGACAGCGGCGTGTTCGCGGGTGAGAGCGTGATGCGGCGACTCGACCGTTTGGCACAAGCAGTGGGGCTGGAGGCCGCGACTGAAACCGCGACCGCGCGGGCCGCATAGACACCTCTCCCGCGGAGTGGAAGGTCGAGACGCGAAGCACCGAGGGTGAGGGTAGTAAGTATCCCCTGGCAGAGCCGGGAGAACTCCCATTGCATTAGGAACGCACGCATCATGGCCGCAGCATGCACAATGCAGGAGCAGAACCCACGACGCCCTTGGTGCTTCGCATGATCCGACCTGCCCAGATGCACGACGCCGATGCCGTGCGCGATATCGTGCACGCCGCGTATTGCCATTACATCGCGCGCATCGGCAAAGAACCTGGTCCGATGCTGGACGATTACGCCCGCCGCATCACCGACGGGCAGACCTGGGTGCTGGAAGACGCCGGTCGCATCCTGGGAATCCTCGTGCTCGAAGATCGCCCCGATAGCCTGCTGCTCGACAACATCGCCGTCGCACCGGATGCCCAGGGCAGCGGCCACGGTCGCACACTAATGGTGTTCGCCGAATCGGAAGCACGCCGGCGCGGCTATACAGATATTTGGCTCTACACCCACGCGCTGATGACCGAAAACCAGGTCCTGTATCGCCGGCTCGGCTACGTTGAGACGGCACGAATCACCGAGAAGGGCTTCGATCGCGTCTATATGACCAAAACGCTCGCCTGACTGAAACTCGCCGGCGTAATATCGGAAGTAATCCAGGTAGAGGGGGGCCATCATGCCAACACCCCGGGGCCGTTCGTAACTTCACCTCTCCCGCAGGATTGATTTTTCGGGCGGCCATCGGTGTCCATCTCTGCTGCCGAGGTGGATCGATGCAGCCGGACGACGCACATTGGATGCATCGCGCGATCCAGTTGGCGCGACGGGGTGAGGCAAAGAGTGGTGCCAACCCGATCGGCTGCGTGATCGTGCGTGACGGGCTGGTGGTCGCAGAAGCGTACAACGAAGTGGATATGCGGTGCGATGCCACGGCGCATGCCGAGATCATGGCAATCCGCCGCGCCGGTTCCCGGTTGCGTAATCACGAACTGCGCGGCGCGGCGCTGTACTCAACGCTGGAACCGTGCGCGATGTGCACCGCCGCGTCGATCTGGGCAAAGATCAGCCGCATTGTCTTCGGCGCTGGACGCGGCGACGTGCATTCGATGTATTTCGAGGAACGGCACCTGAGTACGTTGGATTTCATCCGCGACGCGTACCGCGACGACCTGACCCTGCATGGCGGTGTGCTGGCGGCGAAATGCGCGCAGCTTTACGTGCCGCCGCACGCCGCAATTCCGCCGGAGGAGCAATTCAACCGCTAGGTCCGATTGTCATTGCGAGGCCCGCAGCGACGAAGCAATCCCCTGTCATGAACGCACAGGCGTCCCTCCAAGCGCGCGGAATCACCTCGTCGCGACGCTCCTCGCAATGACAATTGGCCCTTGACCCGCCCTGCCGCGTTTCGCACCGTGCGGCACTCGCAGCGAAGGGTGGCGCACGATGATCAAACGTTTCCACGTCCTCTATGTCGGCCAGATCGACCTGGACAATGTCGGCCTGCAGGGCACGCCGGCGAACGAACGCCGCTATTCCAACGACCGGCTCAGCGAGGTGTTCTTCGCCGCGCGCGACATGGCGCGGGTGATGGACGAGCTCGGCTATTACGCGTTCTGGACGGCCGAGCATCATTTCCAGCGGGAGGGGTACGAATGCCTCCCGAACCTGGTGCAGCTTGGCCTGTGGCTGGCAACGCAGACGAAGCAGCTCAAATTTGGCTGCGCGTTCAACGTACTGCCGATGTGGCATCCGATCCGGCTCGCCGAGGATTACGCGATGGCCGACATCGTCACCGATGGTCGGGTGATCATGGGCGTCGGCCGGGGTTATCACACGCGTGAAGTGGAAAGCTTCGGCGCACCGCTGATCGACGCGGACAAGAATCGCGACTATTTCGAAGAGCAATTGCAGTTGATGCTGAAGTGCTTCAATGAGGAGTCGTTCCATCATAAGGGGCGCTTCTTTGAGGCACCTCCGCCGGTGGACTATCGCGGCTACAAGCTGACCGACATCACCATGGTACCGCGGCCTAAGCACCTTCCGGTTGAAGTTTGGATGCCAGTGGCGTCGGGCAAGACGATCGATATGATCGCGAAGTATGGCCTGAAGGCGATGGTGACGCTGAATGGCGAGAAGATCCTGGACAACGTGGTGCGCGCATATCAGGCGGCGTACGCACGGTACGGCCAGAACAAGCTGCTCGGGCAGGACATGATCTGGGGCGCAGGGCTCTATCTTGCGCGCGACCAGGAGGAAGCGATCCGCAAGGTCGAGCCAGCGCATGACGAACGATACAAGTGGTTTGCGCCGTTCGGCTTCGTTCGTTACGCCGATGAGCAGGGAAGAACGTGGGGCACACCGGGGGCGCCGGCGCGGATTCCGTCACTGCGCGATGGCGTGCAGCAGAAGGCATGGTTCTGCGGCACACCAGGTCAGGTGATCGACGGCATCAAATCGATCGAGGCGAAATATCCAGGGCTGGAGGATTTCATGATCCACTGGGCCGAGGGGTTAAGCCCGCGCGAGTTCGAAGATCAATTGCGCTGGTTTGCCCGCGATGTGATGCCGGCGTTCGGGTAAGCTGGTCTTGCAAGGCGCGAAATGGCGACGCCGTGATCCTACCCGCCATGGCCGGCCCCACTCGTCATGGCTGGCCTTGAGCCGGCCATCTACGCACAATCGGACGTACGGGCTTTCTTACGGTACGACGGCCTGTGCGTGATAGGGGTAGGGAGAGACGGTTGTCCCGCCTCCCCCTCCCTCCGAACCGGACTGGCGGTTCTCCCGCATCCGGCTCTCCGGTTGGTGGTATCACCCACAAGGGGACTGACGAACCGCATCATAGGCTCCCTGCA